>NZ_VIVR01000001.1:5449614-5752371 GCF_007828955.1 Kitasatospora atroaurantiaca | reverse complement strand
CCTCAGACCGGAATGTCGGTGTGGTGCTGGGCCAGCAGCTCCCAGAACCGCTGGGCGAGCGGCTTGCTGGGCTGCTGCTCGGCCGGGCTCGGGGAGGAACCCCAGTGCATCGGCACCAGGTACTCGTTCTGCAGCTCCGTGAGAGCCGCCGAGAGCACGTCGCGGGGGACGGGCACCAGACGGGAGATCGCCTTCAGCTGGGCCTGCCAGCGCCCGTCGACGCACTGCCGCAGCCGCTGGTCCAGGTCGTCCTGACGGTGGGTCACGTAGAGCAGCGCCCGCAGGCTCAGGCCCAGCACGTGCGCCAGCGCGTAGCTCTGCTCCTCGTCGCCGGTCCACTTGCCGCTGAGCTCGGCCTTCTCGTACGCCTGCTGGGTGACCCCGATCCGCCGGGCCGCCTGCTCCTGGGTGAGTTCCCGGGCCACCCGGAAGTCCCGCAGCGTGGTCGGACGGGCGCCCATCAGCTGGGCGGGCGGGCACCACAGGGCGCGCGCGAGGGCGATGAACTCCTCCTCGGACGGCCTGATCTCGCCGGTCTCCCAGCCGATGACGTGGCCGGGCAGCAGGCGGACGCCGTGCGCAGCCATGCCCTCGGCCACCTGTTCCGGAGTCAGGCCGAGCCCGGCACGGTGCGCCCGGGCGGCCATCGGGGAGAACGGCACGGGGGCGGGGGACGGCGGTCTTCGTCGCATGGGACATGACCGTACGGGTGTACCTATTTCGCCCACACCCGCCGATTGCACGAAGCGCAGCAGGCACCCCCGACTGTTAATCGGAGGATCGTACGAGCCCGGCTACCTGAATCAGCCATCTACTCGGAGGTAATGACGGAGCTTGGGCCGGCCGGTTAGCTACGCGGGTAGTATCCGCGCCCGCCTGGGGTTCTGTCGATGTGTCAGTGGCGTGGAGGAGGCGTAGCGGACCGGCCGGGGACCGCGCCCGCTTGGGCGGGTGGCGGCACGTGTGACCAACCCCTCCGCCTGCTTTGTTGACTCCCGGTCGAGCCCCGTGATGGGATCCATCAGCCAAACGGAGGCATGCAGAGGAAGCCGGTGCGAATCCGGCGCGGTCCCGCCACTGTCACCGGGGAGCACGCTCGAACACATGGTCACGGCGGTCCGGTCGAACGGCTGCTGGAAGGCCCGAGGGTGTGTCGGACCCGGAAGCCAGGAGACTCTCGCCTCCGGTACGTCGATCCAGGGCGCGGACCCTGAGTGAGGACACGCACGCCATGCAGGCTGCCCCGGCCGCGATGCGGCCGCCGATCCGAGCTGCCGCCATCCCTGTGCCCGTGCCGTGCCTCGACTGAACCGCAGCGCCGCCTTCGCCCTCGGCACCGTCGCCGGATACCTCGCCGACGCCCGCTTCGCCGACCCCCGGCGCGGCCACCCGGTCGCCGCCTTCGGTACCGCCGCCGGCCGGCTGGAGCGGCTGCTCTGGCGTGACCGGCGCGCGGCGGGTGTCCTCTTCACCGCCGCCTGCGTGGGTACCGTCGCGGCGGGAACGGTGCTGGCCGACCGCGCGCTGGGACGATCGGCGGTGGGCCGCGCCGCGCTGGCTGCCACCGCCACCTGGACCGTCCTCGGCGGCACCTCGCTGACCCGGGAGGCCCGGACCATCGGCCGCTCGCTGCAGGCCGCCGACCTGGACGCCGCCCGCGAGCGGCTGCCGCACCTGTGCGGGCGCGACCCGAGCACGCTGGACGAGCAGCAGATCGCCCGGGCGGTGGTCGAGTCCGTGGCCGAGAACACCGCCGACGCGGTCGTGAACGCCCTGTGCTGGGGCGCCCTGGCCGGCGCGCCCGGTCTGCTCGCGTTCCGGGCCGTCAACACCCTCGACGCGATGGTCGGCCACCGCTCACCCCGCCACCACCGCTTCGGCTGGGCCTCGGCCCGGCTGGACGACGTCGCCGGCTGGCCCGGCGCCCGGCTGACGGCGCTGCTGACGGTCGCCGCCGCGCCCCACCCGCGTACCGCCTGGCGGGTCTGGCGGCGGGACGGCTCCGCGCACCCGAGCCCCAACGCGGGCCAGGCCGAGGCCGCCTTCGCGGGCGCGCTCGGCGTCCGGCTCGGCGGGACCCTCACCTACGGCGAGCGGGTCGAGCACCGGCCCGTACTCGGCGCGGAACTGCGGCCGGTGACGGTCGAGGACATCGAACGGGCCTGCGTCCTCTCCCGCCGGGTCGGCGCCCTCGCCCTCGCGGTGACGGTCGGTTCACGGGCACTGGCGGGTCTCCTGAGCGGCGCGCCGAACTGCGCGACATCGGAAGCAACGGCGCCGCACCTACCGCCCGGCGCCAACGACGTAACGAAGCGGGGCCGGTCATGAGCGGGCATCCCCTCAGGGGCGCGGGGAACTGCGCGGCATCGGAAGTAACGGCGCCGCACCTTCCGCCCCGCGAAGCTCCTCGCGCCCTTGGGTGGCTGGCCGCAAGCGTGATGCAGAGGAACGTGCCGGCGCCGCACCTTCCGCCCCGCGAAGTTCCTCGCGCCGCCGGGTTGGCCGTTTGCGCACGCAGTGCCACAGGTGAGAGGAACGGGCATGAGTAATGCGTTGCTGGTCGCCGGGACGACCTCGGATGCGGGCAAGAGCGTGGTCACGGCGGGGATCTGCCGCTGGCTGGCCCGACAGGGTGTCAGCGTTGCGCCGTTCAAGGCGCAGAACATGTCGCTCAACTCCTTCGTGACCGCCGACGGCGCCGAGATCGGCCGTGCCCAGGCCATGCAGGCGGCCGCAGCCCGGGTCGAGCCCGAGGCGGCGATGAACCCGGTGCTGCTCAAGCCGGGCGCGGACGGCCGCAGCCAGGTGGTGCTGCTCGGCCGGGCCGTCGCCGAGGTCGGCGCGCTGGACTACCGCGAGCGCAAGCCCGTCCTGCTGGAGCGCGCCCTGGAGTGCCTGGCCGACCTGCGGCAGCGCTACGACGTGGTGATCTGCGAAGGCGCCGGCTCCCCCGCCGAGATCAACCTGCGGGACCGCGACATCGCCAACATGGGCCTGGCCACGGCGGCCAGGCTGCCGGTCGTGGTGGTCGGCGACATCGACCGCGGCGGGGTCTTCGCCGCGATGTACGGGACGCTGGCGCTGCTCTCCGCCGAGGACCAGCGGCATGTGGCCGGCTGGTTCGTCAACAAGTTCCGGGGCGACGCCCGGCTGCTGGCGCCCGGCCTGGACATGCTGCACGAGCTTACCGGCCGTCCGGTGCTCGGCACCCTGCCGATGCTGCCGGGGCTCTGGCTGGACGCTGAGGACTCGCTCGACCTCTCGACCGTGGTCGACCGCGGCGACGTCCGGGGGCCGCTCGGGGCGGACGTCCTGCGGGTGGCCGTGGTGCGCTTCCCGCGGCTGTCCAACTTCACCGATCTGGACGCGCTGGCGCAGGAGCCCGGCGTCCTGGTCCGCTGGGCGACCAGGCCCGAGGAACTGGCCGACGCCGACCTGGTGGTGCTGCCCGGCACCCGGGCCACGGTGGCCGACCTGGCCTGGCTGCGGGAGCGCGGGCTGGAGAGTGCCCTGAAGAAGCGCGCGGCGGCCGGGCTGCCGCTGCTCGGCGCCTGCGGCGGGTACCAGATGCTGGGCCGGGAGATCGTGGACGAGGTCGAGTCCAAGGCCGGTACGGTCGCCGGTCTCGGCCTGCTGCCGACCCGGGTGGTGTTCGGCCGGGAGAAGGTGCTGGCCCGTCCGGTCGGCGAGGCTTACGGCGAGCGCGTCGAGGGGTACGAGATCCACCACGGGGTGGTCGCGGTCGAGGGAGGCGAGCCGTTCCTGGACGGCTGCCGGGTGGACTCCGTGTGGGGCACCACCTGGCACGGAGCCCTGGAGAACGACGGCTTCCGCCGGGCGCTGCTGCGCGAGGTGGCGGGGCTCGCCGGGCGGGACTTCGTACCGGCGCCCGACACCTCGTTCGCCGCGGCCCGCGAGGAACGGCTGGACCGGCTAGGGGATCTGATCGAGGAGCATGCGGACACGGACGCACTGTGGAAGCTGATCGAGGGCGGGGTACCCGGCAACGGGCTGCCGTTCGTACCGCCAGGAGCGCCGTAACTTTGGAGAGTGGCAGGCAGATGAGTGACGTCCGATACCCGTTCACCGCGATCGTCGGCATGGCCGACCTGCGGCTCGGGCTGCTGCTCAACGCGGTGTCCCCGGCGGTCGGCGGGGTGCTGGTGCGCGGCGAGAAGGGGACGGCCAAGTCGACCATGGTGCGTGCGCTGGCCGGCCTGCTGCCGTCCATCGCGACCGTGCCCGGCTGCCGGTTCGCCTGCGACCCGGCCTCGGCCGACCCGCAGTGCCCGGACGGGCCGCACGCCCTCGCGGCCGCCGAGGAGCGTCCGGCACACCTGGTCGAGCTGCCGGTCGGCGTCTCCGAGGACCGGATCGTCGGTTCCCTCGACCTGGAGCGGGCGCTCGCCGAGGGCGTGAAGGCGTACGAGCCGGGCCTCCTCGCCAAGGCGCACCGCGGCGTGCTCTACATCGACGAGGTCAACCTGCTGCAGGACCACGTGGTGGACCTGCTGCTGGACGCCGCCGCGATGGGCCGCTCGTACGTCGAGCGCGAGGGCGTTTCGGTCCGGCATGCGGCACGTTTCCTGCTGGTCGGGACGATGAACCCGGAGGAGGGTGAGCTGCGGCCGCAGCTGCTCGACCGGTTCGGCCTGACCGTCGAGATCGCCGCCACCCGCGACCCGGGCGAGCGGGCCGAGGTGGTGCGGCGGCGGCTCGCGTACGACGCGGACCCGGACGGTTTCGCGGCCCGCTACGCCGAGGACGAGCGGGAGCTCGCCGAACGGATCACCGCAGCACGGGAGTTGCTCCCGCAGGTGGAGCTCACCGATGTGGCGCTGCGTCAGATCACCGCCGTCTGCGCCGCGTTCGAGGTGGACGGGCTGCGCGCGGACATCGTGATGGCCCGGACGGCGGTCGCGCTGGCGGCCTGGGACGGGCGGACGGAGGTCCTGGAGGAGGACGTCCGCAAGGCCGCGCAGCTGGCTCTGCCGCACCGGCGGCGCCGCAACCCCTTCGACGCTCCCGGGCTCGACGAGGAGCAGCTGGACCGGACACTGGACGAGCACTCCGAGGGACCTGACGACGAGGGACCCGACAACGAGGGGCCCGACGACGAGGGCCCGGGCGGAGGTCCCGACGGCGGAGGCGCACCGGAGCCCGTGGGCGACGCTCCCGACGGCAGCGCGGCCTCCGACGAGCCGAGCGAGACCGTCCCGCCACAGGGTGCTCCCGCCAAGGCGAACGCGCCGGTGGCCGCCGCCGGGGAGCCGTACCGGACCAGGCTGTTCAAGGTGCCCGGCACCGGGAAGGGCGCCCAGGGCCGCCGCTCCCCCGCCGAGACGGACGGCGGCCACACCATCAGGTCCCGCCGCCCGCAGGGGCACCTCAGCCGGCTGCACCTCAGCGCCACCCTGCAGGCCGCCGCTCCGCACCAGGTGGCGCGGGGCCGCGACTCGCGCGCGCTGGTGCTGCACCGCGACGACTTCCGCGAGCAGGTCCGCCAGGGCCGGGAGTCCAACCTGGTGCTGTTCGTGGTGGACGCCTCCGGGTCGATGGCGGCCCGGCAGCGGATGACGGCGGTCAAGGGCGCGGTCATGTCGCTGCTGATGGACGCCTACCAGCGCCGCGACAAGATCGGCATGATCACCTTCCGGGGTGCGTCCGCCGAGCTGGCGCTGCCGCCCACCTCGTCGGTGGAGGTCGGCGCCGCCCGCCTGGAGCAGCTGCCCACCGGCGGGCGCACTCCGCTCGCGGCCGGTCTGCTGCGTGCGCACGAGGTGCTCCGGGTGGAGCGGATGCGCGACCCGCACCGCCGTCCGCTGCTGGTGGTGGTCACCGACGGCCGCGCGACCGGCGGGCGCGACGCGCTGGCGCAGGCCGGGCAGGCCGCCGGTCTGCTGGCCGGACAGGGGCTGGCGAGCGTGGTGCTGGACTGCGAGGCCGGCCCGGTGCGGCTGGGCCTGGCCCGTACATTGGCCGCGCAACTCGGCGGCCCCGCAGTGACTCTGGACGAGCTGCGCGCCGAGGGCGTCGCCGCTCTGGTGCACGCACACCGCCCCGTCAACCACGACCGAAAGGCAGCCTGAGCCATGCCGAAGGGTATCCCCGAGACCGTCCCCGACGACGGCCTGACGACCCGTCAGCGCCGTACGCTGCCGATCACCGCCGTGCACACCGGGCCCGGGAAGGGCAAGTCCACCGCCGCCTTCGGGATGGCGCTGCGGGCCTGGAACCAGGGCTGGCCGATCGGGGTGTTCCAGTTCGTGAAGTCCGCCAAGTGGAAGGTCGGCGAGGAGAACGCGCTGCGCGTGCTCGGCGCCTCCGGCGAGGGCGGCACGGTGGACTGGCACAAGATGGGCGAGGGCTGGTCCTGGGTGCAGCGGGACATCGAGTCCAGCGAGGAGGCGGCCAAGGAGGGCTGGGAGCAGGTCAAGCGCGACCTGGCCGCCGAGAGCTACCGCTTCTACGTGCTGGACGAGTTCACCTACCCGATGCACTGGGGCTGGATCGACGTGGACGAGGTGCTGGCGGTGCTGAAGGACCGTCCCGGCAGCCAGCACGTGGTCATCACCGGCCGCTACGCCCCCGAGGCGCTGACCGAATTCGCCGACCTGGTCACCGAGATGACCAAGGTCAAGCACCCCATGGACGCGGGCCGCAAGGGCCAGCGCGGTATCGAGTGGTAGGCCCTTGAACATCCCCCGTCTCGTCATCGCCGCGCCGTCCTCCGGCGCGGGCAAGACCACTGTCGCCACCGGCCTGATGGCGGCGCTCGCCGCCAGGGGCCTGACGGTCTCCCCGCACAAGGTCGGGCCGGACTACATCGACCCCGGCTACCACGGACTGGCCGCCGGGCGTCCCGGGCGCAACCTGGACGCCTTCATGTGCGGCCCGGAGCGGGTGGCACCGCTGTTCCTGCACGGCGCCGCCAGGGCCGACGTGGCGGTGGTCGAAGGCGTGATGGGGCTGTTCGACGGGGCGGCCGGGCGGGGCGAGTTGGCGTCCACGGCCCATGTGGCGAAGCTGCTGCGGGCGCCGGTGGTGCTGGTGGTGGACGCCTCCTCGCAGTCCCGGTCGGTGGCCGCGCTGGTGCACGGCTTCGCCTCCTGGGACCCGGAGGTACGGCTGGCCGGGGTGATCCTCAACCGGGTGGCCTCGGACCGGCACGAGGAGCTGCTGCGGGAGGCCCTGGAGGAGGGGTCGGGCGTGCCCGTCCTCGGCTCGGTGCGCCGGACCGCCGCCGTGGCGACGCCGTCCCGGCACCTCGGGCTGATCCCGGCCGTGGAGCGGTCGGCGGACGCGCTGCGGGCCGTCCGCGACATGGGCGAACTGATCGGCCGCTCGGTCGACCTGGACGCGCTGCTGGCGCTGGCGCGAAGCGCTCCGCCGCTGACGGCGGCGCCCTGGTCGGCGGCCGAGGAGGTCACCCCGGTGGCCGGGCGGCCCCGGATCGCGCTGGCCTCGGGGGCTGCGTTCTCGTTCTCGTACGCGGAGAACGCCGAACTGCTCGCGGCGGCGGGCGCGGAGGTCGTCCCGTTCGACCCGCTGCACGACGCCACGCTGCCGGACGGCGCCTCGGGCCTGGTGATCGGCGGCGGCTTCCCCGAGATGTACGTGTCCGAGCTGAGCGCCAACGCCCAGCTACGCTCCTCGATCGCCGCCCTCGCCGCCTCCGGTGCGCCCATCAGCGCCGAGTGCGCCGGACTCCTGTACCTGGGCAGGGAGTTGGACGGCGCACCGATGTGCGGCGTGCTCGACGCCACCGCCCGGATGACGGAGAGGCTCACCCTCGGCTACCGCGAGGCCGTCGCCCTCACCGACAGCACCCTCGCCCCGGCGGGCACGCGGGTCCGGGGCCACGAGTTCCACCGTACGGTCTGCGAGCCCGGTGCCGGCCCCTCCCCCGCCTGGGGCTGGCACGGGCCGACCGGGCCGCGTACCGAGGGCTTCGCCAGCGGCTCGGTGCACGCCTCGTACCTCCACCTGCACTGGGCGGGCGCACCGCAGTTGGCGGAGCGCCTGGTCGGCGCGGCGGCCAGGCACGGGCGAGGGCCGGCCGGTTCGTAGACTGGGCCCATGACGACCTCTCCGGAGCTCCACACGTACACCGCCCAGGTCACCTGGACGGGCAACACCGGTAGCGGGACGAGCGGTTACCGGGCCTACGAGCGCTCCCACGAGGTGTCGGCGGCCGGCAGGCCGCCCATCCCCGGCAGCTCGGACCCGGCGTTCCGGGGCGACCCCGCACGCTGGAACCCCGAGCAGCTGCTGCTCGCCTCGATCTCGCAGTGCCACCTGCTCTGGTACCTGCACTTCTGTGCGGTCAACGGCGTCGTGGTCACCGCGTACGTCGACGACCCGGTGGGCACCATGGCCGAGACCGCCGAGGGCGGCCACTTCACCGAGGCCGTCCTGCGCCCCCGGATCGAGGTGGCCGAGGCGTCGATGGCCGAGCAGGCCCTCGCGCTGCACGAGGACGCCCACCGGGCCTGCTTCATCGCCAACTCGGTCAACTTCCCGGTCCGGCACGAGCCGACGGTCTCCGTGAGGGAGCCCGGTGTGACGACCGGTCAGTGACCGCCGGCCTCGACCACCTCGACGCCCAGGATGTTGCGCTCGATCTCCGCGACGGGCAGTGCCACCGCGAGCGCCCAGTAGTAGATCACCAGGGCGAACACCACGACCACCCCGATGTCCCACCAGAGCGGCAGGTTGCCGGCGGCGCCCTCGCCGAAGGTGCCCTGCCAGGAGATCACGCCCATCCCGATCAGGTACACCGGCAGCCACTGCCCCGCCTTGAAGTCCATCCGCGGCGCGTTCGGCAGGCCCTTGACCGTGGCGTAGGCGGCGTACGAGCCCAGCAGCAGATAGCCGATCACGATCGCCGCGCCGAGCCGCCACAGGGTGCCCCAGCCGGCCCAGTAGATGACCAGGCTGGCGACGGCGAAGGCCAGCGGGGAGATGACCGCGCCCCCGGGCAGGTGGTACGACCGCTCGAGGGCCGGAAGCCGCTTGCGCATCACCCCGAAGGCCAGCGGGGCGCCCGCATACATCAGCACGACCGCCGAGGTGATGAAGCTGACCAGCCGCTGCCAGCTCGGGAACGGCAGGAAGCAGAGCACACCGGCCACGAAGGCGACGATCAGTCCGACCCACGGCACGGCGCGCCGGTCCGTGTGCTGGATCGTCTGCGGCGCATAGCCGTTACGGCTCAGACCGTACGAGATCCGCGAGCTGGAGGTGACGTAGATCAGGCCGGTGCCACCCGGGGAGATGATCGCGTCGACGTAGAGGATGCTCGCCAGCCAGCCCAGTCCGATCAGGGTCGCCAGGCCGGCGAAGGGGCCGGTGATGCCGGGGAAGTCGAGGTGCGCCCAGCCCGCGGCGAAGGTGTCGGGCGGCAGCGAACCGATGAAGACGACCTGGAGCAGTACGTAGATCACCGTGCCGATCAGCACCGAACCGAGGACGGCCCGCGGGATGTCCCGCTTGGGGTGCATGCTCTCCCCGGCCCACTGGATCGCCTGCTCGAAGCCGAGCAGCGCGAAGATCACCCCGCTGGTGCTGATGGCCGTCAGAACGCCCTTCGCTCCGAACGGAGCGAACTGCTGCGACGTGAAGTTGTCGCCGTGGAACTCCTTGACCGCGAACACCAGGATGGTGAGCAGCGGGACGGCCACCTTCCACCAGGTGGCCGCGTTGTTGGTGAACGCGAGGATCTTGACGCCGAGGAAGTTGATCCCCACGAAGAGCGCCAGCAGGGCGGCCGCCACGATGAAACCCTGGGTGGTCAGGGTCCCGTTCGGGTGCAGGAATCCGTCGGCCCAGGACCAGTGCCCGGCGTAGTTGATCATCGCCTGGACCTCGATCGGCGCGATCGTCGCGGCCTGCAGCCAGGAGTACCAGCCGAAGGACATCCCGGCGAAGCCCCCGAACGCGTAGTGCGGGTACCGCGCCGTGCCACCCGCCACCGGGAACAGGCCGCCCAGCTCGGCGTGCACCAGCGCCAGCAGCACGATGGCCACGGAGCCGATCACCCAGGAGAGCACCGACGCCGGCCCGGCCGCCACCACGGCGGTCTTCGCACCGAACAGCCAGCCGGAACCGATGATCGCGCCGACCGAGGCCCACAGCAGCCCGATCAGTCCCACCTCACGGCGCAACTTGCTGCCGGGCGGGCTGGCTGGCGGGGTCACCAGGTCGGTCGATGACATGGTTCGGCCTCTCGGAGAGCGACAACTCGGCCCGACACTGCCGCAGCTCGCCCCTCGCATCGGTGGTACGCGCCCCCTACACGCCGGGACGGCCACTCGTTCGGCCGAATCGTCATGCTTCGACCGCTCGCCTGACGCAGCGTCAGGTCAGGAACCCGACGTGCACGTGGTCGTGGTGGGTGTCGTCCGTGAAGAACTGCTGGGAGGTGGCACCCCCGGAGAGTTGGCGCGGGCCGCCGACGTTGTACGAACCGGCGGCTGCGGCGGCCCGCATGAAGCCGTCGACCAGGTCGTGCGGGGTCTGCGGGTCGACCACCGCGTGCCCGTCGATCTGCCACACGTCGAAGGCCCTGCCGACCGGGTGGTCGCTGGGCCGGTTGGTACCGAAGACGTCCAGGGGGTGCCCGGAGCGGACCACGCTGACGTACATCCGGTAGGTCCCGGAGAGCGTCAGCATGGCCCGCAGCACGGTGTCGTGGACGGCGCCGCTGCGGATGTCCGCCTGCGAGGCCGGGGGGAGCTGGATGCGGGGCTCGGCCAGGACCTGGCGGGCGGCGTCGCTGAGGGTGGCGGCGGGCGCGCCGGGCTCGGCGGGATGCAGGGCCGTCACCGTCCAGCGGGGTTGGGCTGCATCGAGGCGTACGTCCACCGTGGTGCCGCCGGGCGTGACCGGGCCGTCGGCGGATGCGGTCCACTGGTCGCAGACCACCAGCACGCTGGCCGAGTCGGTGAGGATGCCGCCGTACTGGGCGTCGACCACCTGGAGGGCGGCCCGGTCCGCCGCCGGGAGCAGCGGTCCGGCCTGGTCGGCCAGGGCGGGGTCGAGGCCGAGCGCGCTGACCCTGGCCCGGGCCGCCGCGATGCCCTGGCCGCCGGGAGGCCAGGCGCCCAGGGCCTCCACCAGCTGGACGGCCCGCAGCTTGACGTCCGGCTGCACCTCACCCGGCCCTGGCGTCCAGGGGGTCGTGGCGGGGAGGGTGGCAGCCGCAGAGGGCGTGGCCGAGCCGGGTGAGGGCGAGGCGGGTGAGGGCGAGGCGGGAGTCTGCCCGGGTGCGGTCGTGGACGCGCTGGAGCAGCCCGCGCCGGCCAGCAGGCCGCCGGCCGCACCGAGCAGCACCACCCGCCGGGGGATCGCCGACGCTCGGCCGGGGACGGAGCTGTGCATGGCCCACTATGTCCACCGTTGCCCGGCCGACGGCGGCACGCCGCGCCGTCGGTCTGCCGCCGCGGCCGGGGCCGTTCAGCCGAGGTAGGCCGGGGCGACGGCGGCGGAAACGAGCCGGCGGGGGCTGCCGCTGCCGTCGGCCGGGGTGGTCCAGAGATCGGCGCCGAAGTCGCCGGGGAGGGCGTAGACCAGGGTGGAGTCGTCGGCCCAGAGGGCCTGGTCGTCGATGTTGCGCTGCTCGGCGGTGGCGGTCTCGGTCATGGTGCGCAGGTCGAGTACGTACAGCCGCCAGGGTGCGTCGGCGGGCGCGCCGGGGGCGCGCTTCTTGTAGGCGACCCGGGTGCCGTCGGGCGACAGGGACGGGCACTCGACGTTCTGGTGCAGCGTGGTGAGGGTGCGCGCGGTGACGTCGCCCTGGACGAGGTAGGTGTGGCCGCCGGTGGCCAGGGTCGCGTAGAAGCGGGTGTCGTCGGCGAAGGTGACGCCCCAGATGTTGGTGTCGTGGGACTGGAACGGGTGGCCGTCCTTGGTGATGGCGTACGTCTCCAGGTTGTCCTGAAGGGCCCAGGTACGGGTGTCCACGATGGCGGTGCGGGTGGAGAAGTCGGTCCCCGCGTACGAGTCGCCGCTGACGAAGACCGTCCAGGCGGCGAGGTACCCGGAGGGCGAGACGCGGGCGCGGGTCGGGATGCCGGCGGCCGGGAAGGTGTGCAGCTCGTGCAGCTTGGCGTCCAGGATGACGGTCCGGTAGGTGTCCTCCAGCGCGCCGTGCACGGCCTGCAGGCAGATCCCGGTACCGGCCGCGGCGTGGAAACGCAGGCACTTGACGCCGGAGGCGGTGCGCTCGCCGTCCGGGTGATCGGCCGGGACGGTAGCGAGCTCGTCCCGGTGCGGGCCCCAGGCCATGCTGCGGAAGACCAGCTGCTGCCCGGCGGGCTGCAGCGAGACGCTCCCGGCCCGGACGGCGGGCCCGCCCTGCTGCTCCTCGTCGCGCTTGCCGGACCGGTCGGCGGCGTACAGCACCGCGCCCGTGCCGATGCCGCCGAGCAGCAGGACGGCGATCAGCAGGGTCAACAGGCGGGCGATGGGGGCACCCCCGGCCGGAGGTTGGGGGAGCGTCATTCGGTGACCTCGTCGGGGGAACGGAGCAGCAAGTAGGCGGCAACTGCGCTGACTGCCAGGGCGGTTGCGGTGGCGGCGAGGGCGGTGTGGCCTCCCCAGGCGCTCCAGGCGGCGCCGAAGGCGAGCGAGCAGGCGAACCGGGCCAGCGCCTGGCCGGTGCCGACCAGCGCGAGTCCGGCGCCCTGCTGGTCGGCCGGGGTGGCGTTGGCCGTGGCGGCGGCGAGCACGCCGTCGGTGGCCGCGTAGAACATGCCGTGCAGGAGCAGCACGCCCACCGCCACCGCGCCGCCCGGGATCCGGGCCAGCACCAGGACGTACGCGAGCAGCAGCGCCCCGTGCCCGGCGAGGAAGAGCGTGCGCCGGCCGATCCGGTCGGCGAGGGCGCCCAGCGGGACGGCGAGCAGCAGGAAGGCGGCGGCGGTGCCGAGCGGCAGCAGCGGGAACAGGTGGGTGGAGAGGCCGAGTTGGCGCTGAAGCAGCAGGTAGAGGAAGGAGTCGCTGACGGTGGTCAGGCCGAGCAGCACGGCGCAGAGGCCGAGCCGGCGCAGGGCCGGGAGCCGGAGCAGGGTCAGTGAGTCGCGCAGCGAAGACCTCGGCGGTGCGTCGGCCGTGCGGGCGGGGGTGGGGACGAAGAGCAGGAGCACCAGGACGCCGAGCGCGGCGATGCACCCGCTGACCGCGAACACCGCGTCGTAGCCGTCGACCGTCGCCCGCAGCACGGCGAACGCGACCAGCGGGCCGAGCAGTGCGCCGGTGGTGTCCATCGCGCGGTGCACCCCGAAGGCCCGGCCCCGGTGTTCGGGCTCGGTGGCGAGCGAGATCATCGCGTCCCTGGGTGCGGTGCGCAGGCCCTTTCCGGTGCGGTCCACCGCGAGCACGGCGCCGATCAGCGGCACGGTGTGCGCGAGCAGCAGCAGCGGCTTGCAGACCGCGGACAGCCCGTAGCCGACGGCCGCGACGGTCTTGTGGCCTCGGCCGCCGCGGTCGGCGAGGTGGCCGCCGACCAGCCGGACCAGGGCGCCGACGCCGTTGTTGATGCCGTCCAGCAGGCCGAAGCCGAGCGGGGAGAGGCCGAGCCCGGCCACGACGTACAGCGGGAGCACGGCGGTGACCATCTCGGAGGAGATGTCGGTGATCAGGCTGACCGCCCCGAGGGCGAGAACGGTGCCGGGGACGGCGGCCCCGCGCCGCCCCGGGCGGGTGCCCGGGGCGACGGGAGCCTTGGTGCTGCGGGAGTCCGCGAGGTACACGGGCGTCAGTTCCAGATGCCGGTGATGTCGGAGGCGGAGCCGGCGTTGCCCGCGTGGGTGGTCAGACCCGCGAGGTCCTCCAGGGTGCGCAGCACGTTGTAGTGGTTGTACGTGGTGCCGGTGCTGCTGCCGGGCGTGACGTGCTGGCCGTAGAACACGGTCGGGATCTTGTTGCCGGAGAGCCGGTTGTCCTCGTCGAAGGTGACGACGAGGATGCTGTTGTGGGTCTGGGCCCAGGTCGCGTACGCGCCGAGCTTGTTCTGGATCCAGGTGTCGCCGGTGGAGACCGAGCAGTCGTGCATGTCGTTGCACAGGTCCGGGACGACGAAGGAGACCTTCGGCAGCGTGGTGTAGTCGGTCGGGAACTGCGTCATGGTGTACGCGGTGTTGGTCGGCACGTTGCTGAAGCCGAACCACGGGTTGTGCTTCTGCGCGTACTTGCCGCTGCTGCAGACCGTCGAACCCTGGCTCGGCAGGCCCTCGTTGTAGCTGCCCCAGGTCTTGCCGGCGGCGATCAGCTCGGAGCCGAGGTTGGCGGCGGAGATGGAGCCGACGCTCACACAGCTGTCGTCCGTGCGGCCCTGGTTGCTGCCGGAGAACAGCATGTAGTAGTTGGGCTCGCTGGGGTGGGTGAGGCCGAAGGACTGGGTGAGGTTGGCGCCGCCGGCCTTGAGGGTGTTGTTGATGTACGGCGCGCTGGAGCTGCCGATGATCTGGGAGTAGGAGTGGTTCTCCATCACCACGACGACCACGTGGTCCGGGGTGGGGAGACCGGTGACGGCCTGGGCGCTGCCGGTGGCGGCCCACAGGCCGAGCGAGGCGGAGGCCAGGCCCAGCGAGGCGGCCAGGGCGATGAGCTTGCGGCGGGGGCGCTTGTGAGTCTTCGTCATGACGGGTGTCCTCCGTGCGGGATGGCGAAGGTGCTGGGGTGGAGCGCCGGTAACACTAGGAGCGCGACGGTGGACTCGGCCGCGCAACTCCGGTGAAGAACAGGCGAACGGTGCCTGCCGACTCGGCAGTGTTCTGCGAGATCCGGGGGCCGTCCAGGACTGCGGCTCTGCCAGCTCGCTCAGGCAGGGTCCGGGTGCCGAGGTACAGCTCACAGGCGGCGTGATTGACCTGCTCACCGGCCCCGTGGTGGGATTTCGGGGGCCGAGAGCAGAGTCGAGGGGGTGCCCCGTGCGGGTCGTGATCGGGGTCGGCGCGAGCCGTGGCGTCCCGTACGGCGAGGTGCTCGGGCTGGTCGACACGGCCCTGGCGGAGGCCGGGCTGGCCCGGCAGGACGTGGCCCGGCTGGCCACCCTCGACGGCAAGACCTCGGAGCCGGGCCTGCTCGCGGCCGCCGAGGAGCTCGGGGTCGCGCTGGTCGGCCACCCCGCCGAGGCGCTGGCGGCCGTGGCCGTGCCTTCTCCGTCCGCCTCGGCGCTCGCCGCCGTCGGCACACCGAGCGTGGCCGAGGCGGCCGCCCTGCTCGAAGCGCACGGGGGCCCGCTGCTCGTCCCCAAGCGCAGGTCCACTGCGGCCACCGTCGCGATCGCCCGCCTCAACCCCCAGGGAGCCCCGAAGTGACGACCGAGCCCGACCTCCGCCACCACGGCGACGCCGAGGTCCGCACCGCCGGCCTGGTCGACCTCGCCGTCAACGTCCGCACGGGCACCCCGCCGGACTGGCTGCGCGAGCACCTGGCCGCGACCCTGGGCACCCTCGCCGCCTACCCCGACCAGCGCTCCGCCCACGCCGCGGTCGCCGCCCGGCACGGCCGCCCCGAGGAGGAGCTGCTGCTGACCTCGGGCGCCGCCGAGGCCTTCGTCCTGCTCGCGCGCGTGCTGAAGCCCCGCCACGCGGTGGTCGTGCACCCGCAGTTCACCGAGCCCGAGGCCGCCCTTCGCGGCACCGGGCACGCCGTCCACCGCGTCCTCCTCTCCCCCGAGGACGGCTTCCGCCTCACGCCCGGGGCCGTGCCGGCCGAGGCCGACCTGGTGGTGATCGGCAACCCCACCAACCCCACCTCCGTGCTGCACCCCGCCGCCGGCCTCGCCGCCCTCGCCCGGCCGGGGCGGACGCTGGTGATCGACGAGGCCTTCATGGACACCGTCCCCGGCGAGACCGAGTCGCTGGCCTCGGTCCGCGATCTGCCCGGACGGGTGGTCGTGCTGCGCAGCCTGACCAAGACCTGGGGCCTGGCCGGCCTGCGGATCGGCTACGTCCTCGGGCCCGCCGAGCTGATCGCCGAACTGTCCGCCGCCCAGCCCCTCTGGCCGGTCTCCACCCCGGCGCTCGCCGCCGCCGAGGTGTGCAGCTCCCCCGCCGCGCTCGCCGAGGCGGAGCAGGCCGCCCGTACCACCGCCGAGCAACGGGCCCACCTGCTCAAGGGCCTGGCCGCCTTCCCCGACGTCCGGGTGTACGGCGAGCCGGCCGCCTCCTTCGTCCTGGTCGAACTGCCCGGTGCGACGGCGGTCCGCGAGCGGCTGCGGGCGGCGGGCTTCGCGGTACGGCGCGGCGACACCTTCCCCGGGCTCGGCCCCGACTGGCTGCGGATCGCCGTCCGGGACGCCGGCACGACGGACCGCTTCCTGGCCGCGCTGGCCTCCGCGGCCGAGGTCATGCCGGCCTGACCACGTCCCCCGCCCTGACCCGGCCCGGGTGCACCACCTGCGCGTACGCGCCCGCGCAGGGCAGCAGGCCGAGACCGGGCAGCGGCTCCACCCGGTTGTGCCGCGCGAGCACGCGGAGCGCGTCGGCGTCCCGGGGGAGCTCGCCGTGGGCGAGCGTCGGCACCGCGCAGCGCGGCGTCGGGACAAGCACCTTGAGGTGGAGGCCGTCGCCGACCAGCAGCTCGCGGCCCGCCCAGTCGTTCTCCGCGAACGGCGGACCGTCCGTGCGGATGACGAGGTTCGGGCGGTAGCGCGCGGCCTCCGCCGACCCACGCGGGCTCAGCTCGGCGATCCGGTCCAGGGTGGCGGTGCTCAGCAGGTGCAGCGGCGCGAAGTCGAAGAACGTCCCGACGGGTGCCGCCCTTCCCAACTCCGAGACGGTGTGGCCGACTTCGGCCTCCACCCCACTGCGCAGCACCTCCTCGGGGACGGACCGCTGCAACGTCGCCCGGGGCGGCGGGGTGTCTCTCAGCGAGACGCGGCGACCGAGGAGACCCGAGAGGAGACCGTCCGCGGCGGGGTCGGTGCTCAGGAACCCCTTGCCGGCGGGCCCGGTGATCCGTACCCCCTCATCCGTGGCACGCGCCGTGAAGGTGAGCAACTGCCGCCACAGCCGCGGATTCTTGGCACTGGCGACCTGCCCCGTGGCCACGTCGAGCAGAGCCAGCCCACGATCACCGTCCACCCCGCGCCCGCCCACCTCGGCCTCCGCCAGCTCCTCCCCCAGCATCGACTTCACCGGATACCGCCACAGCCCCTCCACCCTGCCCACGATCACGCCTCCACCGCCTCCGCCCAAGCGGCGAGGGTCGCGAAGTCCGCCGGCTGAAGCCCGACCCTGTGATCGATGCAGAGGGTGAGCGCCGGGGCGGGGTGGTTGGCGGCGATCCACTCGGTGTCCTGCGGCTCCAGCTCGTCGTCGACCCACGCGAACGGGCGCCCGGCGGCCCAGCTGGTGAGGTACCGGGTCTTCCAGTGCAGGCCGTCCGGATCACCATGGTGCATCTTCGGCCAGTCCACGTACGGGAGTCGGGGCAGCCCGAGGAGCGGGGAGATCCAGGTGTTCGCCTCCTCCTTCCACGTGGTGCACCAGACCAGCTCGTACGGCAGCGCGAGCAGTTCGGGCCCGTGAGCGGGGTTCAGCCAGAGCCGTAGCGGCCGGACGTGCGCGGCGGGCTTCTCCGGGTGCCGGGCGATCCACGAGTCCGGCTTCACCCGGTGGGTCTGGTAGCCCTCGGGGCGGCGGTGGGGCTTGGCCGCGTACGGGTTGAGCGGGCCGTCGACGTCGAGGAGCAGGAGCGGTTTGGCTGGTTGCTGCATGGTGGTCCCCCCTTGGCTGATGCGCGGATTCTCCGCGATCGGGCGGAACGGCGCCAACCCGATATCCGCTGCGGCCTGCCCGGCCGAGCCTGGGCATGCGGTCAGCCATGCACCAGGAGCGCGCGAGATCGGCAGGCACCGGCTTGTGCCCTACCGCTGCGCGCAGTTCTCCCCCAGCCTTCGGCCGGGAGGTGCCCCCACGCGCCCCTGTGGTTACCCCGGTGCCTCGTGGCCCCTGAGGCATTGCATGGTTGGCGTCCGCGGGAGGTCCGCCGAACGGGGCTAGCCCGCGGGTTGCCAGGTGCGGGCGGCGGCGATGCGGTGGGTGGCGCTGGGGTGGGTGGCGAAGAGGAGTTCCAGGAGGCGGGGCGGGTCGACGTCGGAGACGTTGGCGACGGCCAGTCTGCGCTGCATGGCGATGAACTGCTCTGGGTCCGAGGTGAGTTCGAGGGCGTGGCGGTCGGCCCTGGCCTCGATCCGGCGGCTCGCGGCGCACTGGAGAGGGCCCGCCGCCGTGCCCAGGAGAGCGGCGCAGGCGGCCAGCAGTGGCAGGGAGCGCGGATCGGCCGCGTCCGTGGCCCCGGCGGCCGAGAGCAGCGGCTGCCAGTCGGCCGCCAGACCCAGCAGGCAGACGGCGACGGCTGCCCCCAGCGCACCGATCAGCGTCCCCGTGAGGACGTCGCGATGCTTGACGTGGCCCAGCTCGTGGGCCACCACCAGTTCCACCTCACGCGGCTCGGCGGTCTGCAACAGGGTGTCGTACGCGACGATCCGCCGGGTGGCGCCGAGGCCGGAGACGTACGCGTTGAGTGCGGTGGTCCGCCGCGAGGCGTCCGCGACCAGCACCTGCTTGACCCGGATCGCGTCGCGCTCGGCCAGGTCCAGCAGGGCGCTGCGGAGTGCGCCGGGCGGCATCGGGGTGAAGCGGTTGAACACCGGCTCCACGAGGAGCGGGAAGAGGAAGGACAGTACCGGAACGAGCAGCGCCGCCAGCCCGGCCGCCGGCACCCACCAGTGCTGCGGCGAGCGCTCGGTGAGCGCGTACAGGCCGTAGACCCCCGGCAGCACGAGCAGCAGGGAGAGAGCGAGGCCGCGCAGGACGTCCAGGGCCCAGCCGCCCCAGCCCTGGGTGACCAGGCCGTACCCGCTGCGGATGGTGCGGACCCTGGCGGTGAACGGGAGTTGGACCGCCTCGGCCAGCAGGATCAGCACGACCGCGCCGGCCAGCACCTCGGCCGTCCGGGAGCCGCCGAAGAGTCCGCCCGCCGCCGTCACCAGGTCGGCCCCGGCGGGGGTGAAGCCGAGGGCCAGGGTCAGCGCCAGCCCGGCCAGCCGCCCGCCCAGCGCCCACGGGACCTGGGCCCGCCGCAGTGCCCGGCCCCTGGCGATCTGCTCCGGGGTGAAGTCGTCCATGCCTACGTTCCGCCTCCCGCTCGCGGTGCACCTGCCGGGACCAGGATCGCGCATCGGCGGGCCGCCGGAGCCGGCACGGCGAACGCCCGTGGTCCCCTCCCTGACGAGGGGGCCACGGGCGTTCGGCTCAAGCGGGGCGGATCAGACCTGGCCGGCCTTCTCCAGGGCGGAGCAGCAGGTGTTGACCAGCAGGCGGGTCACCACGTACGGGTCGACGTTCGCGTTCGGGCGACGGTCCTCGATGTAGCCCTTCTGCTCGACCTCGACCTGCCACGGGATACGGACCGAGGCGCCACGGTCGGAGACACCGTAGGAGTAGACGTTCCACGGGGCGGTCTCGTGCAGACCGGTCAGGCGGGACTCGATGCCGAAGCCGTACTGCTTGACGTGCTCCAGGACCTTCTCCTGGGAGGCGCCGAGCGACTCGCAGGCGGTGATGATGGCGTCGTAGCCCTCACGCATGGCCTTGGTGGAGAAGTTGGTGTGCGCACCCGCGCCGTTCCAGTCGCCGCGGACCGGCTTGGCGTCCAGGGTCGCGTCGATGCCGAACTCCTCGGCGGTGCGGTAGAGCAGGTAGCGGGCGACCCACAGGTGGTCGGAGACGGTCAGCGCGTCGACCGGGCCGATCTGGAACTCCCACTGGCCGGGCATGACCTCGGCGTTGATGCCGCAGATCGCGAGGCCGGCGGCGATGCAGCGGTCGAGGTGCAGCTCGACGATCTCGCGACCGAAGACCTCCTCGGCGCCGACGCCGCAGTAGTAGCCGCCCTGCGGGGCCGGGAAGCCGCCCTCGGGGAAGCCGAGCGGGCGGGAGCCCTTGAAGAAGGTGTACTCCTGCTCGATGCCGAAGATCGCCTCCTGGCCGGCGAACTGCTCGGCGATGGGCCGGAGCAGGGCGCGGGTGTTGGAGACGTGCGGGGTACCGTCGGTCTCGTTGACCTCGCACAGGACGAGGATGTTGTCGCCGCCGCGGATCGGGTCCGGGAAGGAGGCGACGGGCTCAAGAACGCGGTCCGAGGCGTGGCCCTCGGCCTGGTTGGTGGAGGAACCGTCGAAGCCCCAGGTCGGGAGCTTGTCCGCGTTGGCCAGGATCCGGGTCTTGGAACGGAGCTTGGCGGTCGGCTGCGTGCCGTCGATCCAGATGTACTCGGCCTTGATTGCCACGGCGGAACCTCGCAACTTGAGTGGTGGGTGCCCGCGTAGCGTTGCAAGTCGCCGTTTCCCGGTTGTTCCTCCTATGTGACGCCCATGTAAACCAACGGTCCGCAGTGGCACGCTCACGGTGTGAGAGTGCCACTTACGGGGCGTACATGTCACCGGGCGTACGGATCAGTGCCGCCGGGCGTGGGTGCGGCGGCGCCGGGTCATCCGCAGGGCGACGGCACCGACGGCGAGCAAGGTCCCCGCGGCGGCCAGCACGGTGCCCGTACCGCTGCTGCCGGTGGATGCGAGGGCCTCGGTGTCGCCGGCGGTGACCGCGCGGGCCGCCGTGGTCGCGGCGGAGGGGGAGGCCGGGGGCGTGGCGGCGGGGACGGGCTTCTCGCAGCTCACCGAGGCGACGGTGATCGTGCCGGTGACCTTGGCGACGTTGAGCTTGAGGGGGTTGACGTCCACCTGCACCTCCAGGGCCGAGGCGGCGGCCGTGGTCGAGGTGGTGGTCCGCTTGGAGAACTGGATGTCGACACTGCCGACGGCCGGGACCTCCACATGGGTCGGCCCGTTCAACCCCAGCGCGACCGACTTGCCGAGCACGGTGATCCTGGCGGGCGAGGTGACCTTGGCGGTGGGCTGCCCGTCGACCGGGCAGGTGACCTCGGCGCTCAGCGCCTCGAGGCCCAGCAGGGTGGTGAGCGGCATGCCGGGCGCGTGCACGTCGGCGCCCACCAGCTGGACGGAGGCGGCGGTGCCGTGCCCGTCGGCCCTGGTGGTGGACTTGCCGACGTCCGCCTTGACCAGGGTGACCGGGCGCCCCTGGTCGACGCCGTCCACCTTGGCGGTCAGCATCGCGTCGGCGCGATGGGCCGGGCTCTCCACCTTGTTCAGCGCGATGTCGACCGGGACGTCGAGGGTCTTGTTCAACAGACTCACGTCCAGGGCGACCTCGGCGGTGACCGCGCGGGCGCGCCCCGGCGACGGGGCGGGGCCGGCGGCGTGGGCGACGGAGACGGGCAGGGTGACCGCGAGGGCCGTGGCCGCGAGGCCGGCGGCGGCGGTGGAACGCAGAACGGACATGGATGGACCCCCACACATGACGGGTTGGCAGAGCGTGCCGCCGGTGTCACCCCGCGCGCAGGCTGCTGCCGCGTCGAAACGGGGGAAGGGGCTTGTGCTCTCGACTGCCGCCAGTCTCTTCGAACAGTCCGTCACATGAGCAACACAGAACGTCAGTTCACCCGTTTGAGTGAGGTTGACGCCTGGTGCTGACGTTACGGGAGTCGCCAGTCCACCGGCTGCGCGCCCTGCCGGACCAGCAGGTCGTTGGCCCGGCTGAACGGACGGGAGCCGAAGAAGCCCCGGTCCGCCGACATCGGACTGGGGTGCGCGGACTCCACGGAGGGCACCTGCCCCAACAGGGGGCGCAGATTACGGGCGTCACGCCCCCAGAGGATCGCCACCAGCGGCCCGCCACGCGCGACCAGCGAGCGGATGGCCTGCTCGGTGACCTCCTCCCAGCCCTTGCCGCGGTGGGCGGCGGGCTTGCCCGGCGCGGTGGTCAGCGCCCGGTTGAGCAGCAGCACACCCTGCTGCGTCCACGGGGTCAGGTCGCCGTTGGCAGGCGGCGGAAAGCCCAGGTCTCGGCCGTACTCCTGGAAGATGTTGACCAGACTGCCGGGGATCGGCCGCACCTGCGGCGCGACGGAGAAGCTCAGCCCGACGGCGTGCCCGGGGGTGGGGTACGGGTCCTGACCGACGATCAGCACCCGTACGGAGTCGAAGGGTTGCTGGAACGCGCGCAGCACGTTCGGCCCGGCCGGGAGGTACGTACGGCCTGCGGCCAGCTCGCCGCGCAGGAAGTCGCCCATGGCGGCGACCCGCCCGGCCACCGGCTCCAGGGCCTTGGCCCAGCCGGGCTCGACGATCTCGTTCAGTGGACGCGGTGCCATACCGGCCACCCTATCCATCGAGGGCGACCAGCCAGCCACCCAGGGGCGCGGGGAACGGCGCGATCAGCCCGCTACGGAGTTGCTTGGTTCTTCGCGCAGTTCCCCGCGCCCCAAAGAAAATGCCCCTACGCCACGATCCGGCCCCGGAGGACGATCACCTGCGGGTCGGCCAGGACCCGGACGTCGGCGCGCGGGTCCTCCGCGTACACCACCAGGTCGGCGGAGGCCCCCTCGGTCAGCCCCTCACGGCCGAGCCATGCCCGCGCGCCCCAACTCGCCGCCGAGAGCGCGGCGCTGGCGGGCAGACCGGCCTTGACCAGCTCGGCGACCTCGTCCGCGACCAGCCCGTGCGCGAGCGAGCCGCCCGCGTCGGTGCCGACGAACACCGGGATGCCGGCGTCGTACGCCGCGCCCACGGTGTCGTAGCGGCGCTCGTGCAGCCGGCGCATGTGCGCGGACCAGGCCGGGAACTTCTCCTCGCCGCCCGCCGCCAGCTTGGGGAAGGTCGCGATGTTGACCAGCGTCGGGACGATCGCGATGCCGCGCTCGGCGAACTGCGGGATCAGCTCCTCGGTGAGACCCGTCGCGTGCTCCACGCAGTCGATCCCGGCGGCGAGCAGGTCCGGCAGCGACTCGGCGGCGAAGCAGTGCGCCGTCACCCGCGCCCCCTCGGCGTGCGCGGCGGCGATCGCCTCGCGCAGCGCGTCGCCCGGCCAGCAGGCGGAGAGGTCGCCCGTGCCCCGGTCGATCCAGTCGCCGACCAGCTTCACCCAGCCGTCGCCCCGCCGAGCCTCCCGGACGACGTAGGCGGCGAGGTCGCCGGGCTCGATCTCGTGCGCGTAGTTGCGGATGTAGCGGCGGGTGCGGGCGATGTGGCGGCCGGCCCGGATGATCCGGGGCAGGTCCTCGCGGTCGTCCACCCAGCGGGTGTCGGCCGCGGAGCCCGCGTCGCGGATCAGCAGGGTGCCCGCGTCGCGGTCGGTGAGCGCCTGCTTCTCGCTGGTCGCCTCGTCCACCGCACCGTGCGCGTCCAGGCCGACGTGGCAGTGCGCGTCCACCAGCCCGGGCAGCGCCCAGCCGGTAACCGTACGGACGTCCGTCGCCCGGGTCGGCCGGTCGAAGGTGACCCGGCCGTCGACCACCCACAGCTCGTCCCGGACGTCCTCGGGACCGACCAGCACCCGGCCCCTGATGTGCAGCACCGCAGCATCGCTCATGCCCTGCACTCTACCGACGGCCCGACCGGGGCGGACGGGCCGATGATCTCCGTACCGCCGCCGCGGCCGGGATGCTGCGGGCCAACCACTACGGCCGGGCCGCGTCGCTCCCGGTGGTCCTCGCCACACTGACCGCACTGGGCGCCGACGGAGCGGCCACCGAGGCCGCCGAGCGCGCCTGGGGGACGGCGCTCGTGGGCTGACCACGCAGCACCAGCGCCACGGCCGCACTCACCGCGTAGCAGGCGAGGACCGCGCCGAAGAGCAGTTGCGGGTCGTGGTCGTAGAGCAGCGCCGCCAGATAACCGGACGGGATCGCGACGAGCGCGGTGGCGCTCTGGATGGCGGAGGAGAGCTCGGCCCGGTCCACGGGCGGGATGCTGCTGACCACCAGGGCGTCGCGGTACGACTCCAGCAGGAACGGGCCGGCGGCCGTGAGGACGGTGCTCACCAGCAGGACGCCGAGTCCGCCCGCCGGGACGGCGAGGAAGGCCAGCCAGCCGAGACTGCTCACGGTGAGCCCGATCAGCACGCTGCGGGCCATCGGCCGGTCACGCCAGCGGGGCATCAGGCCGAGGTAGCAGGCGAACGCCGTGACCGCCGCGACGGCGGGCAGCGCGGCGATCGACGCGGTGCCGTAGTGCAGGTCGTCGGCGAGGTTGACCACCTGGAAGAGGTTGATCTGCACCGCCAGGTTGGTCAGCAGGCAGATCGCCACCACCGGCCACAACTGCCGGGTGCGGCAGGCCCGTCCGAGCATCCCCAGACCCTTGGCGAGGCCGGTGAGGATGCCCGTCGAGGCGTGGGCGGCCGTCGCCTGGTGCCCGGCGGCGGTTTCGACGGTGAGGTGATTGCGGATCAGGAAGAGCGCCGTCATGCTCACCCCGCCCAGCAGGTAGACCCCGCGCAGCGTGGGCAGCGTGCCGAAGCTCGCCATGGCGACACCCGCCAGTGGGGTGAGCAGCCCGGCTGCCATCACCACGAGTTTGATCGCCGCGAAGATCCGGGGGCGCTGCTCCTCGGTGGCGTCCTCGGTGACCAGGAGGAAGAAGGAGAGGTTCACCACCCGGCTCAGCGCGCTGCACAGCCCGGCGAGCAGGAAGAGCCAGAAGCTGTCGGCGAAGGACCAGATGAACATCGGGACGGACCAGGACAGCAGGTCGAAGATCAGTGTGGTCCGCCTGCGGCCGAGCCGGTTGGTGATGCCGCCGGCCACCAGCTGGGCGCAGAAGGCGAGATAGAGGCCGGCCGAGGCGATCAGGCCGATCTGCAGGGTGTCGAGCCCGGCGGCCTTCTGGTAGAGCGTGGCGTAGTAGATCGAGATGGTGCCGGGAACGGCCCAGAGCGGCTCCCAGAGGATGGAGTTCCGGGCGTTCGGGGGCAGGTCGGCGAGCAGCTTGAAGCGCATCGGGTCTCCGGCGGGTCAGGGGTTGCTCGTAGGGTGGCGCGGTCCCCTGCAGCGAGCAGGACCGCGCCACCATGGACTCACCGGTGCTTGAACCAACTCATCGCACTGGTCGGCTTGTTGCTGTAGTCGAACAGGGCCTGGTTCTCCCAGGCGTCGCCCGATCCCGCGTCGGCCGGGTCCCAGCCGTTGCCGGCCACCGCCGTCCAGGTCGGCTCCCAGTAGAAGGCGCCGAGCCCCTTGCCGTTGGGCACGGCCTCCACGACGTTGAGCACGTCACGGAAGTTGGCCGCCTGCCCGGCCTGGGTGGCGTCGTAGCCGGAGACCAGCTGGGAGGAGGTGGCGATGTTGTTCTCCAGCGAGTCGTTGTTCGCCAGCGTGAACGGGTACGCCGTCTCGGCGACGAAGACCTGCTTGCCGTAGCGGGAGGCCAGGTCGTCCAGCGTGGTCTGGAGGTCGCTCAACGGCCCGTGCCAGTAGCCGTAGTACGAGAGCCCGATCACGTCGAACGGGACGCTGTGCGAGACGGCGTTGTCGAAGAAGGTCCGGGCGCCGGCGTCGTCCCCGCCCTTGGCGAGGTGCAGCACCACCTTGGTGGAACTGCTCACCGCCTTGGCCGCGTTGGCGCCCTGGGTGAGGAAGCCCGCCAGGTTGGACCAGTTGGCGGTGGAGCCCTCGGACCAGAGCATGCCGCCGTTGATCTCGTTGCCGATCTGCACCATGTCGGCCGTGGTGCCCTGGGCCTTCAGGGCGTTCAGCACGTCGTAGGTGTGGTTGTAGACGGCCGAGTTGAGCTGGGAGAGGGAGTACGAGGACCAGGCGGAGGGCTTGGTCTGGCTCCCCGGGTCGGCCCAGATGTCGGAGTAGTGGAAGTCGATCAGCACGCCCATGCCGAGCGCCTTGGCGCGCTTGGCCATGGCGAGCACCTGGGTCTTGGTGTTGTAGCCGTCGGCGGGGTTGACCCACACCTTCAGCCGGACGTAGTTCATCCCGGCCGAGTTGAGGATGGCGAGCGCGTCCCCGGTGGTGCCGTTGGAGTACTTGTAGACGCCGCCCTTGTCCTCGCTCTTCTTGAGCGTGGAGACGTCCGCGCCGCGGGCCGTCAGCCCGGTCGAGCCCGAGGTGAACGAGAGGTCGTCCACGTTGAGCCAGTTACCGGCGTTGGCATCGGAGTTGATGCTGATGGTGCACTGGTTGTTGGTGACGGCGATGGAGGTGACCAGCCGTATCCAGGCGCCGTTGGGGGTCGGCGGCAGGTCGGTGCGCTGCTCGGCACTGCCGCAGTTCTTCAGCGCGAGGTACGCGGAGTTCTGGCCGCCGCCGGAGCGGACCCAGGCGGTCAGCGTGTAGTTCCCGTTGGTGAGGCCGGAGAGGTACTGGTAGGTCTCGACCTTGTACGCGCTCGCCGACCAGTGGGTCAGCCGGTACGAGCCGCTGTGGCCGCCGGCTTCGCTGTACGAGGCGCTGTTCTGACCGGCGGCGGAGTAGGTGCTCCAGCCGGTGGGGGTGGCGGTGGCCTTGCCGTCCGTCTCGAAGCCGGCGTTGGCCAAGGTGGTTGCGGCCTGCGCTCCCGCGACGGGGAGCGCGACCACGGCGGCGGAGGAGAGCAGGAGTGTGGCTGCGCCGCTGATGAGCAGGCGCTTGGTTCCCTTGTGCATCGTCGTCCTTGGCGATGAGGTGGGGTGGGGGAGGTGGTGCCACGAGGGAACGGTGGGGCGGCCGGGGAGGTTGGGGGCAGCGGCCGCCCCACCGGGACCAGCACCTGCCGGGGTCGACCCTCAGCGACCCCGGCAGGGGTCAGAGGCGGACGACCCGGGTGGTGTCGGCCGGGACGTCCAGGGCGCCGGAGACCGGAGCGCCGGTGAGCAGCTCGGTGCCGGGGCCGGGCAGCGGGACCGCGGCATCGGTGCCGCTGTGGTTGATCGCGAAGAGGTACCGGCCGTGCTCCCCGACCCGCTCCACCACCTCGACGTCGCGCGGGAGTTCGCGCTCCGGGAGCCCGGCGTCGGCGCAGGCGCGGGCCAGCACGGCGTCCAGGTCCGGGCCGCCGATCCGGCTGGAGACGTACCAGGCGGAGCCCTCGCCGAACGCGTTGCGCGTCACGGCGGGGTGCCTGGCGGCGGGCCCGTCGGCGTACGACCAGACCGTCTCGGCGCCGCGCGGGACGACGAACTCGGACCACACGTCACCGGTCAGGGCCGGTCCGTCGCCCACGAGCCGGACCGTCCGGTGCTCGCGAAGCGGCGCGAACTCCTCGACGGTGAGCCCGAGTACGTCGCGCAGCGCGCCCGGGTGCGGGCCGGGCTGCACGGTGTCGTGCTCGTCGACGATGCCGGAGAAGTACGAGACCGCGAGGGTGCCGCCGCCTGCCACGTACTCCTGGAGGTTCAGGTTCGAGGCCTCGGTCATCAGGTACAGCGCCGGGACGAGCACCAGCGGGTAGCCGCTGAGATCCGACTCGGGGTGGGCGAAGTCGACGGTGAGGTGGCGGTCGTACGCGGCGGCGTACCAGGCGTCGGCGCGCTCGCGGGCGTCGAGCTCTTCGCTGGGGCGCCATTCGAGCTTCTGGGCCCACCAGGACTGCCAGTCCCAGAGGATCGCGGCGTCCGCCACGACCCGGCTGCCGCGTACGGACCTCAGCGAGGTGAGGTCGGCGCCGAGGGCGACCACCTCGCGCCAGATCCGGCTGTCGGTACCGGCGTGCGGCAGCATCGCGGAGTGGAACTTCTCGGCGCCGTAGCGGGAGGCCCGCCACTGGAAGAACATCGCGCCGTCGGAGCCGCGGGCCACGTGGGCGAGGCTGTTGCGGGCGAGCTCGCCGGGCTGCTTGATCAGGTTGCGGGGCTGCCAGTTGACGGCGCCGGTGGAGTGTTCCAGCAGCAGCCAGGGCTTGTTGCCGGCCACCGACCGGGTGATGTCGGCGGACATGGCGAGGTTGATGTGGTTCCGCTCGGCCTCGGCGACCAGGTAGTGGTCGTTGCTCACCACGTCCACCTCCCGCCCCCAGGCCCAGTAGTCGAGCGACTCGCACTGGGAGAGGGCGGTCATGAAGTTGGTGGTGACCGGGACACCGGGTGAGAGGCGGTGCAGCAGGTCGCGCTCGCGCTTGAAGTTCTCCAGGATGGCGTCGCTGGTGAAGCGCGCCCAGTCGAGCTGCTGGGCGGGATTGCAGGCGGTGGGGGTGAGCCGGGGCGGCTGGACGTCCTCCCAGCGGTTGTAGCGCTGGCCCCAGAAGGCCGTTCCCCAGGCCTCGTTGAGCTCCTTGACGGTGGTGTACCGGTCGGCGAGCCAGCGGCGGAAGTGAGCGGCGGACTCGGCGCAGTAGCAGGCACTGACCGGGACGCCGTACTCGTTGTGCACGTGCCAGAGGGCGACGGCCGGGTGGTTGCCGTACCGCAGACCGAGCTGCTCGGTGATGCTCGCGGCCGCCTCGCGGTAGGCGGGCGAGCTGTGGCAGATCGCGCCGCGCCCGCCGAACTCGTACCTGACCCCCTCGCGGGTGACCGGCAGGGCCTCGGGGTGCTCGCGGTAGAACCAGGCGGGCGGGACGACGGTGGGGGTGCCGAGGTCGACCCGGATGCCGTTCTCGTGCAGCAGGTCCAGCAGCCGGTCGAGCCAGCCGAACTCGTACACACCGCGCTCGGTCTCCAGCAGGGCCCAGGAGAAGATCCCGACGCTGACCATGGTGACGCCGGCCTCGCGCATCAGCCGGACGTCCTCGTGCCAGACCTCCTCCGGCCACTGCTCCGGGTTGTAGTCCCCGCCGAAGGCGAGCGCATCCAGCCCGACGGGCCAGGTCAGCGGGTGTTCCATTGATGCTCCATCACGAAGTTCTGTGAACGTGCACAGCCATCGATGCGCCGTGTCTCGCCTAGATAACCGTATGCCTGCAGGCATTGACAAGTGTCCAGCGGGTTTCCGTACTGTGAACGTGCACAGCGATGGTCGAGGGGACCGACCAGTGCACCCCCCACAGCTCGCACACCCTGCCTGAAGTGATCCTCGGGAGGATCCATGAACCGCCGCCTCGCCGTCGCAGCCGCCACCGGCCTGACCGCAGCCCTCGCCCTGACCGCCTGCTCCAGCTCCGCCGGCACCGGTGACCAGGCCAAGCCCGCCGCCGGCCCGGTCAAGCTGACCTTCTGGTCCTGGACGCCGAACATGGACAAGGTCGCGGCGATCTGGAACCAGGCCCACCCCGACATCCAGGTGAGCGTCCAGAAGCAGGCCTCCGGCGACGACCTGGTCACCAAGACCATCACGGCCGCCAAGGCGGGCAACGCCCCCGACCTCGTCCAGGCCGAGTACCAGGCGCTGCCGACGCTGGTCAGCAACGACGTGCTCGCCGACATCGCCAAGCAGGCGGGCCCGGCGAAGGGCCAGTTCGCCACCGGCGTCTGGCAGCAGGTCTCGCTCGGCTCGGACGCGGTGTACGCGATCCCCGAGGACACCGCGCCGCTGGCCCTCTACTACCGCCAGGACCTCTTCCAGCAGTACGGCCTCAAGGTGCCCACCACCTGGGCCGAGTTCGCGGACGCTGCCCGGCAGCTCAAGCAGAAGGAGCCGAGCAAGGCACTCACCACCTTCTCCAGCAACGACTCCGGCCTCTTCGCCGGTCTCGCCCAGCAGGCCGGTGCCAAGTGGTGGACCACCTCCGGTGACACCTGGAAGGTCGGCATCAACGACGCCGCCACCAAGAAGGTCGCCGACTTCTGGGGCGGACTGGTCAAGGAGGGGGCGATCGACAACCAGCCGATGTACACCCCCGCCTGGAGCAAGGCGCTGAACGACGGCTCGCAGATCGCCTGGGTCAGCGCGGTCTGGGCACCCGGCGTCTTCACCAGCTCGGCCCCCGACACCAAGGGCAAGTGGGCGATGGCCGCCCTGCCGCAGTGGACCACCGGCGAGACCGTCACCGGCAGCTGGGGCGGCTCCGCCACCGGCGTGACCACCGGTGCTCAGAAGGCCGGCCACGCCGACGCCGCCGCCCAGTTCGCCACCTGGCTGAACACCGACCCGGCCGCCGTCGCCGCCCTGGTCAAGGAGGCAGGCATCTACCCGGCCGCCACCTCCGCGCAGACCGGCGGCGCGCTCGCCACCGCGCCCGAGTTCTTCTCGAACCAGGCCGACTTCTACACCAAGGCCGCCGAGATCGCGAAGGGCACCGCCCCCGCCGCCTGGGGTCCCAACGTCAACGTCGCGTACTCCACCTTCAAGGACGCATTCGGAAAGGCGGCGCAGGCCAAGAGCGACTTCTCGGCCGCACTGACCGCCATGCAGGACGCCACCGTCGCGGACCTGAAGAAGAACGGCTTCAAGACCGAGGGCTGAGCCTCGTAACGGCCTGAAACCGTCCGGTCCGGGGCTGTGCAAGAGCCCCGGACCGGACGGCTCCCTCCCATCGTCCCAGCTACTCGAATCGAGGACCGCCATGGCCGCACCGGCGTCCCCCTCAACCAGGCAGGCCCGCCGCCTCGCGCCGTACGGCTTCCTGGCCCCCGCGACCATCCTCTTCGCCCTCTTCTTCGCCCTGCCGATCGGCTACGCGATCTACCTGAGCTTCCGCGCCGTGCACGTCAAGGGCCTCGGCCTGGGGTCGCACGCCCGCACCGAGGTCTGGGCCGGGTTCTCCAACTACACCTCCGCGCTGACCGACCCCGAGCTGCTCGGCGGCGCGGGCCGCACGCTGATCTACGGCGGGCTGCTGGTGCCCGCCATGCTCGGCGCGGCGCTCTTCTTCGCGCTGCTGCTGGACACCCCGCGCATCCGCCTCGGCGCCTTCTCCCGGCTGGCGATCTTCCTGCCGTACGCCGTCCCCGGCATCGTCGCCTCGCTGCTCTGGGGCTTCCTGTACCTGCCGACGGTCAGCCCCGGCTACTTCCTGCTCACCAAGGCGGGCATGTCCGGCCCCGACCTGCTGCACGGCAACGGGCTCTACGTTGCCCTGGCCAACATCGCGGTCTGGGGCGGCACCGGCTTCAACATGATCGTCATCTACACATCGCTGCGGGCCATCCCCGCCGAGCTGTACGAGGCCGCCCGGCTGGACGGCTGCTCGGAGCTGCAGATCGCGCTGCGGATCAAGATCCCGATGGTGGCGCCCTCGCTGGTACTCACCTTCTTCTTCTCGATGATCGCCACCCTGCAGGTGTTCAGCGAGCCGATGACCCTCAAGCCGATGACCAACTCGCTGAGCTCGACCTGGAGTCCGCTGATGAAGGTCTACCGTGACGCCTTCATCCAGGGGGACATCTACTCGGCCGCCGCGACCTCGGTCGTCATCGCCGCCGCGACCCTCGTCCTGTCCTTCGGCTTCCTCAAGCTGGTCAACAAGCGCACCGCCGGAGGCGAATCGTGACCACCCTGACCGCCCCCGCCGTCCGTACCGCCCTTGCGTCCCCGCCCGCACGCAAGCCCGGTACGCGCTGGGTCCCGACCCTGGTCCTGCTGCTCGGCGCGGTCTACTGCCTGATCCCGATCCTCTGGGTGGTGATGGCCTCCACCAAGAGCAGCAGGGAGCTGTTCAGCACCTTCACCTTCTCCCCCGGCACCGGCTTCCTCGACAACCTCTCCGAGCTCTCCGCGTACCGCGACGGCGTCTACTGGCAGTGGCTCGCCAACTCCGCGCTCTACGCGGGCCTCGGCGCCCTGCTCTCCGCCGCGCTCTCCGGCGTGACGGGGTACGCGCTCGCCAAGTACCGCTTCCGGGGCCGGAACGCGCTGTTCAACATCCTGCTGGCGGGCGTGCTGATGCCGCCGATCACGCTGGCCGTGCCGCAGTACCTGCTGATGGCCAAGGCCGGTCTCGCCGACAGCTACTGGTCCGTACTGCTGCCCAGCATCGTCAGCCCGTACGGCATCTACCTGGCCCGGATCTACGCGGCCGCCGCCATCCCGGACGAGGTCGTCGAGGCCGCGCGGGTGGACGGGGCCCGGGAGTTCCGGCTGTTCCGCAGCGTCGCGCTGCCGATGATGGTGCCCGGGCTGGTCACCGTCTTCCTGTTCCAGTTCGTGGCGATCTGGAACAACTTCCTGCTGCCGTACATCATGCTCGGCGACGACAGGAAGTTCCCCGTCACGGTGGGTCTGTACTCGCTGCTGCAGCAGGGCGCCAACGCGCCGGCCCTCTACACGCTGGTGATCACCGGGGCGCTGCTCTCGATCATTCCGCTGATCGCGCTGTTCCTGGGACTCCAGCGGTATTGGCGCATCGATCTGCTCTCCGGAGCCGTAAAGTCCTGACCGTCCGCCACCAAGATCTGACGAGGAACCACCCCATGACGGAACCCGCGCCCCGAGGCCGGTCGGCCGGCAGGCCCAAGCGGCCGCCGACCATCATCGACGTCGCCGCCGAGGCGGGCGTGTCGCGCGGCACCGTCTCCCGCGTCCTCCAGGGCGGACACAACGTCAGCCCGGCCGCCCTGGAGGCCGTGAACGCCGCGATAAAGAAGCTCGGGTACGTGGTCAACCTGGCCGCCCGCAGCCTGGTCACCCAGCGCTCAGGCTCGGTCGCCTTCCTGCTCACCGAACCGCAGGAGCGTTTCTTCGAGGACCCCAACTTCACCACCCTGCTGCGCGGCTGCACCGCGGCCCTCGCCGAGCACGACATCCCGCTGATGCTGATGACGGCGGGCAACGAACCCGAGCGGCGCCGGGTCATCCGGTACCTCGCCGCCGGACACGTGGACGGCGTGCTGCTGGTCTCCTCCCACACCGGCAACCCGATGCTGGAGCAGCTGCGCCAGGCCGAACTCCCGGTCGTCTCCTGCGGCAAGCCGCTCGGACACCGCGGCCGGCTCGCGTACGTCGCGGCGGACGACAAGGAGGGCGCCAAGGAGATGGTCCGCCACCTGATCGACACCGGCCACCGCCGGGTCGCCACCATCACCGGACCGCAGGACACCCCCGGCGGCGTCGAGCGGCTGTACGGCTACCGCGAGGTGCTGGCCGAGTACGGCATCCCGTACGACGAGCAGCTGGTCGCCGTCGGCGACTACAGCCGCGCCGGCGGCGAGGCCGCCATAGAGCGCCTGCTGGGCCAGGCGCCCGACCTGGACGCGGTCTTCGTCGCCTCCGACCTGATGGCCGACGGCGCCCTCACCGCCCTGGAACGGGCCGGCCGCAGCGTCCCCGGTGACGTCGCGGTGGGCGGCTTCGACGACTCCTCGGTGGCCGCGACGGCGCGCATCCCGCTGACGACGATAAGGCAGCCCTGGGACCGCATCAGCGAGGAGATGGTCCGCCTCCTGCTCGCCCAGATCGCGGGCGAGGAACCGGCCACCGTCATCCTCCCGACCGAACTGGTGATCCGCGACTCGGCCTGACCGAGGTGCGGCAATTCAGCAGAGTTGGCTGCACAACTTCCCTAGTTCGGTCGAAACGACAGCACTGTTGGGCAGCCCTTCACCGGCCCGACACCCGCACTCCTCCCCGGTTCGGCAGAGTCAAAGGTCAGGCAAAGTTGTCTGTACAACCTTGCGTCCGTCGAGGAGGATTCACCATGCCGCTTTCCGCGTACTGGCTGCGCGACAACTGCCCGTGCACCGAGTGCCGCGACCCGCGCAACGGGCAGAAGCTGTTCCAGATCACCGACCTGCCCGAGGACCTGGCGATCGGCGAGTCCGTGGAGACCGACGGCCGGCTGGAGGTGACCTGGTCGGACGGGCACCGCTCGCGCTACCCGCTGACCTGGCTCGCGGCGCCGCAGCACGGCGACGGCCGGACGGCGGAGGGCAAGCGGCTCTGGGTGGCGGCCGACTTCGCGCGCGGGATCCCCGAGGCGGAGTGGGGCGCGTACCTGGCCGAACCCGAGGAGCAGGCGGCGGTGTTGAGCGCCGTGCAGCGCTTCGGCTTCGCGGTGCTGCGCGGGGTGCCGGTGGTCGAGGGGCAGGTGCTGAAGGTCGCCGAGAGCTTCGGGTACGTCCGCGAGACCAACTACGGCCGGCTGTTCGACGTACGGGTCGAGGCCGACCCCAACAACCTGGCGTTCACCAGCGCCGCGATCGCCCCGCACACCGACAACCCCTACCGCGACCCGGTGCCGACTCTTCAGCTGCTGCACTGCCTGCGGAACGAGGCCGAGGGCGGTGACTCGGGGCTGGTCGACGGCTTCCGGGCAGCGGCGGTCCTGCGGGAGGAGTCACCCGAGGACTTCGCGCTGCTGGCCCGCACGCCCGTCCCGTTCGGCTTCCGCGACCGGGGGACCGAGCTGCGCGCGGACCGGCCGCTGATCGACCTCGACCCGCTCGGCCGGATCCGCGAGGTGCGGTTCAACAACCGCTCGATCGGGACCCTTCGGATGGGTGCCGCCGAGCTGGACGCCTTCTACGCGGCGTACCGGCGCTTCGCGGCCGTCACCCTCCGACGTGAGCTGCAGCTGGAGTTCCGGCTCGGGCCGGGCGACTGCCTGATCTTCGACAACGTCCGGCTGCTGCACGCCCGCACCGCCTTCGAGCAGGGCGGCAGCCGCCACCTGCAGGGCTGCTACGCCGATCTGGACGGGCTGGCGAGCACGCTCGCCGTGCTGCACCGCCGCGCCGAGGCGCTGGACACCATCGCCGAGCTCTTCGCGGGCGAGGGCGCCGGCGAGTACCTGGGCGAGGACGTCACCATCGCCGAGCACATGCTGCAGGCCGGGGCACTGGCCGAGGCCGCCGGGGCACCCGACCACCTGGTGGCGGCGGCCCTGCTGCACGACGTCGGCCACTTCAACGGCACCGGGCTGGAGTTGATGGAGGGCCGCGACAACCGGCACAGCGACACCGGCGCCGACTGGCTGGCGCACTGGTTCGGCCCCGAGGTCACCGAGCCGGTGCGGCTGCACGTCGCCGCCAAGCGCTACCTCTGCGCGGTCGAACCCGGCTACCGGGAGCGGCTCTCCGAGGCCTCCGAGTACACCCTGAAGGTCCAGGGCGGCCCGATGGACGAGGCCCGGGCTGCGGCCTTCGCCGCACACCCCGGCGCAGCCGACGCGGTCGCCGTCCGCCGATGGGACGACCAGGCCAAGGACGCGGCGCTCCAGGCCCCGCCGTTCGACCACTTCCGCCCCTTGCTCGCCCGCACCATGCGGTAGGCCTGCGGCCGGCCATACGCAACCGGTCAACCCATGGGGGCGCGGGGAACTGCGCGACCGCGGAAGAGTCGACGCCGCACCCTCCCGCTTCGCGCAGTTCCTTGCGCCCCTGGGTGGTGCATGGCCGGCCGCGTACCTGCTAGTCGCCCTCGCGGGCGTGGCGGGAGAGGGCGGAGGACGCCAGGGAGTTGTGGATGCTGAAGGCCACGGTGCCCGGGAGGTAGCGGTCCTGGGACCACTCGACCGGGGTGCCGGTCGGGTCCGTGGTGCGGCGGCGTTCGCGTAGCAGGGGGCTGCCACGGCGGCAGCCCAGCAGCCGGGCGTCGTCGGCGTTTGCGGCGACCACGTCGATGGTGTGGTCGGCGTCGGTGAAGAGGATGCCGTGCTCGCGCAGCGGCTCGGTGTGCGAGACCACGTCGGGCGGCAGCTGGGCCACCAACTCGCCCACCCGGGGCGGGTAGACGGTGCGCTCGACCATCACGGGGGTGCCCGAGAGGGTGCGCAGCCGGAGCGTCACGTACACCTCGGTGCCGGGCTCCAGCCGGAGCTGCTCGCGCTCGGCGGCGTCCGCCGGGCGGCGTACCAGGGACTCCAGTATGCCGCCCGGCTCCTCCCCCATCGAGCGGGCCCAGTGCGTGAAGCTGAGCAGCTCGGAGAAGCTCTGCACCCGTGCGTTGCCGAGCACCACGCGCCGGGTGCCGCGCCGCGAGGTGACCAGGCCGTCGGCGCGCAGCACCGCGAGTGCCTGGCGGACGGTGCCGCGGGACACCCCGTACTGCTCGGCCAGCGCGCCCTCGGCGGGCAGGCGGCCGGACTCGCCGTACGACCCCGAGGTGATCGCCTCGCGCAGGTCGGCCGCCACCTGGCGGTAGAGCGCGCCGGCGGATCGGTCGGGGTCCTGTGCCACGTCAGTCAATGTCCCTCCTGGGGCGGGGTCCTGCGCAACGGTGCCAATTTGTTCTGGGCGCGGACGCTACCGACTGTATCCGCTGCTGATCATCGTTCGAGGTCCGGACTCGACCGTTCCCGTAGCCGCCCCCTGTTCCGGGCCGTCCGTTCACCTTCCCGTCACCGGGCTCCGGCGTACTTAGGCCCGTCAGCGAAGTTGCCTAGCCAACTTGGCCCTCAGGCGCCTGACACCCCCTCATTGCGAATCCAGGCTCTGCACCTCCCTCGATCAGGAGATCCTCCCGTGACCGTGCACCGTGCCCGTGCCGCCGCCTTCGCGGCCGTGCTGACCGCCGCCGCGCTCTCCCTCACCGCCTGCGGCTCCGCGGGCTCGACCTCCGCGAAGTCCGGTGACTCCGCCGCCAAGGCCGGCGCCAAGGAGGCCAAGGACGCGACCTCCGCCGCCGACCTGGGCGGCATGGACGCCCTGGTCGCGGCCGCCAAGAAGGAGGGCAAGCTGCACGTCATCACGCTGCCCAAGGACTGGGCGAACTACGGCAAGATCATGGACTCGTTCAAGGCCAAGTACGGCATCGAGATCGAGGACGAGAACCCGGACGGCTCCAGCCAGGACGAGATCAACGCGATCACCTCCCGCAAGGGCCAGGACCGCGCCCCCGACGTGGTGGACCTGGGCAGCGCCTTCGCCCTGTCCGCGGCCAAGGACGGCCTGCTGGCCCCGTACAAGGTCGCGGCCTTCGACAAGATCGCCGACACCATGAAGGACCCGAACGGCCTGCGGGTCAACGACTACGGCGGCTACATCTCGATCGGCTGCGACGCCAAGAAGATCGCCGTCTGCCCGAAGACCTTCGCCGACCTGCTCAAGCCGGAGTACAAGGGCAAGGTCGCGCTGAACGGCAACCCGACCAAGTCCGGCTCGGCCTTCGGCGGCGTGTACGCGGCGGCGCTGGCCAACGGCGGTTCGCTCGACAACATCCAGCCCGGTATCGACTTCTTCGGCAAGCTGAAGCAGTCCGGCAACTTCAACCCGGTCGAGTCCACCCCGGCGACCATCGAGAAGGGCGAGACCCCGATCAGCATCGACTGGTCGTACCTCAACGCCGGCTACACCGACGAGTTCAAGGCCAAGAACGTCGACTGGCAGGTGGCCGTGCCGGTCGACGGCAGCTACGCCCAGTTCTACAACCAGGGCATCAACAAGTACGCCCCGCACCCGGCGGCCGCCCGCCTGTGGCAGGAGTACCTGTTCAGCGCCGAGGGCCAGAACCTCTTCCTGGGCGGCTACGCCACCCCGGCCCTGTTCGACGCCCTGAAGAAGGACGGCACCCTCGACACCGCCGCCGCTGCCAAGCTGCCGGCCGTCGAGAAGCCCTTCACCACCTTCCCGACCCAGGACCAGATCACGGCGGCCAAGAAGGTCGTGACCGAGAACTGGACCAAGGCGATCGCGGGCTGATCACAGACATGACCACGGCTCCCACCCCGGTGCCGACCCCCGCCGCCACTGAACTCAGTGGCGGCGCGGGGGCGTCCGGCACCGCTACCCCCGTCCCCCGCAGGCGTACGGTCAAGCTGCGCGGCGGCTCCTGGCTGGCCACCGTTCCGCTGTTCGCCTTCTTCGCGATCAGCTTCGGCCTGCCCGCCATCGCCATCGCCATCGGCGCCTTCACCCTGTCGAGCGACGCCGAGACCGGCGCCGGCACGTTCACCACGCAGAACGTGACCGACTCCGTCCAGGGCGCCTACTGGACGTCCCTGCTCAGCAGCGTCAAGCTCTCCGCGCTCACCGCGCTGATCGGTACCGTGCTCGGCCTGCCGATCGCCCAGGCCGTGGTGACCTCCCGGTTCCGGGCCGTCCGTGAGGCCGTGCTCTCCGCCTCCGGCGTGCTGGCCAACTTCGGCGGGCTGCCGCTCGCCTTCGCCTTCGTGGCGACGCTCGGCAACGCCGGTGAGATCACCAAGCTGTTCCACCTCACCGACCACGGCTGGTCGCTGTACTCCTTCACCGGGCTGACCATCGTCTACCTGTACTTCCTCGTCCCGCTGATGGTGCTCAGCATCACCCCGGCGCTGGACGGCCTGCGGGTGCAGTGGCGCGAGGCCGCGCACAACAACCGGGCCACCACGCTGCAGTACTGGCGGCACGTCGCGCTGCCGATCCTCTTCCCCTCGCTGCTCGGCGGGTACGTGCTGCTCTTCGGCAGCGCCTTCGCCGCGTACGCCACGGCCGCGGCCATGGTCGGCGCCACGGTGCCGCTGATCAGCCGGTCGATCGCCGACGCGCTCTCCGGCAACGTGCTGGTCGGCCAGGGCAACCTGGCGCTGGCGCTGAGCCTCGACATGATCGTGGTCGCCGTGGTCGTGATGGCCGTCTACCTGCCCCTCCAGCGACGGAGTGCCCGATGGCTCAGCTGATCTCTCGCGTCCGTGTCTGGCGCGGCGTCGTCCTGCTGCTGGCCGGGGCCTACTTCCTGCTGCCCATGGGCGCCTCGGTGTACTTCAGCATCGACGACCCCAAGGGCTTCACCTTCGAGGCCTACACCGGCCTGCTCGGCGCCCCCGGCTTCACGGACAGCCTGACCCTGACGCTGGAACTCGCCGCCGTCACCGTGGTGGTGCTCCTGCTGCTGCTCGTCCCCGCGCTGATCGCGGTACGGCTCGGCGCGCCCCGGCTCCGCCCGGTGCTCGAGGTGGTCTGCACCCTGCCGCTGGTCGTCCCGCCGGTCGCGCTGACCGCCGGGCTGATCGGCGTGCTGCGCTGGGGGCCCGACTACCTGATGGACACGCCGTTCTTCCAGACCATCGTGTTCATCCAGGACCCGAAGTTCCCGATCGTGCTGGTCCTCGCGTACGTGCTGATGTCGCTGCCGCTCGCGTACCGGGCGCTGGATGCCGGGTTGCGCGCGGTGGACGTCCGTACGCTGGTCGAGGCCGCCCGCAACTGCGGGGCGAGCTGGCCGCGCGCGGTGATCACGGTCGTGCTGCCCAACCTGCGCGGCGCGCTGCTCAACGCCTCCTTCCTCACCCTGGCGCTGGTGCTCGGCGAGTTCACCGCCGCCTCGATCCTCGGCTACCAGCCCTTCGCGGTGTGGATCTACTCGGTCGGCAACAGCCAGGCCCAGATGTCCGTCGCGGTGTCGGTGCTCAGCCTGCTGATCACCTGGGTCCTGCTCCTCCTGCTGGCCGCCGCCGGCCGCGAGCGCCGTTACAAGACCGCCCACTCCTGAGCCACTCCCGTGGAGACAACCCCCATGAGCACCGCCACTCTTGAGAAGACCGCCGTCGGCGCGACCGTCGAGTTCCGTTCGCTGCGCCGCTCGTTCGGCGCCACCACCGCGCTGGACGGCCTGGACCTGACCGTCCGCCCGGGCGAGTTGCTCGCCCTGCTCGGCCCCTCCGGCTGCGGCAAGACCACCGCTCTGCGGATCCTGGCCGGCTTCGAGACTCATGACTCCGGCCAGGTCCTGGTCGACGGCGAGGACATCACCCGGATCCCGGCCCACCGCCGGGACGCGGGCATGGTCTTCCAGTCGTACAGCCTCTTCCCGCACCTGACGGCCGCCGACAACGTCGCCTTCGGCCTGCGGATGCGCGGCACCGGCAAGGCCGAACGCCGCAGGCGCGCCCAGGAGTTGCTGGAGCTGGTCGGCCTGCCGCAGCACGCCGACCGGTACCCGCACCAGCTGTCCGGCGGCCAGCAGCAGCGCATCGCGCTGGCCCGCGCACTGGCCCTGCAGCCGCGCGTCCTGCTCCTCGACGAGCCGCTCTCCGCGCTGGACGCCAAGGTCCGGCTCACCCTGCGTGAGGAGATCCGCCGTCTGCAGCAGGAACTCGGCATCACCACCCTGTTCGTGACCCACGACCAGGAGGAGGCACTGTCGATGGCCGACCGGGTCGCCGTGCTGCGCGCGGGCACCCTGGAGCAGTGCGCCACGCCGTCCGAGCTGTACGCGCGCCCCGCGACCGCCTTCGTCGCCGAGTTCGTCGGCACCATGAGCCGGATCCCCTGTGTGCGTTCGGGTGAGGGCGTCGAGGTGCTCGGCCGCCGCCACCCGGTGGACGGTGCGATCCCCGCCGAGGGCGAACTCCAGGTCCTGGTACGGCCCGAGAACGTCGGCCTGACCCCGGCCGAGCACGGCCCCGCCCTGGTGGTCGCCGCCTCCTTCCTGGGCAGCGTCACCCGGCTCACCGTACGGTTGGCCGACGGTACCGAGGTCAAGGCCGACCTGCCGACCGAGGCCGCCGCCGCCCTGCCGCTCGGCAGCAGCGCCGAACTCACGCTGCCGGACCGCCCGGTGCTGGTCGACCGCCGCACCGCCTGATCTCCCTGACGCGAAGGTACCGCCATGCCTGACTCTCCCGCCGCCGTCCTGTTCGACATGGACGGCACCCTGGTCGACACCGAGCACCTCTGGTGGCAGGCCGCCGCCGAGCTCGCTGCCGACCTGCACCTCACGCTCACCGAGGACGACCTGCCGGAGGTGCTCGGCCGCGCGGTCGAGCACACCGCCGCCCACCTGCACCGCGCCAGCCGCACCGATCGGGCGGAGGCCGAACTGGTCGAGCTGCTCAACGAGTCGTTCAGCAGCAAGGTCGCCGCCGAGGTCGTGCCGAGGCCCGGCGCGCTCGCGCTGCTGGCCGAGCTCCAGGCGGCCGCCGTACCGACCGCCCTGGTCTCGGCCTCGCCGCGCCGGGTGGTCGACCTGGTCCTCGACAGCCTCGGCAGCCAGTGGTTCACCATCACCCTGGCCGCCGAGGACACCGATCGCACCAAGCCCGACCCGGCCCCCTACCTGGCCGCCGCCGACCTGCTCGGCCTGGACCCGGCCGCCTGCGTGGCCGTCGAGGACACCCCGACCGGCGTCGCGTCCGCTCACGCGGCCGGCTGCGCCGTGCTGGCCGTGCCGTCCACCGTGCCGATCGAGGCCAGGCCCCGGGTCACGCTGCTGGCCAGCCTGGAGCAGGCCGACCTCGCGCTGCTCGGGAAGCTCGGCGCCGCCCGGGCGGTCTGACGCGGCATGCCCTACGTCCTGCTCGCGCTCGCGATCGTCAGCGAGGTCTGCGCCACCAGCTGCCTCAAACTCACCGACGGCTTCAGCAGGTTGTGGCCGAGCATCGGGGTGGGGGCCGGCTATCTGCTCTCCTTCCTGCTACTCGGCCAGGCCCTGAAGCAGATCCCGGTCTCGGTGGCGTACGCGGTCTGGTCCGGCGCGGGCACGGCGGCGGTCGCCGCCATCGGCGTGGTCGCCTTCGGGGAGCAGCTGGGCCGGGCGCAGTGGCTGGGGATCGCCCTGGTCATCGTCGGTGTCGTGGTCCTCAACCTGCGGGGCAGTCACTGATTTCCTGTGACCTCCGATGACTGGTCATGCTCTGTTCACGCGAAGTCCGCCGCACTTAGAGTCAATGGGGTCAGTTGTACAGCCAACTCGACCCAGTCGTACCACAGTTGGTGCGGCGGACAGGATCTCCGTGGCGACCGGCAGCACCCTCGTACTCAGTACGCCGACCAGCCCGACCGAAGGTGACAAGCTCACCTTCCACTGGACCACCAACGCTCCCGACACGAAGAACTGGGTCGGGATCTACGACGGCACCCGGCTGCCCGGCAACGGCGCCTCGCTGCTGTGGAAGTACACCCCCGGCGGCTCCGGCGACGTCCTGCTCGACACCTCGGCGCTGACCGGCGGCCCGTACACCGCGTACCTGCTGGCCAAGGACGGGTACGGCATCCTGGCGCAGACCGCCCCGTTCAGCTTCAAGCCCAAGCCCGCGCCCGTCCGCCCGCACTACGCGGTGGACGCCCTCACGGCGACGCCCGTCGCGCCGGGCGCGGCGGTGAACGTCAAGCTGAGCGGGCTCTGGATGCGCGCGTCCGGAGCGGTGACCTACCGGCGGACGGGCGGCGACTCCTGGCTCTCCGTCAGCTCGACCGGCACGGTCACGGGGACGGCTCCGAGCAGCGCACCCGCCCACCCCGCCATCGTGACCGTCGAAGCCAAGGACGCCTCGGGCGCCACGGACACCCTCACGGTGCAGGTGCCGGTCAAGGACCCCGCCGGGCCGCTGCGTCTCAAGGTCGCGGCCTGGAACCTCTGGGACGCCGGGACGCACATCACCGACGGGCCGGAGAAGCAGCTGCGGGTGATCCTCACCCAGGGCCTGGACGTCGTCGCCCTCCAGGAGACCGCCGGGACGGCCGCCCAGACCCTGGCCAACTCCCTCGGCTGGTACGCCTACCAGAGCGCGGGCAGCGTCGGCGTCCTCAGCCGCTACCCGCTCACGGCCGTCACCGGCACCACCGCCTCGCTGCCCGCCGCCGGGGTCACCCTCCAGCTGCCGGGAGCCCGGACCGTCCGGCTGTGGGCGGCCCATCTGGACGAGGCCAACTACGGCCCGTACGCGATCCAGGACGGCCAGAGCGCCGCTCAGGTGGAGGCCGCCGAGGCGGCGTCCAGCCGTGGCCAGCAGGCCAAGGCGCTGGCCACCGCCGTGAAGGCGGACATCGCGGGCGGCACGCCGGTGATCCTGGCCGCCGGCCTCGTCTCCCCCTCCCACCTGGACTGGACGGCGGCCACCGGCCGGCCGCTCAACTGGCCGGTCACCGTGGCCCTACAGGACGCCGGGCTGACCGACGCCTACCGCAGCGCCCACCCCGACCCGGTGACGTCGCCGGGCAACACCTGGTCGCCGACCCGGAAGGTGCGGGGCACCAAGCCGGAGCCGCAGGACCGGATCGACCAGGTCCAGTACGCCGGCCCGCTGACCCTCGTCGAGGCGCACACCCTGGCCACCGGCTGGCCGCAGCCCGACCCGTCCACCGCCGCCAACGAGTGGCCGTCGGACACCGCCGCGGCCGTCGCCACCTTCACGCTCTGAGAGGCCAGCACCCATGACTGAGCTCAGCCGCCGCACCTTCGTCGGGGCCACCGCCGCAGCCGGTGCGGCCGCCGTCGTCGGCCTCCCGTCCGTCGCCCGGGCCGCCACCGCCTCCGGCAGCGTCTCGGACGTCAAGCACGTGGTGATCCTGATGCAGGAGAACCGCAGCTTCGACCACTACTTCGGCACCCTGAACGGCGTCCGCGGCTTCGGGGACAAGCAGGCGCTGCAGTTCCCCGACGGGGGCAACGTCTTCCGCCAGCCCGACGCCGCCCGCAGCGACGGCGGTGTGATGCTGCCGTACCGGATGGACACCACCAAGTACAACGCCCAGAACGCCGGCGGCCTCGCGCACGACTGGGCGACGGGCCACCAGGCGATCAACAACGGCGCGATGAACAAGTGGATCCCCGCCAAGGGCGAGCGCGCCATGGGGTACTTCACCCGGGCCGACATCCCGTACCAGTACGCCCTGGCGGACGCGTTCACACTCTGCGACGCGTACTTCTGCTCGCTGGCGGGCCCCACCGACCCGAACCGGCTCTACCTCTGGACGGGCACGGCCGGCCCGGGCCGGGACGGCACCACCGGCCCCTGGATCGACAACACCCCGGTGACCGACAACCCGGTCGCCGACTGGACGACCTACGCCGAGCGGCTGCAGAGCGCCGGGGTGAGCTGGCGCGTCTACCACAACCCCAGCAAGGACGACCGGACCGGCGACTACGACGACAACGCGCTCTCGTACTTCAAGCAGTTCCACAACTTCCCTACCACCGACCCGCGTTACATCAACGCGATGACCAAGTTCGACCCCACCGCCTTCGACCAGCACTGCAAGGACGGCAGCCTGCCGACGGTCTCGTGGCTGGTCGCGCCATACCTGTTCAGCGAACACCCCAGCGCCAGCCCGGACTACGGCGCGCACTGGGTCAACACGGCGCTCCAGTCGCTGATGTCCAACCCGGCCGTCTGGCAGCACACCGTCTTCCTGGTGATGTACGACGAGAACGACGGCTACTTCGACCACGTCGTCCCGCCCACCCCCGAGCCGGGCACCCCGGAGGAGTACACCCAGGGCCGGGCGATCGGCCTGGGCAACCGGGTGCCGCTCTGGGTCGCCTCGCCCTGGTCGCGCGGCGGATACGTCAACTCGCAGGTGTTCGACCACACGTCGGTGCTCCGCTTCCTGGAGGTGGTGACGGGCGTCCAGGAGCCGAACATCTCGGCCTGGCGCCGGGCCGTCTGCGGCGACCTGACCAGCTGCTTCGACTTCACCGCGCCCGACTACTCGGTCCCCGCGCTCCCCGACACCGTCGCACTGATGGCCAAGGCGGACGCCGGGGCCGGCCTGCCCGCCGTGGCCCTGCCCGCGACGGGCACTCAGGCGATGCCCGTCCAGGAGCAGGGCGCGCGGCCGCACCGCAGACTGCCGTACCGGCCGTGGGCCGAGGTGGCGGTGGACCGCGGCACCGGCGCGGTGACCTGCACCATGGCCAACTCCGGTGCGGTGGCGTTCCCGTACACGGTCTACCCGAACATCGTGTACGCCTTCGCGGGCACCCCGTACACCGTCGCCCCCGGCGCCACCAAGGCCTACACCTGGGACGCCTCGGCCACCGACGGCCGGTACGACTTCACCGTGCACGGCCCGGACGGCTTCGTCCGGCGCTTCGCCGGCAGCGTGGTCCGGGCGGGCCAGGACGACGTCGCGGTGCCCTCCGTGGCGGCCGCCCTGAGCGGCAGCACCGTGACGCTGACCCTGGCCAACGACGGCGGGACGGAGGTCTCCTTCACGGCGGCCCCGAACGACTTCGCCAGCACCGCGCAGACCGTCTGGGTCGGCCCGGGCCAGCAGGTCGTCCTCAACTGGCCGCTGGACCAGGGACGTTACGACGTCACGGTGACCGCCGCCACCGGCACCCGGTTCACCCGGCGCTACGCGGGGACGGTGCACTGAGGCTGAGGGGTGCCCTCAGCCTCAGGCCCTGTCTGACAATTCCCGCCAGTGCGCCAGGCTGACCCGGAGCGCCTGCAGCAAGGGGTCGTCGGGCGCAAGCGCCGCCGCCATGTCGCCCTCCAGCGGTTCCATCAGCTGGAGGGCGGCCTCGCGTCCGTGGGCGGTACCGGCCATCGACGCGTGGGCATGGCGCAGTTGCAGGGTCTCCCGGTCATACCGGCCGAGCGCCCGGCCCGCGTCCTCGGCGACCCCGGCCAGCAGCGCGGCCGCCTGGGCCGGCCGCCAGGGCTGCTTGACGTGCCTGACCTCGGCGACCTGGTAGGCGAAGGCGGCCCGCGCCCGGAGCCCGGCCGGGGTCAGGGCGGTGCCGTGCGCGGGGTTGCGGGCCAGGGCCAGCTCGCCGCTCGAATCCACCGTCCGCTGCACGGGGTTGGGCGGCCTGGACCCGACGGGTGCGCGGCCGAGCGTGACCGAGAGCCGCCGGTGCAGCTGCGCCAGATCGAGGTGCTCCGGCCCGTCCGGCACACCGTCCCGGAACAGCCGGAGCAGCTCGCCCGTGAAGCCGGTGGCCTTGGCGTTGTCCGGGATCAGCGCCTTCCTGGTGCGGTCGGCGGCGGCGAGCAGGTGCACGTTCGCCGCCGCCGGGGCGTCCAGTGCGAGCCCGGCGAAGCAGCAGTCGAGCAGCGCGACCCGGTGCGCGGCCGGCCCGCCCATGGCGGCGAACACGGACTCGGCCGAGAGCGAGGTGCGCGGCACCTGCGCGGGGTCGCCCTCGGTGCCCGGCAGCGCGAAGTACAGCCGTCCGTCGCCGCCGGTCACCCCGTGGCCGACGTAGTAGAAGCAGAGCATCCCCTCCGCCGAGGCCGCCGCTCCCGCCAGCGCCGCCAGGACCTCGCCGGGCGACTGCGGGTCGACCAGGCGGACCGTCCGCGCCGGAGACAGGGTGCCGTCGGGGCCGGTGAGCCGGTCCGCCAGCAGCTCCATCGACGCCTCGGCCTCGGGCAGATCCGGCAGACCGGCGTCCGCGTACGAGGTGACGGCGACCAGGACCGCCCAGGAGGTCCGGCGGTCGGGCACCAGGGCGGGCCAGGGCGCGTACCTCACTCGGCCAGGAAGTTCTGCACCTGCGCGAGCAGTTCGGCGGTGTCGTTCACGTCGTCCGCCGAGACCTTGAGCTCGGTGCCGTCCGGGCGCCGCAGCTCCAGGGCCACCTTGCCCTTGCGCAGCCGGGCGGCCAGCCAGATGCAGAGCGGCTCGACGACCAGCGGCCCGAGGGTGGCCGCGTACTCGACGGCGTCGGCGATGCCGCCCTGCTCACCCGGCCCGGGCGGGCGGATCCGGTTGCGGACCTGGCCGCGCAGCTCGTCGTCCTGGTTGAGGAAGCCCTGCAGGGCGCGGGCGTCCTCGTCGGTGGTCTCCTGGGCTCCGTCGAACTCGATGGTGATCTGTGACATCGGGGATCGGCCTGTCTGGTCGGGGTCGGAAGGGGTCAGTAGCGGGGGCGGCCTGGGTCGGCGGTCTCCCGGCCGCCGGCCGGCGCCGGCTCGGCCACGGGCTCGGCGACGTACGGCGGTTGGAGGAAGAGCTCGGGGCGCCCTCCGATCTCGTACGGGAGGCGGAACGCCGCCGTCGCCTCGTGGCGGTCGGCGAGGCCGGCCAGCTCCTGCTCGATCTCGGTCCAGCTCGCCGGGTCCACGTGCTGGCGGTAGGTCTCGGGCAGCGGAGCAAGGCCGAGGCCGGTCAGGTTCTGCCAGGCGGTGGCGCGCTCGGCGTCCGCCGGGGTGAGTACCGCCGTACCGCCGAGCTGGTCCGCGAGAAGCTCGGCCAGGCCGGGTGGGAGGGCGCCGGCGGCGGCCAGGGTCACCCTGATCCGGTAACTCGGGCCCAGGTAGCGCCGGACGGCGTCGTCGAAGAAGTCCCGGCCGGCCTCGGCGGCAGGGTCGCCCCGCCGGGCGCCCGCCCACAGCGGGCTGCCGCCACTGGGCATGGCCAGCTGCGCGTACGCCTCGGCGAACTGCCGCAGCACCAGGTCGGTGCCCGGGGGCAGCTGCGTCGGCTGCAGGCAGACGGACAGGGTGGTGGCGGACGGCTGCCGGGCCAGCGCCGTCCAGAAGGGCTCCCACGACCTGTCCGTCGGCGCTCCGAAGGGCGCGGCCGTGACGGAGTGCCGACGGGCCGGGTTCGGCCGGGCGATCGGCCAGCCGACGAGCAGCTTCCGGATCTCCCGCAGGTCCACCACGGCCGGCGGACTGCCGTCCGGGGTCAGGGCGTTCAGCTCGACCCGCAGCTCACCCGGGTCGCCGATCGGCTCACTTCGGACATGGGCAGGGAGCCGCGCGAGCAGCTCCAGGAGCAGCTGCACCGTCTCCGCAGCGGCGCCGGGCGTGGCGGCATCCGCCCGGGCGAGCAGGACGCAGCGCAGCAGCCCGCCGTCGCTGGTGCACCTCAGCTCGAAGCGGGTGGCGGTGCCCGGTCGGCACTGCGCCGTCAGCCAGGCCAGCTCGGCGGCCGCGGCCTCGGCCCGGCGCTGCTCCTCCGGCAGGGTGGCGTACCCGCGGTGGTCCCGCAGGCGCCGAGCCGGGGCGAGCCGGAGCCCGGCCCAGGCCACCGCGCCGTGCCCGGTCTCCTCGACCAGGACCCCGGGCTCCGTCACCGCTGCTCGGGGGCCGGCCACTGCGACGGGGCGGCGGGCGGAGCAGCGGGCGGCGCCGGCGGAGCGGCCGGGGGCGCGGGAATCCGCACCTGGGCGGGCGGCGCGGGCGGGGTCGCCGGCAGGGTCTTATCGAACTCGACCTGCGGCAGCCGCCCGTCCGGGAAGCCGGCCGAGAGCGGCACCTGCTCCCGCTCGATGGCCACGATCAGCCCCTCGCGGCAGGCCGCGTGCACGGCCTCGCGCATCGCCCGGATCTTGGCGGTGCGCTGCATCGCCCACTGCAGCCCGGACTTGCCGGTCACACTGCCCACGATGTCGGAGAGGTACTGCCAGATCAGGCGGGCACCGCTGCGGGTCCGCCACATCTGCCAGCCGAGGTAGAGGCTGGTGCCGTAGCGGAAGACCGAGATGTGCGCGGTGCAGTCGTCCTGGCTGAGCACCAGCCGCATGGCGACGTCCCGGTCGGCCGGACCGGAGGCCGTCCAGCTGTCGCTCCAGCCGACCGGGAAGCGGCGCTGCGCCACCACCTCGCGGATCTTGGAGTACGCGGAGGCGGTGTCGTCCCGGTCGTGCAGCAGGACCCGCCACTCGGCGATCGGCTCGGTGAGCTTGGAGAGGAGCAGCACGATCACGAAGACCAGGAAGCCCGCCCACGGCGCGGACAGCAGGAAGAAGGCCGCACCGCCACCGCCCGCACCGCTGCTCGAGCTGTCGAACGGATTGTCGCTGAGCAGCGAGATCACGCCGGGGATGACGAACACCACGAAGGTGATGAAGGAGAGGACCGCCGCCCGCGCCCAGAGCTGGAACACCGTGCGTCCGCTCACCCGGTCGTCGAGCACCGTCTCGACCGGCTCGTGCCGCAGCGTCTTGTCCAGGTAGGCGCTGTTGCCGTCACCGCCGTCCCACCCGGGAATGGGCAGTGCATTGCCGTTGATCACGCGTCCCCCATGCTGATGTACCGTCAGGTGCGGGGGACATGTTCGCACAAGGTGCGCGCCGTGTCAGGCAAACGGCGGCCCGGCCCGCCGTGCACGTACGACGGGCCGGGCCGGTCGGGCGTCAGCCGTCCAGCAGCGCGGGCAGCTCGGCGACCGAGGCGAGGACGTGGGTGGCGCCGTCCGCGCGCAGACGCTCCTCGCGGTGGGCGCCGGTCAGCACGCCGGCGACCACGGAGGCACCGGCCCGGGTGCCGGTGAGCATGTCGTAGCCGGTGTCCCCGGCCACCGCGATCCGGCGCACCGAGTCGGTCTGCGTGCGCAGCAGCGCGGTGAGCACCATGTCCGGGTACGGGCGGCCGCGGCCCGCCTCGGCCGGGCAGAGGGTGAGGTCGGCGATCTCCTCCCAGCCGAGGGCCTTCAGGATCCGGTCCTGGGTGGCGCGGGAGAAGCCGGTGGTGAGCACCACCTTCCGGCCCGCCGAGCGCAGCTGCTCGATCGCCTCGGCGGCGCCCGGCAGCGCACTGCAGTGCCCGGCGTCGACGAGGTCGTGGTACGCGGACTCGAAGGCCAGGTTGGCCCGTTGGGCGCGGTCCTCCGCACCGAAGAGGTGGCGGAAGACGGAGATCTTGGACTCGCCCATGGTGGCGCGGACGTGCTCCAGCATGCGCTGGTGCTCGGCGTCGCCGGCCTCGACGCCGAGCTCGTCGGCGGCAGCCCGGAAGGCCCGCTCGACCAGGCCGTCGTCGGCGACGGTGGTACCGGCCATGTCGAGCACGACCAGGCGGATGTCGGTCGTCATCTTTCAATCACCCTTACAGGTTGACGAGTTGAGCGGTGGTCTCGGCGATCGCCGGGGAGCAGGTCATACCGCGCCCGCCGGGCCCGGTGACCAGCCAGACGCCGTCGCGGACCTGCTCGCGGTGGACGACGCGGGTGGTGTCGGTGCACTGGGCGTACACCCCGGCCCAGCGGCGGCGGATCCGCGGCAGCGGCCGGCCGAGCAACTCCCCGGCCACGGCGGCGAGATGCTCGTACGGCTCCTCGACCACGTCGAAGCCGAAGGGCTGGTCGTACTCGTGGGTGTCGCCGATGGTCAGCCCGCCGTCCTGGCGCTGGACCATCAGCAGCTGCATCCGGTGCTCGGCGGCGACGGCGCCCTGCGGCTGGACGGCCTTCAGCTCGTCCAGGGCCTTGCCCGCGAAGGCGGGGTAGTAGCGGAAGCTGTCGCCGTCGGCGACGGAGGTGGTGAGCGGCTCGTCCAGCGGGTCGGTCTGCATCATCTGCAGCCGCACCCGGCGGACGGGCAGCTCGGGCGTCAACTCCCGTACCAGGCCGCCGAGCCAGGCGCCGGTGCAGAGGATGACCAGATCGCCGGTGTGCACCTGCCCGTGGTCGTCACGGACGGCGGCCGAGCCGACCACGTCGCGGACCTCGCGCCCGGGCAGGTAGGTGTAGCGGCCGCTCGCCTCCAGTGCGGCGCGCAGCGCGGGCTGGGCGATCCGCGGCTCGACGGCGGCGTCCCGCTCGCACCACAGGGCGCCGAGGTAACCGCCGCGCAGGGCGGGGTTGACGGCCCGGGTCTCGGCCGCGTCCAGCAGGCGGTAGCCGCGTCCGGCCGCGTCCGGCAGGGTCAACGCCTCTTCGGCGACGGCGAGTTCGGCCTCGGTGCGGACCACGGTGAGCGAGCCGTTGCCCCGGAAGCGCAGGCCCGGCACCCGTTCGCCGATCCGCTCCCAGAGCTCCCGGGCGCGCAGCGCCGTCTCCAACTCCTCACCGGCCGCCCGGCCGCTGACCCAGACCAGGCCGAAGTTGCGCACCGAGGCGCCGCGCGCCTCGGTCTCGCGCTCCAGGTGGACGACCTCATGGCCGCGCTCGACGGCCTGCCAGGCGTGCATGGTGCCGAGCACGCCCGCTCCTACGACGATGACTCTCATGCGGCCAGGCTGGGGCGCCCAGGTGTCCTCAGGGCATCCGGACGGCAGCGCGGAGATTAACCGCCTCGCAAGAGTTGTACATACAACCTGAGGGCCGTTACCTGAGCACCCGCGCCCGCAGGTAGTTCCGCCGGCCGAAGTGCGGCTCGTCCACCGCCGTCAGCTCCTCCACCTGGAACCGGTACAGCGCCGCCGCACCGCCGCCGGTGAGGAACTGCTCGCGCACCTGCGGATCCTGGGCGAAGCTCGGGTACCGGCCCTGGTACGCGGCGAAGGCCGCCTCCGCCTGCACGCCCCAGGCCTCGCCGGCACTGCCCGTCAGCTGCACCCCGCGCAGCTGCTCGCCGAACACCGGCGGCGGCAGGAAGACCGTCGCCGCGGCTCTCGCCTCCTCGGTGAGGTGCAGGCTGTGCCGGGTGGAGCGCTCGCTGACGAAGTACAGGACCAGGTCGCCGTCGTAGGCGAAGAAGGCGAGGTTGGCGTGCGGCCCGCGCTCGGGTCCGGCGGTGGCGAGGGTGAGCACCATGCTCTCGGCCAGGATGCCCTCGACCCCCTTCCCGAACTCCTCCGCGGGCCAGTCACCCTGGGTGATCTCGAGTCGGTACGGCATGTGGCAATCCCTCCGCGATGGAGCGAGTACAGCAGAGCCGGGCGAGGGAACTCCCTCGCCCGGCTCACATGCTCTCCCCGCGCGGCAGGCCGCACAAGGGGACGATCAGCGGCTCTGCATCCCGATGGCGGCAGCCGGTCCGGCGCCCAGGAACGGCGCCAACGAGCCGCTGCGCGCCCGCTCGACCAGGGGCGCCGCGCGGGCGGCCAGGAGGGCGAGCGGGATCGACACCAGGATGCCGACCAGCGCACCGACCGCCACGTCGTGCGGGTAGTGCACACCGACCCACACCCGCGAGGCGGCCATCAGCACGGCCGCGATCCCGGCGATCCGTCCGAGCGTGCGATTGGCGAACCAGAGTGCGGTCGCCGCGGCGAAGGCGATCACCGCGTGGTTGCTCGGGAAGGACCAGTCGCCGGTGGCCGGACAGGCCTCCAGCGTGATCCTGCCGGGCAGCTGCTGACACGGCCGGTTCTCCGACACCAGGCCCTTCAGGGCGGAGTTCATCACATAGGCGGCGACCACGATCAGCGGCGAGGCCAGCACCCGGGCCATCACCACCGAGTCGGCCCCGCGCGCCTTCCACCAGCCGTACAGCATGAAGACCGCGAAGAGCCCGAGCCCGAGGGCCGACCAGACCTTGATCAGCTGGTCCAGCCAGTGCGGGGCGGCATCGGCCCAGCCGACGACCCGGGTGTACAGGCCGCCGTCGATGGCGCTGCCGTCGTACGCGAGAGGCACAGGGGTCACCTGGCATCACCGCCGGCACGGCGGGCCCGGAACAATTCGAGAGCAATGGGGATCACAGAGACAACTACTACCAGACCAATGATCGGAAGGAGATAACGGTCGATGTTGGGCACGGACGAGCCGAGCCCGTATCCGGCCAGCACCACGCCGATCGTCCAGACCGCGCCGCCGATCACCTGCCAGAGGGCGAAGGTCCTGGCCGGCACGTCCAGCACCCCGCAGAGCGGGTTGAGCACCGTGCGCACCACCGGGATGAAGCGGGCCAGCACGATCGCCCTGCCGTACCCGTACCTGGCGAGCAGTTCCTCGGCCCGCTCAGCGCCCTGGTGCAGGCCCTTGTTCCGGGTACGCCGCAGCAGGGCGCGCCCGCCCCGCCGGCCGATGAGATACCCGGCCTGGGCGCCGAGCACCGCGCCGGCCAGTGCGGCCGGGAGGACCTGGGCGAGGTGCAGGTGCGGGCCGGAGGTGGCGCCGGGCACACACAGCAGTCCTGCCGTGAACAGCAGCGAGTCGCCGGGCAGGAAGAATCCCACCAGCAGGCCGGTCTCGGCGAAGAGGACGACGGCGATGCCGAGGGCGCCGAAGGCGGCGAGCAGCGACGAGGCGTCGAGCACATTCACCGCGAGCAGGGCGGATGACTGGGGCAAGGTTGGCGGACCTCCCGTACTTTGGAGGCGGCCCTGCGGGGCACACCTCGACCGTCTACAGTGACGTAGACGGTCTACGCGACTGTAGACGACAACGGGAGGGCGCGTCGACATGCCGGAGCTACCGCAGGCCCGCCGCCACGCCGGGGAACTGGAGGCCCAGGTGCTCGCCGCGCTCTGGGCCGCGGGCGAGCCGCTGACCCCGCAGGACGTCCAGGCGGCCCTCGGCGGCGGTCTGGCCCGGACGACGATCGCGACGATCCTGGCCCGCCTGCACGACAAGGGCACGGTCGAGCGCACCAAGGCCGGCCGGGCCTTCGCCTACACCCCGACCGTCGAGGACCAGGCCGGGCTGGCCGCCCGCCGGATGCGCAGCGAGCTGGAACGCGGGCAGGACCGCTCGACCGTGCTCGCCCGCTTCGTCTCCGACCTCTCCGCCGAGGACGAGCGGGTGCTGCGCGAACTGCTCGGGGAGGCCACATGACCATCGCCGTCTGGGTCCCGCTGCTGCTCCCCTTCCTCGCCGTCCCGCTCGCCCGGCGGCTCGCCGAGGCGCTCTCCCCGCGGACCGCCGCCTGGATACTGGCCGGCACCGCCGCCACCCTGGCCGGGGCGACCGCGGTCTCGCTCGCCCTGCTCACCCTCACCGGCCTGCTGCGGATCCCGGCCGTGGCCGCCCTCGGCCGGCTCTCCCCGCACTGGCTGCCCGCCGACGCCCTCGTCGCCTCGCCGGCCCTGCTCGCCGCGACCGTGCCGGCCCTGCTCACCGCCGCCGTGCTGGTGCTGCGCGCCGGCCACCGCCAGCTCACCGACCTGCGACGGGCCCACGCGGCGGTGGACACCGCCCACCCCGGGCCGCTCACCGTCCTGGACGACGACCGCGCCGACGCCTTCGCCCTGCCGGGCCTCCCCGGCCGCCCCGGCCGGATCGTCGCCACCGCCGGAATGCTGCGCGCCCTGACCGGCCCCGAACGCACCGCACTGCTCGCCCACGAGCGGGCCCACCTCACCGGCCGCCACCACCTCTTCCTGGCCGCCGCCGAGTACGCCACCGTGCTGCACCCCGCACTGCGCCCGCTGCGCGCCCCGCTCGGCTACCACCTGGAACGCTGGGCCGACGAGACCGCCGCCCGGGCCACCGGCGACCGCGCCCTGACCGCCCGCGCGGTCGGCCGCGCCGCGCTCGCCGCCGCCCGGACGCCCCGGCCCGACCGCCCCCTGCTCGCCCCCGCCGCCCACACCGGCCCCGTTCCCCGCCGGGTCGCCGCCCTGCTGGCGCCGCGGCCCCGCCGCCGCACCGCAGGCCGTACGGCTGCGGCCCTGGCCCTCTCCGCCTGCCTGGCCCTGACCGCCTCGGCCACCCTGGACGCCGCCACCGACCTGCACCGCACCGTGGAGGCCGCGCAGGCCCGCTGACGCCCATGCGCGGGGGCGCGGGGAACCGTACGCAACTGGGTTCCTCCGGGGGCGCGGGGCCCTGCTTGATCAACTGCATGCGCGACCAGGGCACGACGGAGGTGCACGGTTGCGCGCGCAGGTCCCCGCGCCCCTGCGGTGGTTACCGTTAGCTGCCAAACCGAGGGAGACCGAGACAGTGCCCCGTCAGCCGATCACCGTCCTCGGCGAGTGCGTCGCCGACGCGTTCGTCCAGCCACAGCGGAGCTCCCCCGGCGAGCTGACGCTCAAGGTGCACGCGGGCGGCGGTCCCGCCAACACCGCTGTAGGCCTCGCCAGGCTCGGCACCCCGACCCGCTTCCTCGGCCGGCTCTCCGAGGACACCTTCGGCCGGCTGTTCCGTACCCACCTCACGGCCTCCGGCGTCGATCTCGCCCACAGCGTCAACGCCCCCGAGCCCAGCACCCTGGCCGTCGCCGAGCTCTCGCCGGACGGCCACGCCGCCTACTCCTTCCACGCCGAGGGCACCGCCGACTGGCAGTGGCACCCCGCCGAACTCGCCGCCGTACCGCTGAGCGGCACCGCGTGCGTGCACACCGGCTCGCTCGCCCTGGTCCGCGAGCCCGGCGGCCCGGCTGTCGAGGAGTTCCTCGCCCGCGCGGCCGGCAACGCCACCGTCTCGATCGACCCCAACGTCCGCCCGTTGCTGGTCGATCCCGCCCGCTACCGCGAGCGGCTGGCCCGCTGGTGCGAGCTTGCCGACCTGCTCCGGCTCTCCGCCGACGACCTGGCCCTGCTGCTCCCCGGCGTCTCCCCCGAGGCGGCCTGCGACCGCTGGCACCGGGCCGGCGTCCGGCTGGTGGTGGTCACCCTCGGCGAGCACGGTGCGCTGGCCTCACTCGACGGCACCCGGATCACCGTGCCCGCCGTACCCGTCGAGGTCGTCGACACCGTCGGCGCCGGCGACGCCTTCACCGCCGGACTGCTGCACCACCTCGGCGAACGCGGCCTGCTCGGCGGCCGGCTGGACTCCCTCACCGCACCGGACGTCTCAGCGGCCTGCGCGTACGCGGCCCGCGTCGCCGCGCTCACCTGCGCCGCCAAGGGCGCGAACCCGCCCTGGGCCCGGCAGCTGACGGTGTGACAGCACTCTTGCGGGTCGAACCGCATGACCGTCCAAACCGGCCGGTACGAAACTTCTGCAACTCCGTCATGCCCGAAGTCGTCCGCCGTACCCTGTGTGCGGACAACAGCAGTCAACGGCGCACAGCCATGACAGCTCGTACGGGGGGAGAGCGGAGTGCTGGAGAGCCATCGGCCGGTCCACCGCCGGAGACCCGTTGCGGTCGAACTGGCCAGGGCGCACGAGCACACGATGGCAGGCGACACCCCCGCCGAGGCGCCCCGGCCCGAGATCGGCGACTCCTGGGAGCGGCTGCGACGGCTCGGGCTCGACCCCGAACGCGGCCGCACCGCCGCCCGGTTGAGCCTCGCCGAGGTCGAGCACCGCCGCCGGGAGACCCACCTCGCCGAGGTCCTCCCGATCCTGCGGTCGACCCTGCTGCTCCCCACCACCGGCACCCCCCTGATCCTCGCGGTCGCCGACGCCGAGGGCCATGTGCTCTGGCAGGAGGGCGAGCGGAAGCTGCGCCGGATCGCCGACGGGATCGGCTTCGACACCGGCGCCCGCTGGATCGAGGACGAGGTCGGCACCAACGGCATCGGCATGACGCTGCGCACCGGCCGCCCGATGCAGGTGCACTCCGCCGAGCACTACCTGCGCAGCCACCACGCCTGGACCTGCGTCGCGGCGCCCGTGCACGACCCGCGCACCGGACGGCTGACCGGCGTTGTCGACCTCAGCGGCCCGGCCCGGAGCATGGCCCCGTACCTGCTCCAGCTCGCCGCCACCGCCGCCCGGCTCGCGGAGGCCGAACTGCGGGCCCGTCAGCTGGAGACCCTGCACCTGCTGCGCACCGTGGCGGCACCGCTGCTGGCACGGGTCGACGAGCCCGCGATGGTGGTGGACGACGCCGGCTGGACGGCCGCCACCATCGGGCTGCCGCCCGTCCCCCGGCTTCGGCTGCCCGCCGAGGGCTGGGGCTCGGCCACCGTCCACTGGCTGCCCACCCTCGGCGAGTGTGCCGTCGAACCGCTCGCCGGGGGCTGGCTGGTGCGCCCCCTCAGCGGCTCGGCGGATGCCGTCGCCGAACAGACCGGGAACGCCGGGATCCGGCTCGACCTCAGCCGGCCGGACCGTCCCGAGCTGCTGGTCTCGGGAGCGGCGGGCAGCTGGTCGCACACCCTCAGCCCGCGCCATGCCGAGCTCCTGCTGCTGCTCGCCGTCCACCGCGAGGGCCTGAGCGCCGCCCAGCTCGCCGAGGCCCTCTTCGGCGACCAGGCCAGGACCGTCACGGTCCGCGCCGAGGTCTCCCGGCTACGGCGCTACCTGGGCGGACTGCTGGACCACCGGCCGTACCGGATCACCCGCTCGGCCCAGGTCTCGGTGACCGGCCCCGCCGACCCCTACGACCTGCTGCCGACCTCCTCGGCCCCCGCCGTACGGGAGTTGCGGGCCGGCCTCCTCGACGGAACCGCCCGCCTCCCGGCGGCCTAGCACGTAGTCGGCCATGTGCCCACGAACCGGCCCTTAGGCCAGCAGTGCGGCGAGCTGGTCGTCGGTGGGGCCGGCCGCTGCCTCCTCGGCCTCGGAGACGACCACGTAGGTGCGGTCCAGCCAGGCCCTCACCCTCGGCCTGGAGACCTCCAACAGCGCGCTGCCGTGCGGGGATTCGAGCGCGAGGTGCAGGGTCGAGCCGTGACAGGGACAGTACGCGGGCCAGAGCTTGACGTCCCCCTGCCCGCTCAGCGCCTCGAGCCCGTCCCGCAGCAGGTCCCGTGAGAAGACCCAGTCCGCCTCGTCCGACCGGCCGAGGTGGAAGGTGAGCAGGACCTCGTAAGGCCGCTCGGGGTCGTACCGGAAGCGGGTACGCACCTCTCCCACCAGGTCCTGGTCGAGCGCGATCCGCATCGTCATGACCTCCTCCACCGGCGCCGGTACGGCGATGGCGGGGTGGCCCAGCTCGTCGCCCGTGGGGGTGGCGGCGAACGGGTCGGAGGGGACTGACAACGGGTCGCGCGGCATGAACGATCTCTCCGAGGCGGCTGGGGTTCCGCCCAGCCTGATGTACCGCCGGGTGGCGGGCAAGGGTTGCAAGGGGTTGCAGCCTACGGCCGTCCACGGGCCCGCACACAACCGGATGACTCGTCAATTATCGGACGCCGCACGGCACTCCATGTCACCGATCCGTTTCGTACCGGGACTTCGGAGGCTCGGCCCGCCGCTGGTAGTCTCGTTGCCCTGCCCAGCGAAGGCTGATGCATACCCAGGACCGGGAGGGGGTCGGGTGGTTCTCCGCGAGGACAGGGTGACGGCGCGAGCGGGCGTCGGGTACGGGCGGCACAGTCGGCCGAAGCCGGTCGGCGCACGGTTCAGGCTCCCCGGTTTCCGGTTCTCCGGCGCGGCGATGGCGATGTCCACCGTGGTCGGGATCAGCGTCGCCACCACCTGGCTGGTCAGCGAGCAGCAGAGCGTCGGGCGGCAGCCGGGGGTGTCCAACGTGGGCGCCAGCCCGCCGCTGCCCAGCCCGGACGGCTCCGCCCACCCCATGCCCGTGGCGGCCGCTTCGGCCACCGCGGCGCCGACGATCGGCCCCCGGGCGCTGAGCACACCCGTGACCCCGGTCCGGCACACCTCCTCGGCCCCGCCCGTACCGGCCGGCCCGGCACCGTCCTCACCGACGGCGTCTGCGTCGGGATCACCCGCGCCGTCACCGTCGACCCCGAGCGGCGCCCCCAGCGGCTCGGCCGGCTCCACACCGGAGCCGTTCGGCCCGACCGGCGGGCCCACCGGGCGGCCGACCGAGGCGGTGCCGACCGAGGCCCTGGCCGGCGAGGGCAGCCGCGAGCTGCTCGGCCCCTCCGGCACCAGGCACACCCTCGCGCTGGTCCTCGGCGAGCCGCTCACCGCGCTGCAGGTCGAGCTGCGACTGGCCCGCCCCGAGGCGCTGCCGGGCACCACCCCCTGGAGCACCCTCCCCGGAGCGGTCGTGACGGTCACCCAGGAGCACGGCACGCTGGTCTACCGCTTCACGGCGCCCGCCGGGCTGGACGTCCAGCCCGGCGAGTACGTCTTCGGGGTGCGCGGCGCCCGCTGCCCGGCCCCGGGCAGGGAGCGGGCGGCCCAGGAGACCTGGGCCGCCTCGGCCTTCGGGATCCGCCGGCCGCGGGCGCTGGCCGTTCGCGGCATCTTCGGCTGACGGCTCCCTCGGCCGACTGCCGCCCGGCCGTCAGCCCCGGATGCGGACCGCGCGGCGCAGGTCGTCCAGCCGGTCGGCCAGCACCCGGCGCAGCGCGGGCGTCAGTTCCTCTCCCGCCAGGCAGGTCTCGGCCAGGCCGACGGCCTCCGGCGTCGACCACCCGGCCGGGAACAGCGCCGACCCGAGCGCCCTGGCGACGATGTCGCTGCGCCGCCCGGCGGCGGGCAGCTCGGCGAAGTACCGCTCCAGGTACTCCTGCTGCAGCTCCTCCGAGCCCGACTGCCAGAAGCCCTGCGAGGTCGCCGTCAGCAGGTGGTTGGAGAGCACGCCGCTGAACAGCTCCTGCCAGGCCTGCTCCTTGGCCGCCCGCTCGGGCCGCGCGGCCCGGGCCAGTGCGGCCCCCTCGTGGGCGCTGCTGCTCGGGTCGGCGGCCAGCTCGGCGGCGATCCTCTCCTCACCGATGACGCCCCCGGCGGCGAGCCTGCCGAGTGCGGCCCAGCGGAGCTGCGAGCTGAGTGCCACGCCCGGGCCGCCGTGCTCCAACCAGTCCTGCAGCTCGGCGAGTTCCTCGCCCTGCGCGTTCTCGACAGCCCCGCGCAGGGCGGCCAGCCGCAGGCCCTCCCCCGCTCCCGGGCGTGCCAGCAGCGTCCGGCAGACGCTGCCCAGCAGGGCGTGCGCGGCCGGGCGGTCCGCCGGGGCGAGGTAGCTGCCGATCACCCGCTGCCGGGCGAAGGTCAGCACGGCCTCGACGATCGAGTCCACCGGCTCGTCCGGCAGCTGCGCGGCCACCAGGTCCAGGTACCGGCCCGGCGAGAGCTCGGCGTCCTGCACCAGGTCGCGGGCGTTCTCCCAGAGCACGGCGCGGACCAGCGGGTCCTCGATCTCCGCCAGCGACTCCGTGACGGTCTGCCAGGAGTCGGCGTCCAGCCGGATCTTCGCCCAGGTCAGGTCGCCGTGGTTGGGGAGCACCAGCGCGGCCCGGGGCGCCCCGGCCAGCTGCGGCAGCGGCGTACGACGGCCGGGCTCCACCTCGGCCTCGAACCTGTCCCGGAGCACCAGCGCAGGTGCTTGGCCGTCGAAGACCCCGATCCCGACCCGGTGCGGGCGCGTCCCGCCGGGCACCAGCTCGGCGGAGACCACCTTGTCGCCCTCGTACGCCAGCTCCAGCCGGAGCGTGTCCACCCCGCTGGTCCGCAGCCAGCGCTCGGCCCAGCCCTGGACGTCCCGGCCGCTCGTGGTGGCGAGGGCGTCCAGGAAGTCGGCCAGGTCGGCGTTGCCGAAGCGGTGCCGGGCGAAGTGCTCGTTGATGCCCGCGAAGAAGGCCTCGTCACCCAGCCAGGCGACCAGCTGGCGCAGCGCGGAGGCGCCCTTGGCGTAGGCGATGCCGTCGAAGTTGACCAGCGCGTCGGCCACGCTGTCCATGCTGCGCATCGCGATCGGGTGGGTGGTGGAGCGCTGGTCGGCGTCGTAGCCCCAGCCCTTGCGCTTGACGGCGAAGCTGGTCCAGGCACCGGTGAAGCGGGTGTTCTCGGCGGCGATCCGGTAGCCCAGGTACTCGGCGAAGGACTCGTTCAGCCAGAGGTCGTCCCACCAGCGCATGGTGACCAGGTCGCCGAACCACATGTGCGCCATCTCGTGCGCCACCACCATGGCCCGCGACTCGCGTTCGGCCTCGGTGGGGGCCGAGTGGAACAGCAGTTCCTCGCGGAACACCACGCAGCCCGGGTTCTCCATCGCGCCCCAGTTGAACTCGGGCACGAAGGCCTGGTCGTAGCGGCCGAAGGGGTAGCGCTCGTCGAAGAGCTCGTGCAGCCGGTCGAAGGAGGCCCGGGTGACCTCGAACAGCTCGGCGGCCTCACGGTCCAGGTCGGCGGCGAGCGAGCGGCGGGAGTGCAGGCCGAGCGGGATGCCGTCGTGCTCGGAGTACACCGAGTGCAGCGGGCCGGCCACCAGGGTCACCAGATAGGTGCTGATCGGCAGGGTGGGCGCGAACTCCCAGCGCCCTTCGGCCGTCCGCCCGCCGGAGCCGTTGGCGATCACGCTCCAGTCGGCCGGCGCGGTGGCCGCCAGGGTGAACGGGGCCTTGAGGTCCGGCTGGTCGAAACAGGGGAAGACCTGCGGAGCCATGTCGGGACCGCAGGAGGCGTACAGATAGACGGCGCCGTCGGCCGGGTCGGTGAAGCGGTGCAGGCCCTCGCCGGTCCGGGAGTAACGCATCTCGGCCTCGACCAGCAGCTCGTTCTCGGCGGCCAGGCCGCTGAGGACGAGCCGGTTGCCGTCCAGGTCCGCCGGGTCGAGCGGCCGGCCGTTGAGCACCACTCGGTGCAGGGCGGCGGGTTGCAGGTCCAGGAAGGTGTCGGAGCCCGGCTCCGTGCAACCGAACCGGATCACGGTGGTGCTGCCGAACACCTCCTCGCCTCGGGTGAGGTCCAGGTCGACGGTGTAGCCGTGGACCTGGAGCTGTCGGGCACGGGTGAGCGCCTCGGAACGTTGAAGAGCTGGCATCTCTGCATGCTTCCCCAGCAGACATCGCCCGACAAGAGCATTTTCCGACCGCCCGCACTGATGCCCCGCCAAGTCACGGCCCGCCGAGCGGGCCCGTTGGCTAGGGTTGGCGCAGCACGGGCGTCCCGCCACCCGAGCACCCCAGGAGGAGCACTGTGACGACGGTCCTGACCCAGGGCGGCAACGCGCCGCTCACCACTGCCCGGGTGACGGTCGAGGTGACGGCGCCGAAGGCCCTGGACGTCTCCGGGCTGCTGCTGACGGAGGCGGGGAAGGTCAGGTCCGACGCCGACTTCGTCTTCTTCAACGCCCCGAACGGCCCCGGCGTCACCCACCGCCCCGCCGCCGGTTCCACACCGGACGCCATCACGGTCGACACCGGCTCGCTGCCCTCGGAGATCAGCAAGGTCGTGGTGACGGCCAGCCTGGACGACGCGGGCGCGACCTTCGCCGGGACGGAGCCCACCGCGACGGTCCGGGACGCCGACAGCGGCGCGGTCCTGGTCACGTTCACCCCGCCTCGGCTGACCAGGGAGACGGCGCTGGTGGTGGTCGAGGTGTACCGGCGCGGCGACAGCTGGAAGGTCCGCGCGGTCGGGCAGGGCTACGACAACGGGCTGGCCGGCATCGCGACCGACTTCGGCGTCTCCGTGGAGGAGCCCGCCGCCCCGGCCCCGGCTGCGGCCGCCCAGGCAGCCCCGACAGCGCCGCCCAAGCCGGTCACGCCGCCCGCCGTACCCGCCTCACTCACCAAGGTCACCCTGGACAAGGGCCGGGTCAGCCTGACCAAGGGCGGCTCGGTCTCGCTGGAGAAGAACGGCAAGCCCTTCCTCTCCTCCGTCCGGATGGGCCTCGGCTGGGAGCCGGCCGGCCGCGGCCGCAACATCGACCTGGACGCCTCCTGCCTCGCCTTCGACGCCCAGCGCAACAAGCTGGAGACCGCCTGGTTCATGAAGCTGAGCATCTTCAACGGCGCGATCGCCCACTCCGGCGACAACCTCACCGGCGAGGGCGCGGGCGACGACGAGGCGATCACCGTCCACCTGGACGGGCTGCCGCCGGAGGTCTGCGGCCTGGTCTTCGTGGTGAACTCCTTCTCCGGCCAGAAGTTCACCGACGTCAAGAACGCCTACTGCCGCCTCCTCGACGCGGGCACCGGCCAGGAGCTGGTCCGCTTCGACCTCACCCAGTCCGAGCCCCACACCGGCGTGGTGATGTGCAAGCTCGTCCGCCAGTTCTCCGGCGAGTGGGTGATGACGGCCATCGGCGAGTACGTCAACGCCAAGACCGCCCGCGCCATGGCCAAGCCCGCGGCGGCGATGCTCTGAGCGAGCGGCTCTGAGCAACCACAGCAGGGGCGCAGCGAACAGCTCTGAGCAACCACAGCAGGGGCGCGGGGCTCTGTTTGATGAACTGCGTGCGCGCGCAACCGTGCACCAACGTCGTGCCCTGGTCGCGCGCGCAGTTGATTAGACAGAGCCCCGCGCCCCTGTGGGTAGCCAATCCCGCCGGGTTACCCCTCAGCCGCGGGTGGCCATGGCGCGGAGGAAGAACACCAGGTTGGCCGGGCGCTCCGCGAGGCGGCGCATGAAGTAGCCGTACCACTCCTCGCCGTACGGCAGGTACACCCGCATGGTGTTGCCCGCCTCGGCCAGGCGCAGCTGCTCCTCCGGGCGGATGCCGAAGAGCATCTGGTACTCGAAGCTGTCGCTGCCGCGGCCGTGCCACTCGGCGAGCTGGCCGGCGATCTTGATCATGTTCGGGTCGTGCGAGGCGATCATCGGGTAGCCCTCGCCGCCCATCAGGACCTTGAGCGCCCGGACGTACGCCAGGTCGACGTCCTTCTTGCCCTGGAAGGCGACCGACTCGGGCTCCTTGTACGCGCCCTTGCAGAGCCGCACGCGCGAGCCGGCACCGGCGAAGTCCGCGCAGTCGGCCTCGGTGCGGCGCAGGTACGCCTGCAGCACGACGCCCAGCCAGGGGAAGTCGGTGCGCAGCTCGCGGGCGATCGAGAGGGTGGAGTCGGTGGTGGTGTGGTCCTCCATGTCCAGGGTGACCGTGGTGCCCGCGTCCGCCGCCGCCTCGCAGATCCGCCGGGCGTTCTCCAGCGCGATCTTCTCGCCGTCCACCGGCAGGAACTGACCGACCGCCGAGAGCTTGACCGACACCTCGGCGTTCGCGGCCAGGCCGGTCTCCTTGAGAGCGGCCAGCAGGTGCTCGTACGCCTCGGCGGTGCCGGCGGCCTGGGCGGCGTCCTTGGTGTCCTCGCCGAGGTGGTCCAGGGTGACCTTGCGGCCGGTGACCACCAGCTCGTCGGTGGCGGCGATCGCCTGGTCGAGCCGCTCGCCGGCGACGAAGCGCTCGACTATCGCGTGGGTCGGCGGGAACTTCTCCACGACGGTGCGCACCTGCGGGGAGCGGGAGGCGGCGAGGAGGGCGGAACGGAGCATCGTTACTCCTGGAGATGGTTCAACAGGGGGAGAGGGGTGGGGCGGCGGCTGAGGGTGGGCCGCCGCCCCGTGAGCACAGGGCTTGGTCAGCCCATGTGCGGGTAGCGGTAGTCCGTCGGCGGGACGAACGTCTCCTTGATGGACCGGGTCGAGGTCCACCGCATCAGGTTCTGCTTGGCGCCGGCCTTGTCGTTGGTGCCGGAGGCCCGGCCGCCGCCGAAGGGCTGCTGGCCGACGACGGCGCCGGTCGGCTTGTCGTTGATGTAGAAGTTGCCCGCGGCGTTGCGCAGCACGTGCATCGCGTGCTGGACGGCCTCGCGGTCCTGGGCGATGATCGCGCCGGTCAGGCCGTAGCTGGACACCGACTCCATCTGCGCGAGCATCTCGTCGTACTTCTCGTCCTCGTAGACGAAGACCGAGAGGATCGGGCCGAAGTACTCGTCACGGAAGTACTCGCTCGCCGGGTCCTCGCAGACCAGCACGGTCGGACGGACGAAGTAGCCGACCGAGTCGTCGTACGTGCCGCCGGCCAGGATCTCGACCTTCGGGTCGGCCTTGGCCCGGTCGATCGCGGCCTTGTTCTTGGCGAACGAACGCTCGTCGATGACGGCGCTCATGAAGTTCGACAGGTCGTTGACGTCACCCATGGTGAGCCACTCGACCTCGTCGCGGAAGTCGTCCTTGATGCCGGCCCAGAGGGACGCCGGGACGTACGCCCGCGAGAGCGCCGAGCACTTCTGGCCCTGGAACTCGAAGGCACCGCGGGTCATCGCGGTCTTCAGCACGGCCGGGTCGGCGGACGGGTGGGCGACCAGGAAGTCCTTGCCGCCGGTCTCGCCGACGATCCGCGGGTACGAGCGGTAGCCCGCGATGTTGTTGCCGACCTCGCGCCACAGGTGCTGGAAGGTCGCGGTGGAGCCGGTGAAGTGGATGCCCGCCAGCTCGGGGTGCTTGAGGGCGACCTCGGAGACGGCCAGGCCGTCACCGGTGACCATGTTGATGACGCCCTTGGGCAGGCCGGCCGCCTCGAGCAGCTGCATCAGCAGGTGAGCGGAGAACTGCTGGGTCGGGGACGGCTTCCACAGCACCACGTTGCCCATCAGGGCGGGGGCGGTGGGCAGGTTGCCCGCGATGGCGGTGAAGTTGAAAGGCGTGATCGCGTAGACGAAGCCCTCCAGCGCGCGGTGGTCGCTGCGGTTCCAGACGCCCTCGGAGGAGATCGGCTGCTCGGCGATGATCTGCCGGGCGAAGTGCACGTTGAAGCGCAGGAAGTCGACCAGCTCGCAGGGGGTGTCGATCTCGGCCTGCTGCGCGGTCTTGGACTGGCCGAGCATGGTGGCTGCGGCGAGGGTCTCGCGCCACGGGCCGGCCAGCAGGTCGGCGGCCTTGAGGAAGATGGCCGCGCGGGAGTCGAAGGAGAGCGCCTGCCAGGCCGGAGCAGCAGCCAGGGCAGCGTCAATGGCGTCCCGCGCATCGTCCTGGGTGGCGTTGCGCAGGGTGCCGAGCTTGGCAGCGTGGTTGTGCGGCTGCACGACGTCGATCTCGGTGCCGCCGCCCATCCGGCGCTCACCGTTGATCGTCATGGTCAGCTGGATCGGCTCCTGGCCGCCCAGCTCCTTCAGCTTGGCCTCCAGGCGAGCCCGTTCGGGGCTGCCGGGGGCGTAGCTGCGGACCGGCTCGTTCACCGGCGCGGGGACCTGGGTCACAGCATCCATGAGCGCGCGCTCTCTTTCGTGTCATGGGGAATGCCGACGTGGGTCGCACGCCGGCCATGAAGAAACGCTATGCCCGAGAGCCGGGGCCTTTGATTGGCCGGGCGGCTAAAGTCATCCGTACGGAGTTGTCCGTCGCTACGAAGAGCAGACGAAGGAGGCTTCGGGAGTGACCGCGCCAGGAGCAAGCGGCGGCCTCCCGCTGCGCCAGCTGCTGATGTCCCTGGGCGAGCCGCTGGTGGAGCTGCAGGCCGCACCCGCCGGACTGGACGTACCCGTCCGGGACGTGGCGATCCTCGACCCGGAGGACCCGGCCACCGCCTCGCCCGGCGAGCTGGTGCTGGCCATCGGCGCCCGGGGCCGCGCCGCCCTCCCCGCCCTGCGCGCCGCCGGACGGGCCCGTGCCGCCGCCGTCGCGGTGAAGCTGGACGCCCCCGGCCAGGCCGACGCACTGCGCGAGGCCGCCACCGAGGCCGGCGTGGCACTGCTGTCCGTACGCCGCGAGACCCGCTGGGAGCACCTCGACTCGCTCGCCCGGGCGATCATCGCGGGCCCGGACACCCCCGACACCGCCGAGCACAACGCCGGCGACCTCTTCTCGCTCGCCCAGACCGTCGCCGTCCTCACCAACGGCATCGTCTCCATCGAGGACACTTCCAGCCGCGTGCTGGCCTACTCCCGGTCCTCGGACTCCGACGAGGTGGACGACCTGCGGCGGCTCTCCATCCTCGGCTGGCAGGGCCCGGAGCCGTACCTCTCCAAGCTCCGCGAGTGGGGCATCTTCCAGCACCTGCGCAGCTCGGACAGCGTGATCGCGATCGACCCGCACCCCGAGCTGGGCATCAGACGCCGGATCGCCATCGGTATCAGGGCGGGCGCGCAGCCGCTCGGCACCATCTGGGTCCAGGAGGGCGCCCAGCCGCTCGCCCCACTGGCCGAGCAGGCCCTGGTCGGCGCGGCCCGGGTGGCGGCGGCCCAGCTGGTCCGCCGCAGGCGCGAGCTCTCCGCGGACGTACGGCTGACGCAGACCCTGCTCACCGGCCTGCTTGAGGGCTCGACCGGCGCCCAGTCACTGGCCACCCACCTCGGGCTCGACCTGCGCCGCCCGGCCACCGTGCTGGCGTACGCGGCGGGCTCGCCCTCCGAGGGCTCGGACCTCGAACTGACCCGCGCCGAGGTGACCAGCCTGATCTCGGTGCACACCGCCGCCCGGCACCGCAGTGCGCTGCTCGCCCCGATCGAGTCGCGGGTGTACGTGCTGCTGCCCGAGCTTCCCCCCGGCCTGCCGATGGCAACGGTGCGGGGCTGGGCGCAGGAGGTGGTGGAGGCCGCCCGCGATCACCTCGGTGTCCCGCTGCGGGCGGCGATCGGCTCCACGGTGGGCGGGCTGGCGGCGGTGCCCGAGTCGCGGGCGCAGGCGGACCGGATCCTGGACGCGATGGGGCGCGGCGGGGTCGAGCTGCAGGTGGCCGCGCTGATCGACGTTCAGGCCGAGGTGCTGGTCAGCGAGATGCTCGCACTGCTCCAGGAACGCGGCGGCCTCCGCGACCCCCGGCTGACCGCCCTGGCCGCCTACGACCGCCGCCACGGCACCCGCCTCGCCGAGTCCGTCCTGGCCTGGCTGGACGCCCTCGGCGAGGTCCGCGTCGCGGCGGACGCCCTGCACATCCACCCCAATACCCTCCGCTACCGGGTCCGCCGCGCCGAACAGCTCACCGGCATCGACCTGGCGCAGCCGCAGCAACGCCTGATGGCCATGCTGCAGCTCCGCCTACCCCCGGAGGACTGAGGGGCATCCCTGACAGGTAGGGGCACCACCAGGGGCGCGGGGCTCTGTTTGATCAACTGCGTGCGCGACCAGCCACCTACGGAGGTGCATGGCCGGCAGCGCAGTTCCCCGCGCCCCTAGGAGCTACCCCGCAGCGTCAGGAGTCGTAGCCGTGGCCGCCGCGGTGGTTCAGGCGCCACCACGGCCCGGTGATGGCGAGCATGATGCCCGGCTCCTGGATGTTGGCGAACAGCGTGTGGCCGTCCTCCGAGAAGGTCACACCGGTGAACTCACTGAACTCCGGCTTCTCGGCGGTGCCGATGTTGAGGTCGTTTCGGGCGATCGGGAAGGTGCGGCCGTCGTCGGTGGTACCGAAGAGGTGCTGCACGCCCTCGCCGTCCTCGGCGATCACCAGGCCGCCGTACGGCGAGACGGTGATGTTGTCCGGGCCGTCGAAGTTGCCGTGGTCGCCGTTGACATCGGTGTTGACGCCGAGCAGGACCTTGAGGGTGATGGTGCGGCGGGCCGGGTTGTAGAACCAGACCTGGCCGTCGTGCTGCACCGGGCTCTCGGCGCGGGCGAAGCTGGCGACGAAGTAGAAGCCGCCGTCACCCCACCACATGCCCTCCAGCTTGCGGGAGCGGGTGACCTCGCCGTCCTTGAACTGCTTGCGGACGGAGACCGTCTTGGCGTCGCGGTCCGGGACGTTGACCCAGTCGACGCCGTACGTGGTGCCGATCTTGACGGCGCGGGAGAGGTCGTCGATGAAGGTGCCGTGCGAGTCGAAGACCTTGAAGGCCTCCAGCTTGCCCGCGTCGTCGGCGAGGGTGCGCAGCTTGCCCTTGCCGTGCTTGAAGCCGGCCGGCGGGGTCCAGCGGTAGAGCAGGCCGTTCGGGCCGGCGGCGTCCTCGGTGAGGTAGGCGTGGCCGCGCTGCGGGTCGATCACCACGGCCTCGTGCGGGTAGCGGCCGAAGGCCTTGACCGGCTTCGGGTCGCGGTTGGCGTCCTGGTCGTGCGGGTCGACCTCGAAGATGTAGCCGTGGTCCTTGGTGAAGCCGTTCTTGCCGGCCTTGTCCTCGGTCTCCTCGCCGCTCAGCCAGGTGCCCCAAGGGGTGGCGCCACCGGCGCAGTTGGTGGAGGTGCCGGCGATGCCGACCCACTCGCGGACCTGCTTGCCGCCCTTGCGGACCTCGACCACCGTGCAGCCGCCGGCCGCGCCCGGGTCGTAGACGTGGCCCTCCAGCAGCGGCACCGGGTGCGGCCAGTCGGCGCGCGCGCCGCGCAGCTCGTGGTTGTTCACCAGCACGGTGCCGCCGTGCTTGCCCTGGAAGGCGGCGGTGCCGTCGTGGTTGCTGGGGGTGCTCTCACCGGTGACCAGGGTGGTCTTCCCGGTGTACGTGATGATCTGGTAGCGGAAGCCGCGGGGCAGCGCCAGGATGCCGTCCGGGTCCGGGAGGAGCTCGCCGTAACCGGTGGCGCAGCGCGCGGCCTCGACGGTCTCGGGGGCGGGAGCCTCGCCGCCCGCCGGGGCGGCGATCGCGCCCGGGGCGGTGGCCAGCACCTCGGCGCTGCCGGCAATGAGCACGCCGGCCCCGATGGCGGTGGAACGGTTGACGAAGTCCCGGCGGGACAGCGACATGGCAGTCACTCCTGAGGGGTGGGGCCGCCACCCGGGTACCCGGTCTGCGGCTTGCTGGGTGCCGACGACGGACGTCGACGCCCAGCAGACTCCGCGCCCCGGGTGAACCCCGGGTGAATCCGACACCGCGTCAGAGTGGTGTTTTGCCAACCGTATCCGAACGCATGACCGCCGCTTTGCCTCGACCGGCACGCGTCGGCGCGCGTCGGCGCACTCGTCAGTACTCGGTGCGCTCCACCCGCCACTGCTCCCACGCCGTCAGCCAGGCCTCCTCCGTACCCGAGGCCGACCTCGGCGTACCGCCGGACCAGAGCCGCTCCCACGCCCGCTGCGCCGGCAGACTGGGCACCTCGCTGGCGAAGGCCGTGTACCGGATGACCTCCTCCAGTGCGGCGCTCCCCTCCGGGGTCCCGACCGCCCAGTCGGTGTTCTGCGCGAGCCGGGTGAGGTGGTTGACCATGGTGGTGACCGACTCCCCGGCCTCCTCCCTGGTCTCCGAGGCGAGCTTCATCTGCTGCCGGACGGCGGCCTCCCAGCGCACCGCGCCCGCCTCCCCGCGCAGCCGCCGCGGCAGCCTGGGGGTACGCCGGGCCCGGACCTGCGCCTCGATCGCCACCGCTTCGCCGACCGCGTGCTCCACCACCGCGCGGTGCGCCTCCAGGCCGATCACCGGCGGGAGTTCACGCTCCTCCAGTGCCACCCGCTGGGCCTGGCGCGCCGCGAGCTTGCGCATCAGGTCGGTGCGGCCGAGGATGTAGCGCTCGAAGTCCTCGATCCGCTTCAGCTCGATGCCGCCCGGCGGCACGCCGCGGCCGGTGATGGTGACGGTGATGCCGTCCACCCGTAGCCGGCCCGCCCAGACCGGGGCCTGGCCCGACGGCGCGGGCTCGGCCGCACCGCCCTCGGCCCGCCGGTCCTCGTGGATCTGGACGGCCCTCGGCTCGCCCTCGACGGTGATCCACTCCCGCAGCGCCCGTACGCTGCCGGGGCCGTCGCCCTCGTCGATGTCCAGCTGTTCGTAAACCCGGTCGCGCTCGTCCTCGACCACGTCCTCGAGGTCGGGCAGCGGCTGCGTCCGCTCGGCGCCTGGGCGGTAGGTACGGACGGTCACGTACGGGCCCTCGACGGAGCTCCAGTCACCGGAGCGGACCTCGACCCAGCCGAGCCTGCCGTTGCTGAGCTCGTACTCGGCCAGCGCATCGACCTCGGCGCCACCGGTCGGGGCTTCGTTCGGGGCTTCGTTCGGGGCTTCGTTTGGGGGCGCGTCACCCTCGCCGTGCGCCGGGCCGACGCGGTGCACGCCCATACCCCGACTGCCCCGGCCCTGGTCGACCCGGTCCACCCCGTACACCGGGAAGTCCGCGTCCGCGAGCACCTGCCGGCTGTACTCCTCGTGGTCGGCGTAGAAGTCCTCCGGATCCTGGGGCCTGCTCGCGCTCTGCCTCTTCATCCTCTGCCGCACCCCCGCGTGCTCGCCTAGCCGTCGGTCTCGGCCGCTGCGCCGGGCTTGCCCTGCCCGGACCCGCGCCGCGTCCGCCCCACGATACGTTGGAAGGACCTGCTGAGCCATCAGCTTCCCTCGTACGGTTGTCATATGGCGCGCCCGGCCCCGCCCGGGCCGGAATGTCAGTAGCCTGGAATGTCAGTAGCCTTGCCTACGCTGGGTCTCATGACAGCAACCAATGCCTTCCCCGCCCGTATCAGCATCGTCACGCTCGGCGTCTCCGACCTGGGGCGCAGCACCGAGTTCTACGAGGCGCTCGGCTGGCAGCGCTCGACGGCGTCCAGCCCCGAGATCGTCTGGTTCCGCACCGCCGACTCGGCGCTCGGCCTCTTCCCGTACGAGGCCCTGGCCGCCGACGCCGGTGTCCCGGCCACCGGCGAGCCGTCCTTCCGCGGTGTCACCCTCGCGGTCAACCTGGAGTCCCCCGAGCAGGTCGACGCCGCCCTGAAGACGGCGGTCGAGGCGGGCGCCACGGTGGTCAAGCCCCCGGCCGCCACCGACTGGGGCGGGTACTCGGGCTACTTCGAGGACCCGGACGGCCACCTCTGGGAGCTGGCCCACAACCCCTTCTTCCCGTTCACCGAGGCCGGCCAGCTCGACCTCCCGTAGGGCGGGCCCCGGTGGATCCCAACCGCTACCACCTCACCTCCACCTGGCAGCTGCCCGCCGGCCCCGAGCGGGTCTACCGGGTGCTGCAGGACGTCGCCGGCTACCCGGCCTGGTGGCCGCAGATCCGCTCGGTGCGCCGCATCGACGATCGGACGGGCGAGCTGCGGGTGCGCTCCTTCCTCCCGTACGAGCTGCTCTTCACCGTCCACGAGCAGCGGCAGGACGCCGGGGCCCGGCTGCTGCAGGCCGAGCTCCGCGGCGACCTGCAGGGCTGGTCACGCTGGCAGGTCAGCGCCGCCGGGCCCGGCAGCGTGGTGGTGTTCGAGGAGGAGGTACGCCCGGGCAAGCCGCTGATGCGGCGGCTCGCCCCGCTGGCCCGGCCGCTCTTCCTCGCCAACCACGCGGTCATGATGCGCAGCGGCGAACGCGGCCTGCGGGCCCTCCTCTCCGCTCCCCCTGCTACTTCTTCTGCGAGCGGGCCTTGAAGGCCGCCTTGCGGGCCTCCTTCGCCACCGTCCGGTCCAGATGCAGCTCGCCGACGGCCTCCAGCACCTCGGCCGTGTACGTGTGGTCGACCCGCCACAGCTCGCCGAAGTAGCTCGCCGGGTTGTCCGTCACCGGCAGGCTGCTGATCAGCTCCTGCAGCACCTCGGCCTCACCCTCGCTGGTGAGCAGCTGCGCGGCGAAGGTGTCGATCGTCGTCCAGAGCACCATCGACCGCTCCGGTGCGGGCAGCTCCACGCCCTGGACACGCAGCCAGCCCCGCACCGCGCCGCCGAGCTCCGGGTCGTCCACCACGTCCTGCGCGGCGGGCTGCGCGTCCGCGCCCAGCTCCTCCAGCGCCTGCACACAGAGCAGCCGGCGGACGGGGCTCTGCTGGTCCGTGCCGCGCGCGGCCTCCAGCAGCTCGCGGGCCGCCGCCAGCGGCTCCCGGCCGCTCAGCCAGACCTGCAGCTCACGCTCGGGCAGAACGTTGGCGGTCTCCGAGATGCCGCGCAGCAGCGCCTCCGCGTCCCCCTGGGCCAGATCGCCGATCAGCGGCGCGTCGTACCCGTCCTCCAGCAGCCACTGCCGTACGCCGTACTGGCCGAGCGGGGTCAGCCGGACCAGCCCGAAGCGCGCCGACTCCGCCTCGTCCAGCGGCTCGCCGCTCTCGGCTGCACCCTCCTCTTCCTCCTCCTCGAAGAGCTCGGGGTCGATCGGGCGGTGCTCCAGCAGCCCCAGCTCGGCGAGGTCGGCCAGCATCGGGTCCAGCGTCACCATCAGGTCGGTGATGTCGCCGAGCAGCTCCTCGTCCGGCTCCTCGCCCTCGGGGACGACCAGCAGCGCCGCCAGGACGCCCAGCGGCACGGTCTCCTGCCCGGGGTCGGCGAAGGCCGTGGTCTCGTACAGCACCTGCAGGGCCTCGTCGAGCAGCTCGGAGGCCTCCTGCCGGGACTCCTCCACCTCGCCCAGGCGGGCCTCGGCGGCGGCCTCGTCCTCCTCCTCCTCCTCGGCCTCCAGGGCCAGCGAGTCGGCCTCGGCGGCCAGCTCCCGGACGATGCCGGCGGCGGTCAGCCAGAGCTCCAGGACGGTCTCGGGGTCACCCTCCTCGGCGGGCTCCAGGTCCGGGCCCGGGATGGCGACGTGTTCGCCCTTGGCGGTGGTGCCGATCTCGACCAGGTCCAGGTCGCAGGCGAGCGACCAGGCGCGCATCGCCTCGACGACGGCGTCCTCGGTCACCTCGCCCTCGGCCGGGGCGAGCCCGAGCAGCCGGGCGGCGGGCTCACGGTCGGCCTCGACGAGGTCGCCCAGCTCGTCGACCGGGCGGTGCGGGGCCGTCCAGCGGGCCAGCTTCAGGGCGTGGTCGATCAGCGGCACCGCCAGTGCGGCCGCGGCCAGCTCGGTCTCCGGCGGCAGCTGGATCGGGGGGACCAGCACCGCGGCGTCGTCCATGTCCTCCTCGTCGCGGCCGTGCGCGGCGAACGCCCCGTACAGGTCCGCGAGCTCGTAGTCGGCCGGCAGCAGGCTCTCGGCAGGCAGCTCGCCGGGCCCGGTCGCCGACGGGTTGTCAGGGGTGTTGCGGCGTCGTCCGGCCATCGTTGCGCGATCTCCCGTTGTGGCGGTGGTCACTGCCAGAAGGGCCGGGTGGGTGCCGGTCCATCAACTCAGAGTATCCGTCCCGCGCCCCACCTGCTGAGGTGCGCGCCGCCGGACCCGTACGACCACGTATCCTTCGGTAGGCGCGGTGCACACCCCGTACCGGCCACCGGGCAACGAAGCCCGCCTTTTCTGAGTACATCTGCTCCACCAGGGTTCCGCAGTCAGGCCACCACCCCGGGCCGGGTCGGTCCAGGGTGGTGCCTTGCCACAGGAGACCCCTGCCATGGCGGACCTCTCCCCCGCCGGCTCCGGACTGTCCACAGCACAGTTCGACGGACGCCGGCTCTCGGAGGCCCTGCTCCCCCTGGAGCTCGCACCACGCACGCAGCTCCAGCTCGCCGCGATCAGCCGCTGGAACGCCCTGCGCGGCATCCGCGTCGGCCTCGTCGCCGCCGCCCTGCTCCTCCTCCTGGTCGGCGCCAATCTGGCGACCCCGATCTACCCGGTGCTGCAGCAGCGTCTCGGGCTCACCGCCCTCGACACCACGATCCTCTTCACGGTGTACGTCTTCGCCCTCGTCCCCGTGCTGGCCGCCGCCGGTCACTGGTCGGACCACCTCGGGCGACGCGCCATGATCCTCCCCGCCGTGGCGCTGGCCGCCTGCGGGGACGCGCTCTTCGCGATGGCCGGCAGCTTCTGGCAGCTGGCCGCCGGGCGCGCCGTCCAGGGCATCGCGGTCGGCCTCTCCACCGGCGCCGCCGGGGCCGCGCTGGGCGACCTGCTGCCCGACCGCCCGACGCTGGCCGCCAAGCTCACCCTGGCCTGCTCGGCGGGCGGGGTGGCCTTCGGCCCGATCATCGGGGCCGCGCTCTCCAGCGGCGAGCACCCGCTGCTGACGCCCTTCCTGGTGCACGCCCTCGCCCTGCTGGCGCTCTGCGTCCCGCTCGCCGTGGTGCACCCCAGGATGCCCGGCCGCCCGCGACCGCCGGCCGCCCCGCCGCGCATCACCACCCCGGCGCACCTGCGCCCGCAGCGCCTGCGGCTGCCGCGCGGCGGCCGCCGGGAGTTCCTGCTCGCCTCCGGGGCCGGCTTCGTCTCGTACGCGATCTTCGGGGTCTACCTCAGCCTGGCGCCCGCGTTCTCGGCCAGGCTGCTGCACAGCAGCTCGCACATGACGGGCGCGGTCGTCGCGGCCCTGCTGCTCGGCTCCTCCGCCGCGGCCCAGCTGCTCGTCCCGCCCACGGCGGACCGTCTGGTGATCGCACTGGGCATGACCGGTCTGGCGGCCGGGCTGGGCCTGGTGGTCACGGCGCAGTACACCGAGACGCCGGCCCTGCTGTTCATCGGCAGCGTCCTCGGCGGCGCCTGCCAGGGTGTGGCGTTCCGCTCGCTCTTCACCAGCGCGGTGGCCGCGATGAACCCCGAACGACGCGGTAGCGAGCTCTCCACCCTCTGGGTGATCGTCTACCTCGGCAGCTCCCTGCCGATCGTCGCCGTCGGTGCCCTGACCCAGCGCTACGGCCTGCTCCCCGCGGTCAGCGGCTTCGCCGGCCTGGCCGCCCTGGCCTGCCTGGGGCTCGCCGCAGCGGTGGTGCGGCGCACGCGCTGACAGGGCTTCCCCAGGGGCGCGGGGGCCGGGAGGTGCGGCGCCGCAGTCTTCCGATCTCGCGCAGTTCCTCGCGCCCCTGGGATGCCCGATCCTGATCGGTGAGCCTGCGGGCGGAGCCCCTCGGAAAGCACGAAGGCCCGGACTTCCAGTCAGGAAGTCCGGGCCTTCAGCGCAAGCTCAGACGTTGAAGCCGAGGGCGCGCAGCTGCTCGCGGCCGTCGTCGGTGATCTTGTCCGGGCCCCACGGCGGCATCCAGACCCAGTTGATCCGCAGGTCCTGGACGAGGCCGTCGGTGGCGGTCTTGGCCTGGTCCTCGATGACGTCGGTCAGCGGGCAGGCCGCCGAGGTGAGCGTCATGTCGATGGTGGCCACATCGGACTCGTCGATGTGGATGCCGTAGATCAGGCCCAGGTTGACCACGTCGATGCCCAGCTCGGGGTCGACGACGTCCATCAGGGCCTCGGTGAGGTCCTCGACGGAGACGGTGCCCGCGGTGGTGCCGACGATCACGGTCGGGCCCTCGGCTGCGGCCTCGGCCGGGGTGCCGGCCTCGGTGTCGCTCATGAGTGTTTCCTTCAGTCGTTGACGACGGGGTGTTCGGCGAGCGCCTTGGCGGTGGCGTCCTTCCAGGCCATCCAGCTCAGCAGCGCGCACTTCACGCGGGCGGGGAACTTGGAGACGCCGGCGAACGCGACCGCGTCCTCCAGCACGTCCTCGTCCCCCTCGGCCTGGCCCTTGCTCTGCATGAGCTCCAGGAAGGCCTCCTGGATCGCCTGAGCCTCGCCGACGGTCTTCCCGACCACCAGGTCGTTCAGCACCGAGGCACTGGCCTGGCTGATCGAGCAGCCCTGGGACTCGTACGACACGTCCGCCACCACCGGGCCGTCGAGCCGCACCCGGAGGGTGATCTCGTCGCCGCAGGTCGGGTTGACGTGGTGCACCTCGGCGTCGCCGTCGCGCAGCCCCTTGCCGTGGGGGTTCTTGTAGTGCTCCAGGATGATCTCCTGGTACATGGAGTCGAGCTTCATGCCGCGGCCACCCCTCAGCCGAAGAAGTTGCGGACGTGGTGCAGGCCGTCGATCAGAGCGTCGACCTCACCCGGCGTCGAGTACAGATAGAACGACGCCCGCGTGGTCGCAGGAATTCCGTAGCGGAGGCAGACCGGCCGCGCGCAGTGGTGGCCGACGCGCACGGCGATGCCCTGCTCGTCCAGCACCTGGCCCACGTCGTGCGGGTGGATGTCGCCGAGCACGAAGGAGATCGCGGCGCCGCGGTCCACGGCCGTACGCGGGCCGATGATCCGCAGGTCCGGGACCTCGAGGAGGCGCTCGACCGCGTACTCGGTGATCGCGTGCTCGTGGGCCGCGATCTTCTCCATGCCGATGTTCGACAGGTAGTCGATGGCCGCACCGAGACCGACCGCCTGGGCGATCGGCGGGGTGCCCGCCTCGAACTTGTGCGGCGCCGGGGCGTAGGTGGACGAGCCCATCGTGACGGTCTCGATCATCTCGCCGCCGCCGAGGAACGGCGGGAGGTCCTCCAGCAGCTCCTGGCGGCCCCAGAGCACGCCGATGCCGGTCGGGGCCAGCATCTTGTGACCGGTGAAGGCGACGAAGTCGGCCTCCAGCGCCTGGACGTCCAGCACCATGTGCGGGGCGGCCTGCGAGGCGTCGATCAGCACCAGGGCGCCGACGTCCTGCGCGCGCCGGACGATCGCCTCGACCGGGTTGATCGTGCCCATCAGGTTCGAGACCAGCGTGAAGGAGACGATCTTCGTCTTCTCGGTGATCAGCTCGTTGATGTTCGAGAGATCCAGCCGGCCGTCGTCGGTCAGGCCGAACCACTTCAGCTTCGCGCCGGTGCGCTGCGAGAGCAGCTGCCACGGGACGATGTTGGAGTGGTGCTCCATCTCGGTGATGACGATCTCCGCGTCCGCGTCCACGCGGTACGGCTCGTCGGCCCAGCCGAGCATGTTGGCGACCAGGTTGAGCGACTCCGAGGCGTTCTTGGTGAAGATCACCTCGTCCCGGCTCGGCGCGTTGATGAACGCCGCGACCTTGTCGCGGGCGCCCTCGTACAGCGCCGTGGCCTCCTCGGCCAGCACGTGCACACCGCGGTGCACGTTGGCGTTGTGCCGCTCGTAGTACGCGTTCAGGGCGTCGAGCACCTGACGGGGCTTCTGCGAGGTCGCCGCGTTGTCCAGGTAGATCAGGGGCTTGCCGTCGTGCAGCACGCGCTGCAGGACGGGGAAGTCCTTACGGATCGCGTCGGTGTCGAGGAGCCCGGCGAGCGCCGAGCCGGGATGCAGTGTCACTCGGAAGCGCCGCCCTTCACGTAAGACGCGTAGCCCTCGTTCTCCAGCTTGTCGGCGAGCTCGGCGCCGCCGGACTCGACGATGCGACCGGCCGAGAAGACGTGGACGTAGTCAGGCTTGATGTACTTCAGGATGCGGGTGTAGTGGGTGACCAGCAGGGTGCCCACCTCACCGGTCGAGGCGACCCGGTTGATGCCCTCGGAGACCTGACGCAGGGCGTCGACGTCCAGGCCGGAGTCGGTCTCGTCGAGGATCGCGATCTTCGGCTTGAGCAGCTCCAGCTGGAGGATCTCGTGGCGCTTCTTCTCGCCGCCGGAGAAGCCCTCGTTGACGTTGCGCTCGGCGAAGGCCGGGTCCATGTGGAGAGCCGCCATGGCCTCCTTGACCTCCTTGACCCACAGCCGCAGCTTGGGGGCCTCGCCACGCACGGCGGTGGCCGCGGTGCGCAGGAAGTTGGAGACCGAGACACCGGGGACCTCGACCGGGTACTGCATGGCGAGGAAGACACCGGCGCGGGCGCGCTCGTCGACGGACAGGGCCAGCACGTCCTCGCCGTCCAGCAGCACGGAGCCGCTGGTGACGGTGTACTTCGGGTGACCGGCCAGCGAGTAGGCCAGGGTGGACTTGCCGGAGCCGTTCGGGCCCATGATGGCGTGGGTCTCGCCCTGCTTCACGGTCAGGTCGACGCCGCGGAGGATCTCGCGGGGGCCGCTCTCGGTCTCGACGGAGACGTGCAGGTCGCGGATTTCAAGGGTTGCCATGCTCAGGACTCCTGGTTGACGGAGACGAGCACATCGTCCCCTTCGATCTTTACGGGGTAAACGGGGACCGGCTTGGTGGCGGGCAGTCCCGAGGGCTTTCCGGAGCGCAGGTCGAAACTGGAGCCGTGCAGCCAGCACTCGATCATGCAGTCCTCGACCTCGCCCTCGGAGAGGGAGACGTTCGCGTGCGAGCAGATGTCGTTGATCGCGTACACCTCGCCCTCGGTGCGGACGAGCGCCACCGGCACGCCGTTGAGCTCCACGCGCTTGGGGACGTCCTCCGCCAAGTCGCTCAGGGCGCAGGCACGCAAGAAGCTCATCAGACGTTCGCTTCCAGCTCGGCCTCGATCTTCTCCATGAGGTGATCGTGGATCTCCGGGACGCCGATCTGCTGGACCAGCTCGGCGAAGAAGCCGCGCACCACCAGGCGGCGGGCGTCCTCCTCCGGGATTCCACGGGACTGCAGGTAGAAGAGCTGCTCGTCGTCGAAGCGGCCGGTCGCCGAGGCGTGGCCGGCGCCGACGATCTCGCCGGTCTCGATCTCCAGGTTCGGGATCGAGTCGACCCGGGCGCCGTCGGTGAGCACCAGGTTGCGGTTGTGCTCGTAGGTGTCGGTTCCCTCGGCGGCCGCGCGGATCAGCACGTCGCCGACCCAGACCGCGTGCGCGTCCTGGCCCTGCAGCGCGCCCTTGTAGACCACGTTGGAGCGGCAGTGCGGGGTGTCGTGGTCGATCTGGAGGCGGTGCTCCAGGTGCTGGCCGGCGTCCGCGAAGTACAGGCCGTAGAGCACGGCCTCGCCGCCCGTGGCGGCGTAGGTGACCCGCGGGTGGATGCGGACCAGGTCGCCGCCGAAGGTGACGACCACGGACTTGAAGCTGGCGTCGCGGCCGACCAGGGCGGTCTGCTGCGCGGTGTGCACCGCGTCGCGGTCCCAGTCCTGGACGGAGACGAAGGTGAGCTTCGCGCCGTCGCCGACCAGCAGCTCGACGTTGCTGGCGCGGGTGCCGGCACCGGTGTGGTTGATCACCACGACGGCCTCGGCGAACGGCTTGACGTCGATCACCACGTGCGCGAAGCGGACGCCGCCCTCGCCGTGCACGTCGATCTTCACCGGCTCGGTGAGCACCGTCTCCTTGGGGACGGTGACGACCAGCGCCTGCTCGAAGGAGCTGAACGCCTGCGCGGCGACCCGGTCGACCGGCTTGCCGGCCTTGCCGAGGCGCGCGTCGTCACGGCCCACGGTCTCGGCGGTGACGCCGTCGGGAAGGCCGAGCTCGAGCTTGTCCTCGCCCGAGGCGACGGCGGTGCCGTCGTGCAGACCGTTGAGGCGATGCAGCGGGGTGAACCGCCAGTCCTCCTCGCGGCCGGTGGGCACCGGGAAGTCGTTCACGTCGTACGAGGGCTTGGTCGCGACGCGGGCATCGATCGGCTGCTGCACGGTGGCGCGGCCCGTACCGGGGCCGGCCAGCTGCGCGCCGGCACCGGCGGTACCGACCTCGATCGAACCGGCGGTCGTGGAGCCGGTGGGGGTGTTGACGTCAGCCATGGCTGTCGTAGTGCTCTCTTCCTAAGATTGCGGACTGGACTTCGTACGGCTGACGTCAGCCGACGGAGCCCTCCATCTGCAGCTCGATCAGCCGGTTCAGCTCCAGCGCGTACTCCATCGGGAGCTCGCGGGCGATCGGCTCGACGAAGCCACGGACGATCATCGCCATCGCCTCGAACTCGGTCATGCCACGGCTCATCAGGTAGAAGAGCTGGTCCTCGCTGACCTTGGAGACGGTGGCCTCGTGGCCCATCGACACGTCGTCCTCGCGGACGTCCACGTACGGGTAGGTGTCCGAGCGGGAGATGGTGTCCACCAGCAGGGCGTCGCAGAGCACGTTGGACTTGGCGCCCTTGGAGCCCTCGCCGATCTCGATCAGACCGCGGTAGGAGGTACGGCCGCCGCCACGCGCCACCGACTTGGAGACGATGTTGGAGGAGGTGTTCGGCGCCATGTGCACCATCTTGGCGCCGGCGTCCTGGTGCTGGCCCTCGCCCGCGAAGGCGATCGACAGGGTCTCGCCCTTGGCGTGCTCGCCCATCAGGTAGACGGCCGGGTACTTCATGGTGACCTTGGAACCGATGTTGCCGTCGATCCACTCCATGGTCGCGCCCTCGTACGCCACGGCGCGCTTGGTGACCAGGTTGTAGACGTTGTTCGACCAGTTCTGGATCGTCGTGTAGCGGCAGCGGCCGCCCTTCTTGACGATGATCTCGACCACGGCGCTGTGCAGCGAGTCCGAGGAGTAGATCGGGGCGGTGCAGCCCTCGACGTAGTGGACGTAGGCGTCCTCGTCGACGATGATCAGCGTCCGCTCGAACTGGCCCATGTTCTCGGTGTTGATCCGGAAGTAGGCCTGCAGCGGGATGTCGACGTGGACACCCTTCGGCACGTAGATGAACGAGCCGCCGGACCACACGGCCGTGTTCAGCGCGGCGAACTTGTTGTCGCCGGCCGGGATCACGGTGCCGAAGTACTCCTTGAAGATCTCCGGGTGCTGCTTGAGCGCAGTGTCCGTGTCGAGGAAGATCACGCCCTGCTCCTCCAGGTCCTCACGGATCTGGTGGTAGACGACCTCGGACTCGTACTGCGCGGCGACACCGGCGACCAGGCGCTGCTTCTCCGCCTCCGGGATGCCCAGCTTGTCGTACGTCGCCTTGATGTCGGCGGGCAGGTCCTCCCAGGACTCGGCCTGCTTCTCCGTCGAGCGCACGAAGTACTTGATGTTGTCGAAGTCGATGCCGGACAGGTCGGAGCCCCAGGTCGGCATGGGCTTCTTACCGAAGAGCTTCAGGCCCTTGAGACGCAGGTTCAGCATCCACTCGGACTCGTTCTTCTTCGACGAGATGTCGCGGACGACGTCCTCGCTGAGGCCACGCTTGGCCACCGAACCGGCGGCGTCGGGGTCGGACCAGCCGTACTCGTAGGTGCCCAGGCCCTCGAGCTCCGGGTGCGAAACGGTGTCAGTCATGCGAGGTTCCTCCGCGCGGACGCAGGTTCTGATGGGGTTGACGTACCGGCAGTCGGCACGGCATCGGGCGCCCGGCGACCGCCGGACGACGATGCGGCACCGGGTGCCGGCACATAGGTCGTGCAGACCCCGTCGCCGTGGGCGATGGTGGCCAGCCGTTGCACATGGGTGCCCAGGAGCTGGGAGAAGACCTCGGTCTCCGCCTCGCAGAGCTGCGGGAACTGCTCGGCGATGTGCGCTACCGGGCAGTGGTGCTGGCAGAGCTGGGCGCCGGCCGGGGCCTTGGAGGCCGCGGCGGACGGTACCCGCCGCACAGTGGCAGCGTACCCGTCGGCGCTCAGGGCCTGAGCGAGTGCCTCGGTGCGCTGGTCGGCCTCGGCCTGGTCCAGCACGGGGAGGTACTTGCGGCCCTGCTTGGCGAAGCGGGCCCTGGCGAAGGCGGCAACCGCCTCCTCGCCCGCCTTTCCGCCACCCACCGCGTCGGAGATCCAGCGCAGCGCGTCGGCGGCGAGCTGGTCGTACTCCTGGTAGAAGGCGTCCCGGCCCGACTCGGTCAGTGCGAAGACCTTGGCCGGGCGGCCCCGGCCCCGGCTGCCGTAGACCCGCTGCTCACGGGACTCGACCAGACCGGTGGCGGCCAGACCGTCGAGGTGACGGCGGACAGCCGCGGCGGTCAGGCCGAGGCGGCTCGCCAGGTCGGCGGCGGAGGACGGGCCGTGGTCGAGGATCGAACGGGCGACCCGGTCACGGGTGGCCTTGTGCCCCTCCAGCAGGACCTCTGTCGCCGTCGCGGGCACGGCACAGTCGGGGGCCGACTCGGCCTCCGGCTGCTCTGAGTGCTCGCGAATGTTTTTCACAACACCAGTGTTGCGTAATTACTCGCGATGCGACAACCCGTGATCCACGCCTCAGCGGTGGCGTCAGTCACGCAGGTAAGCCTTACCTGGGCTGGGAAAACGATCAATCGAGCCGGTGTCAAGGGCCCGGGCAGCGGGCTTTTAGACTCCCCGTATGCACACAGAACCCGCGGTCGAAGTGGCCGGGCTGGTGAAGCGGTACGGCTCCAAGATCGCGGTGGACGGTCTCGACCTCACCATCGCGCGCGGCGCGATCACCGCCGTCCTCGGCCCGAACGGCGCCGGGAAGACCACCACCATCGAGACCTGCGAGGGCTACCGCCGCCCCGACGCCGGCACGGTCCGCGTCCTCGGGCTCGACCCGGTCGCCGACCCCCGGCAGCTCAGGCCCCGGGTCGGCGTGATGCTGCAGTCCGGCGGCGTCTACGCGGGCGCGCGCGCCGTCGAGATGCTCAAGCACACCGCCAAGCTGCACGCCGACCCGCTGGACGTCGACGCGCTGGTCGAGCGGCTCGGCCTCGGCTCCTGCGGCCGGACCACCTACCGCCGCCTCTCCGGCGGCCAGCAGCAGCGCCTCGCCCTGGCGATGGCCGTGGTCGGCCGCCCCGAACTGGTCTTCCTGGACGAACCCACCGCCGGCCTCGACCCGCAGGCCCGCCGCGCCACCTGGGACCTGGTCCGCGACCTGAGGCGCGACGGCGTCACCGTCGTGGTGACCACCCACCACATGGACGAGGCCGAACAGCTCGCCGACCAGGTGGCCGTCGTCGACCGGGGCAGGGTCATCGCCACCGGCAGCCCCGAGGAGCTCTGCCGGGGCGGCGCCGAGAGCAGCCTGCACTTCGACGGCCCGGCCGGACTCGACCTCGGCTCGCTGCGCAAGGTCCTCCCGGACGGAGCCGCGGTCACCGAACCCGCCCCCGGCTCCTACCGCGTCGAGGCACCGCTCGACCCCAGGCTGCTCGCCACCGTCACCGCCTGGTGCGCGGAGGCCGGGGTCATGCCGGAGAAGCTGACGGTCCAGCGCCGCAGCCTCGAAGACGTCTTCCTCGAACTGACCGGACGGGAGCTCCGCTCATGACTTCGTACGCCCCTGCTCCGGGCGCGGCGCCGGTCGGCCGGATGCTGCTCGCGCAGACCGCCTTCGAGACCAGGATGCTGCTGCGCAACGGCGAGCAGCTGCTGCTGACGGTGGTCATCCCGACCGTCCTGCTGGTCCTCTTCAGCGCGGTCGACATCGTCACGGTCGACGGCCCCGGCAAACGGGTCGACTTCCTGGCCCCCGGCCTGCTGGCGCTGGCCGTGATGTCCACCGCCTTCACCGGGCAGGCGATCGCCACCGGCTTCGAGCGGCGCTACGGCGTGCTCAAGCGCCTCGGTGCGAGCCCGCTGCCGCGCTGGGCGCTGCTCACCGCGAAGACCGGGTGCGTCCTGGTCACCGAGGTGCTGCAGGTGGCCCTGCTGTCGGTGATCGCGCTGGCGCTCGGCTGGTCACCGCAGGGCAACCCGCTTTCCGTGGCCGCGCTGTTGGTGCTCGGCACCGCCGCCTTCTCGGGCCTGGGCCTGCTGATGGCCGGCACGCTGCGGGCGGAGGCCACGCTGGCCGCGGCCAACCTGGTCTTCATCCTGCTGCTGCTGGCCGGCGGTGTGGTCGTCCCGCTGTCCAAGTTCCCGTCGGGCGTACGGACGGTGCTGGAACTGCTGCCGATCAGTGCGCTCTCGGACGGGCTGCGGTCGGTGCTCCAGTACGGCGCCGGGGTGCCCTGGTCGGACCTGGGCATTCTGGGCGTGTGGGCGGTACTGGGGTTGGGCGCGGCGGCGCGCTTCTTCCGCTGGGAGTGACCGGGGGCTCGTGTGTGCAGGGGGCCGACCACAGGGGCGCGGGGAACTGCGCGAGGCGGAAGAGTGCGAGTAGTGCCCTTCCGCTGCGCGCAGTTCCCCGCGCCCCTGTTGGGTACCCCGCTCCTAGTGGCGGCGGGACTGCCGACGGCGGGTCAGGAGGACGAGTCCGCCGCCGAGGGCGATCACGCCCACCCCGATCCCGGCGATGACCGGGGTGTTGCTGCCGCCGCCGGTCGAGGCGAGCTCCGGGCCGGTGTGGCTGGGCGACGGCACGGGCTTGCTGGTCGTCGGCTTCACCGTGGGCTTGCTGGACGAAGGGGACGGGCTGGGGCTCGGGGAGTGGGTCTGCGGGCATGGGGCGATGGTCGCGGTCTTGGTGACCGTCCAGCCCTGGTCGCCCTTCGGGTCCTGGTCGGTGACGACGGTCAGGACGGCCTTGAGGTCCTTGGTGTGCGGCTTCACGACGAAGTCCTGGCTGAAGGCCTCGCCGAACTTCTGGTGGTCCAGCAGCTTCTCGCCGTCCAGGGTGAGGCTGACCGAGTTCTGGAACTTCGGGTCGTAGCTGGTCAGCTTGACGCTGATCTTCTCGCAGGTCACGGTCCAGGACGGCACGTGCGCGGAGGCACCACCCGCCAGCACCAGGGGTGCCAGCACCCCGAGCCCGGCTGCCGCGGCCACCAACCCACCGGAAATCCGTCGCGCCATCTCGACCTTCCCTCCCGAACTGCCGTGCCGTGAACGGCTGAATGTGTACCCCAGCAGCCCACCACAGTCCCCAAGGTCATGCACCCCTCATGACAGAAATGCCCCACGGCCGATAGAAACTGATCCGCCGTGGGGCATTCTCGTCATCGAAAGGTGCGTCAGGCCTTCTTGGCCGTCCGACGACGGGTGGCCACCACGATCGCGCCGCCGACGCCGAGCACGGCCACGCCGCCGATCGCCAGCGGGATCACGCCGTTCGCACCGGTGAGGGCGAGGTCGCCGCCTCCGGTGGTGGTACCGGTGGCCAGCGGCGGGGTGGTGCTCTGCTTGGGGGTCGGGGTCTTCGTCGGCGTCCCGGTCGGCGTGCCGGTCGGGGTGCCGGTCGGCAGGGTCGCCGCGGCCGGGATGCAGGCGGTGAACGGGGTGTTGTAGATCTTCCCGCCGCCGACGGTCAGCGACTTGGCGATCACCGAACCGTAGATCCCGCCCTTACCCAGGTCGACGGCCGCGTTCGGGGCGAGGACACTGCCCTGCCAGCCGAGCTGGGAGTTCTTGACCACCTTGGTGGCCGTCGGGAAGTTCCAGAGCGTCCCCTTCATGGGTCTGACGCTGATCGAGACTGCGGCCAGCTCAGAGCTGCCGCCGAGCACGTTGACCACGTTCGCCGAGCCTTCCGGCGCGTTGATCGCGATCGCCCCGGCGGTCTTCAGCTGCTCCGCCGTCATCGTGAAGATGTTGAGGCTCTTGTCCGTACCGTTCAGCGTGAGCATCTTCAGGTCGCCGCTGTAGGTGGTCCAGATGCTCTTCGCGGTGGGCTTCCTGGCCGCCAGCTCGGTGGAGACGGCACGCAGGTTGGCGAACTCCGCGGCGAAGTCGACCGGCGGGGCTCCCTGCACGACCTTCCCGTGGCTGGTTTCCAGAAGCCCGCTGCCGAGCTTGCTGCCGCCGTGGACGACGTTGCCGTACGACACGCGGGTATCACGCGTGCCGACATTGATGTTCCCTGCGACCACCAGGGCGTTGCCGCCGGGCAGTGCGTCGATCTGCCGCGTCGGCGGGAACTCGTCGTCGCCGGCGATCCGGATGCCGCCGCCGAAGTCGGCGTTGCCGCCGATGGCGGCTGCTCCGTTCACGGCGGTCCGGTCGGCCGCGTGGGTGTCATCGCCCTCGGTGAACTCGCCGTAGCGGATGCCAACACCGAAGCTCTGGCACTGCCCCCCGGTCGGCGTCGCGTGGGCCGCCGGCGCGACGAACGCACCGAGGGCAAGTGAACCGCCGAGCGCGAGGGCGGCGGCGGGTACGGATATGCGCATGTGGAGGAACTCCGCTGTGGGTGCGGGACGGGCACGGACGAACCCGCACTCTTTCGGCCACGACGATCACCGGTCAACACCGATGACCGGTCTGCGGAGAACAGTCCCTTTTGCCGTGGCGGCCACCCCACCCCAAGATCGGCTGTAAGCCGACCTAGGATGAGCGGGTGCGTACCCCCTCCTCCCTCCTCGCCGACCGCTGGCAGCCGTCCGGCGTGATCGTCCGGCGGGCCGCGCTCGCCGCATTGGTGATGAGCGTGGTCATCGTGGTCACCGGCGGCGCCGTCCGGCTCACCGCCTCCGGCCTCGGCTGCACCACCTGGCCCCGCTGCACGGGCGAGAGCGTCACGCCCACGCCCGAGATGGGCATCCACGGCGTCATCGAGTTCACCAACCGGATGCTCGCCTACGTGCTGAGCGCGGCGATCGGCTGGGCCATCCTCGCCGCCCGCTGCCACGTCCCGTGGCGGCGGAGCCTCACCAAGCTCGGCTGGGCGCAGTTCTGGCTGGTGATGAGCAACGCCGTCCTCGGCGGCATCACGGTGCTCACCGGTCTCAACCCGTACACCGTGGCGGCGCACCTGATCGCCGCGATGGGCCTGGTCTGGGTCGCGCTGCTGATGTGGGAGCGCTCGAAGGAGGGTGACGGCGCGCCGCAGCTCGCGGTAAGCCGGCCGATCGTCCAGCTCTCGTACGTCCTGGTGACGGTGATCGGCCTGCTGGTGGCCGCCGGGACGCTGGTGACCGGTGCCGGCCACCACCCGGGCGCGCCGGGCAAGGACGGGAAGCCGGTGCCCCGGATCCCGCTCGACTACGACCGTCTCGCCCAGGTCCACGCCGACCTGGCGTTCCTGTCGGTCGGCCTGGTGATCGCGGTGATCTTCGTCTTCGCCGCCGTCAAGGCCCCGCCGGCCGCGCGGGCGCGGGTCCGCGAGCTGTTCGTCCTCCTGCTGGCGCAGGGGGTGCTCGGCTTCGTCCAGTACTTCACCCAGGTCCCGGAGCTGCTGGTCGGCATCCACATGCTCGGCGCCACCCTGGTCTGGGCCGCCGCCCTGCGCATCCCGCTCGCCCTGCGCGTCCGGCTCGACGAGCCGGCGCCGGCTGTGCCGGCCCAGGCGCTGCAGACCGCCTGAGGACGACCACCCGAGTACGACGAAGGCCCTGGCGGGTTCGCCAGGGCCTTCGTCGTAGGGACGGTCAGCCGCCGAGCTGAATGCCGGCCATCCGCTTCCACTCGTACGCACCGGTCTTGACCCTCAGCGCGAGCTCGCCCTCGAAGGAGGCGTGCAGCTTCATGCCGGCCAGCTCGGCGGCCCGCTGCCCGACGGCGTAGGTCGGGGCGACCTGGTCGCCCCAGGCGCCGTCCGCGCCGACCATGACGATGCGGGTGGCGGTACGGCCGACGTACTCGACGACGCCCTCGGCAGTGCCGCCGTGCTGCTTGGCGAAGCTGCTGATGTTCTTGGCGATGCGCTTGGCGCGACGCTCGGCACGGGCGTCCGTCGCGGCGGGGGTGGCGGTCTCTGCGCTGCTCATGCCCGCATGCTACCGAGCGGTAGCCGAGCTGGCGACGGGAGAGCGATGTGCGGCGGACCACACCGCACATCACTAGGCTGGGGCCGTGACCTTCCAAGGCTGGCCGGCGGAGGCGCTCGAGTTCTACGAGCACCTGGAGGCCGACAACTCGAAGTCGTTCTGGACCGACCACAAGGCCGTGTACGAGCAGGTGGTGCGCGAGCCGATGGCGGAGCTGTTGGAGAAACTGGAGCCGGAGTTCGGGCCGGGCAAGATCTTCCGGCCCAACCGGGACGTCCGGTTCAGCGCCGACAAGTCCCCGTACAAGACGCACATCGGCGCGTTCCTGGAGGCGGGCGGCTACATCCAGCTGTCCGCGGACGGGCTGGCCTGCGGCAACGGCATGTACCACCTCGCGACGGACCAGCTGGAGCGGTTCCGCTCCGCGGTCGCGGAGGACGTCACCGGGGCCGAGCTGGAGCGGGTGATCGCGAAGGTGCGCAAGGCCGGGCCCGAGGTGGTCGGCCGGGACGCGCTGAAGACCGCGCCGCGCGGCTACCCGAAGGACCACCCGAGGATCGAGCTGCTGCGCTACAAGGGCCTGATCGCCTGGCAGGAGTGGGAGCCCGCCGAGTGGCTGGGCACTCCGAAGGCGTACCAGCGGATCACCGGGTTCCTGCGCGCCTCGCAGCCGCTGAAGGAGTGGCTGGACGCCCGGGTCGGCCCGAGCGAACTGCCCGAACGTTGAAAAACGCCCCCACCGGAGTGGGGGCGTTTCGACGGAGCGGGCCGTCTACTTCACGAACGGGTCCACCGCGATGACCACGAAGAGCAGCGTCAGGTAGGTGATGGACCAGTGGAACAGGCGCATCTCCTTGAGCTTGGCGCCCACCACGCCGGCCTTGGCGCGGGCGTGCAGCCCGTGCGCCTCCTTGAGCCAGAACGCGCCGAGCACCAGCGCCGAGACGGGGTAGAGCCAGCTGGTGTGCGCCAGCGGCCAGAGGGCCAGCGAGACGGCCACCATCACCCAGGAGTAGGCGACGATCTGACGGGCCACCGCGAGGTTGCCCTTGATCACCGGGAGCATCGGGACGCCGGCCTTGGCGTAGTCCTCGCGGACCTTCATCGAGAGCGGCCAGTAGTGCGGCGGCGTCCAGAAGAAGATGACGAGGAAGAGCACCAGCGCCGACCAGGAGACCGAGTTGGTCACCGCGGCCCAGCCGACGAAGACCGGCATGCAGCCGGCGATGCCGCCCCAGACGATGTTCTGCGCGGTGCGCCGCTTCAGGCCCAGGGTGTAGACGAAGACGTAGAAGAGGAGTGCGGTCAGCGCCAGTGCCGAGGCGAGCGCGTTGACCAGGGCCCAGAGCCAGACCGTCGAGCCGATCGCCAGCGAGATGCCGAAGACCAGTGCCTCGCGGGGCGACACCATGCCGGTCACCAGCGGGCGCCGCTCGGTGCGCGACATCACCGCGTCGATGTCGCGGTCGATGTACATGTTGAGCGCGTTGGCGCCGCCGGCCGACAGGTAGCCGCCGATGACGACATAGAGGACCAGCAGCGGATCGGGTACCCCGCGCTGCGCCAGGAACATCACCGGGACGGTGGTGATCAGCAGCAGCTCGATGATCCGAGGCTTGGTCAGTGCGACGAATGCCCCGACACGGGCCCCGAACGGCCGGCGCGCGGGGGTCGCCCCGACCACCCCGGCAGGGCGGGATTCGACGGCGGTCACGAACACCCCAACTCACGATGAAGATTCACAGGCGTCCCCGGGACCACTTGGTGCCGTCACGTCCGCGCTGCGCGTACCACGCCACCTTAGACGCTCCATATCTCCCGACCGGCCGCGGGGTCCCCCGGCGAGGCGGAACCGCACACCGCCGGGTGAATCCGCCCAAACCACCCCGTCCCCCGTCTTGCTCCTCGGACGGGCAGACCCGATCGATCCGGGTGAGGGTAGGACAAGTCATGTGTCACGGCCTTGGGGAATCGTGACTGGAAAGTCCCGGTTGTCCCAGCACGCAGGGTGAAGGCCCGCTCGGACGGTAGGCTCGCACAGAGAAGCGGGATCAACCCTCCGTGACCGGCACCAACAAAATGTCTGGTCCACAGCGTCGTGGCCGACCCGGTCCCTCACGGGGTCACTCTTCAATACGGAAGGAGCCCTGAGACAGGGTGAGCACCACGCCGACGAACGCATTCGAGTGGACCGAGCTGGATCAGCGGACCGTCGACACAGCCCGGGTTCTGGCCATGGACGCAGTCCAGAAGGTCGGCAACGGGCACCCCGGGACGGCCATGTCGCTGGCCCCCGCGGCGTACCTGATCTTCCAGCACTTCCTGCGCCACGACCCCACCGACCCCGCCTGGACCGGCCGCGACCGCTTCGTGCTCTCCCCCGGGCACACCTCGCTGACGCTCTACACGCAGCTCTACTTCTCGGGCTACGGGCTGTCGCTGGACGACCTGAAGGCCTTCCGCGTCGCGGGAAGCCGCACCCCGGGCCACCCGGAGCACGGCCACACGGCCGGCGTCGAGACCACCACGGGCCCGCTGGGCCAGGGCATCGCCAACGCGGTGGGCATGGCGATGGCCGCCCGCTACGAGCGCGGCCTGTTCGACCCGGAGGCCGCCGAGGGCGCCTCCCCCTTCGACCACACCATCTGGGCCATCGTCTCCGACGGCGACCTGGAGGAGGGTGTCTCCGCCGAGGCCTCCTCGCTGGCGGGGCATCAGAAGCTGGGCAACCTGGTCGCGCTGTACGACGACAACCACATCTCGATCGAGGGCGACACCGAGACCGCCTTCTCCGAGGACGTCCTGGCCCGGTACGAGGCGTACGGCTGGCACGTCCAGCGGGTGACGCCGAAGCCGGACGGCGACATCGACGTCCACGCCCTGGCGGTGGCCCTGGACGCGGCGAAGGCCGAGACCTCGCGCCCGTCGATCATCGCGATGCGGACGATCATCGCCTGGCCGGCGCCGGACGCGCAGAACACCGCCAAGGCGCACGGCTCCGCGCTCGGCGAGGCCGAGATCGCCGCGACCAAGAAGCTCCTCGGCTTCGACCCGCAGAAGACCTTCGAGGTCACCGACGAGGTCATCAACCACGCGCGCAAGGTCGTGCAGCGCGGCAAGGCCGCCCGCCACGAGTGGGAGAAGGGGTACCACGCCTGGCGCGAGGGCAACCCGGAGCGCGCCGCCGAGTTCGACCGCATCACCGCGGGCGAGCTGCCGGACGGCTGGGAGAAGCACATCCCGTCCTTCCCGGCCGGCAAGGACGTCGCGACCCGCAAGGCGTCCGGTGACACCCTCAAGGCGATCGGCGCGGTGATCCCGGAGCTGTGGGGCGGCTCGGCCGACCTCGCGGAGTCCAACCTCACCACCATCGACGAGCACAGCTCGTTCCTGCCCGCGGACAACCCGCTGAAGTCGGCCGGCCCCTACGGCCGGACCATCCACTTCGGCATCCGCGAGCACGCCATGGGCTCGACCATGAACGGCATCGCGCTGCACGGCAACACCCGCATCTACGGCGGCACCTTCCTGGTCTTCGCCGACTACATGCGCCCCGCCGTGCGTCTCGCCGCCCTGATGAAGCTGCCGGTCACCTACGTGTGGACGCACGACTCCATCGGTCTCGGCGAGGACGGCCCGACCCACCAGCCGGTCGAGCACCTGGCCTCGCTGCGTGCCATCCCGGGCCTGGCGATGGTCCGCCCGGCCGACGCCAACGAGACGGCCGTCGCCTGGCACACCATCATCGAGCGGCACTCCAGCCACCCCGGCCCGGTCGGTCTGGCGCTCACCCGGCAGAACGTGCCCACCTTCGACCGCGAGGTCTTCGGTCCCGCCGAGGGCACCGCCAAGGGCGGCTACGTGCTCGCCGAGGCCTCGGACAGCGCGCCGAAGGTGATCCTGATCGGCACCGGCTCCGAGGTGCAGCTCGCGGTCAAGGCGCGCGAGGAGCTGGAGGCCGACGGCATCCCCACCCGCGTGGTGTCCATGCCGTCCATCGAGTGGTTCAACGAGCAGGACCAGGCGTACCGCGACAGCGTGCTGCCGCCGAACGTCCGGGCCCGTGTCTCGGTCGAGGCGGGCATCGCCCAGGGCTGGCGCGAGCTGGTCGGCGACGCCGGCCGCATCATCAGCCTGGAGCACTTCGGTGCCTCCGCCGACTACAAGGTGCTCTTCCGGGAGTTCGGCCTGACCGCCGACGCCGTGGCCAACGCCGCGCGCGCGTCGCTGCGTACGGTCGAGGCCATCTCCCGCTGACACCGCCGGGGGCTGCGTACCTGACCGCATATCAGGTGCGCAGCCCCGTCTGACGACCCCACAGACAGACGAAGAAGACGAAGAAGAGGATGAAGCACCATGACTGACGCACTGAAGCGCCTCAGCGACGAAGGCGTGGCGATCTGGCTGGACGACCTCAGCCGTGAGCGGCTGAACACCGGCAACCTGGCCGAGCTGGTGCAGGAGAAGCACGTGGTCGGCGTGACCACCAACCCCACCATCTTCCAGAAGGCCATCGGCGGCAACGGCGCCTACGCCGGCCAGATCGAGGACCTCGCCGTCCGCAAGGTCACCGTGGACGAGGCCGTCCGCATGATCACCACCTCGGACGTGCGCGACGCCGCCGATGTGCTGCGCCCGGTCTACGACGCCTCCAACGGCCGTGACGGCCGGGTCTCCATCGAGGTCGACCCCCGTCTCGCCCACAAGACCGCGCCGACGGTCGCCGAGGCCAAGCAGCTGTGGTGGCTGGTGGACCGCCCCAACGTCTTCATCAAGATCCCCGCCACCAAGGCCGGCCTGCCCGCCATCACCGAGGTGCTCGCCAAGGGCATCAGCGTCAACGTCACGCTGATCTTCTCCCTCGAGCGCTACCGCGCCGTCATGGACGCCTTCCTGACCGGCCTGGAGAAGGCCAAGGCCACCGGCCTCGACCTCTCCCAGATCGAGTCCGTCGCCTCCTTCTTCGTGTCCCGCGTGGACACCGAGATCGACAAGCGCCTGGACAAGATCGGCGGCGACGCCAAGCAGCTGCGCTCCAAGGCCGCCGTCGCCAACGCGCGTCTCGCCTACCAGGCGTACGAAGAGGTCTTCAGCAGCGACCGCTGGAAGGCCCTGGAGGCCGCCGGCGCCAAGCCGCAGCGCCCGCTGTGGGCCTCGACCGGCGTCAAGGACCCGGCCCTGCCGGACACTCTGTACGTGACCGAGCTGGTCGCGCCCGGCACCGTCAACACCATGCCCGAGGCCACCCTGGACGCCACCGGCGACCACGGCGTGATCACCGGCGACACCATCACCCCCAACTACGCCGACGCCAAGGCCGTGATGGACGCCATCGCCGCCGCGGGCGTCGACTACGACGACGTCGTCCAGGTGCTGGAGGACGAGGGCGTCGAGAAGTTCGAGGCCTCCTGGAACGAACTGCTCGACACCGTCGCCGCCTCCCTCGCCGCTCACGCCACCGAGAACTGACCTTCCTGCTCACAGCACCCACGGAAAGCGGAGCCCATCAAGTGAGCAACGAATACCCCGAGGTCGAGCAGGGCGATCCCCCGCTCCCGCCCTCGAATCCGCTGCGTGACCCTGCAGACCGACGGCTCCCGCGCATCGCGGGGCCGTCGGGCCTGGTCATCTTCGGAGTCACCGGTGACCTCTCGCGCAAGAAGCTGATGCCGGCCATCTACGACCTGGCCAACCGCGGCCTGCTGCCGCCGGGCTTCTCGCTCGTCGGCTTCGCGCGGCGCGAGTGGGAGGACGAGGACTTCGCCCGCGAGGTCCACGACGCCGTCAAGGAGCACGCCCGGACCCCCTTCCGCGAGGAGGTCTGGCAGCAGCTGGCCAAGGGCATGCGGTTCATCCAGGGCACCTTCGACGACGACGAGGCCTTCGAGAAGCTGCGCGAGACGATCGAGGACCTCGACAAGGCGCAGGGCACCGGCGGCAACTTCGCCTTCTACCTCTCCGTCCCGCCGAAGTTCTTCCCCACCGTCGTCCAGCAGCTCAAGAAGCACGGCCTGGCCGAGCCGCCGAAGGGCTCCTGGCGCCGCGCGGTGATCGAGAAGCCGTTCGGCCACAACCTGGAGTCCGCCCAGGAGTTGAACCGGATCGTCCACGAGGTCTTCCCCCGTGACGAGGTCTTCCGGATCGACCACTACCTGGGCAAGGAGACGGTCCAGAACATCCTGGCGCTGCGCTTCGCCAACACCATGTTCGAGCCGCTCTGGAACCGGTCGTACGTCGACCACGTGCAGATCACCATGGCGGAGGACATCGGTATCGGCGGGCGCGCCGGGTACTACGACGGCATCGGCGCGGCCCGCGACGTCATCCAGAACCACCTGCTCCAGCTGATGGCCCTCACCGCCATCGAGGAGCCCGCCTCCTTCCACCCCAAGGCTCTCGTCGCCGAGAAGCTGAAGGTGCTGAGCGCGGTCAAGCTCCCCGCCGACCTGGGCAAGCACACCGTGCGCGGCCAGTACGCGGCCGGCTGGCAGGGCGGCGAGGAGGTCGTCGGGTACCTGGACGAGGACGGCATCGACCCCCAGTCCAAGACCGACACCTACGCCGCCATCAAGCTGGAGATCAACAACCGCCGCTGGGCGGGCGTCCCGTTCTACCTGCGCACCGGCAAGCGTCTCGGCCGGCGGGTGACCGAGATCGCGGTGGTCTTCCAGCGCGCGCCGTACCTGCCCTTCGACTCGTACGCCACGGAGGAGCTCGGGCAGAACGCCCTGGTCATCCGGGTGCAGCCGGACGAGGGCGTGACGGTGCGGTTCGGCTCCAAGGTGCCGGGCACCTCCTTCGAGGTCCGCGACGTGACGATGGACTTCGCGTACGGCGAGTCCTTCACCGAGTCCAGCCCGGAGGCGTACGAGCGGCTCATCCTGGACGTGCTGCTCGGCGACGCCAACCTGTTCCCGCGGCACCAGGAGGTCGAACTCTCCTGGGAGATCCTCGACCCGATCGAGAAGTACTGGGACACCCACGGCAAGCCCGCCCAGTACCCCTCGGGGACCTGGGGCCCCGTGGAGGCGGACGAGATGCTCGCACGAGACGGCAGGAGCTGGCGCCGGCCATGAAGATCGACCTGACGAACACCACGTCCAGCAAGATCAACGCTGCACTGATGGACGCGCGGCGGGCCAGCGGCTCCACCGCCGCCGGCATGGTGCTCACCGTCGTCATCGTCACCGACGAGGGCAGCGCCTACGACGCCCTCAAGGCCGCCGCCGACGCCTCCCGCGAGCACCCCTCGCGCACCCTGGCGGTCATCAAGCGCGCCGGGCGTTCGCCCCGGGCCCGCGCCGAGACCCGCCTGGACGCCGAGGTCCTGGTCGGCGCCGAAGCCGGCTCGGGCGAGACGGTCATCCTGCGGATGCACGGCGAGCTCGCCGCGCACGCCCAGTCGGTGGTGCTTCCGCTGCTGCTGCCCGACGCCCCCGTGGTCGTCTGGTGGCCGGAGAACGCGCCGCAGCACCCCGCGAAGGACCCGCTCGGTGCCCTCGCCCAGCGCCGGATCACCGACGCCGTCACGGCGGAGTCCCCGGTCGGGCAGCTCGCCCAGCGGGCCGAGAGCTACACGCCCGGCGACACCGACCTCGCCTGGACCAGGATCACCGGCTGGCGCTCCATGCTGGCCGCCGCCCTGGACCAGCGCCCGGTGAAGGTCACCGCCGCCGTGGTCGAGGGCGAGTCGTACAACCCGAGCGTCGAGCTCCTCGGGCTCTGGCTGCTGACCCGCCTGCGCGTCCCCGTCGAACGGGTGGTCACCGGCGGCCCCGGCATCACCGCCGTCACACTCCGCACCAAGGACGGCGACATCACCCTCGACCGCCCCGACGGCCGGATGGGCACTCTCCGCATGCCGGGCGCGCCGGACCGGCAGGTGGCGCTGAAGCGCCGGGAGACCTCGGAGCTGATCGCCGAGGAGCTGCGCCGGCTGGACCCGGACGACATCTACGCGGCGGCGGTGCGTACTCCGGTGGAGCGGCTGCGCGAGCCGGCCGACGCCGAGCACACCGCCGCGGTGGTCGAGGCGGCGGTGGCCGCCCCGGCGCGGGTGACGGCCAAGGTCCCGGCGGCGACGCAGGCGGTTGCCGGGACGGCCGCCGTGAAGAAGACGGTCGCGAAGAAGGCCGTGGCCAAGAAGGCCGTCACGAAGAAGGCCGCGCCCCGGAAGCGGAGCGGATCGTGACCGCCGCCGTCCCGCAGCTGGTCGTGCACCGCGACAAGGAGCTGATGGCCCAGGCGGCAGCCGCGCGTCTGATCACCAAGATCGTCGACGCTCAGTCCGCCCGTGGCACCGCCTCGGTGGTGCTCACGGGCGGGCGCAACGGCAACGCCCTGCTCGCCGCGATCGCCGCCTCCCCGGCGCGCGACGCGGTGGACTGGTCGCGCCTGGATCTCTGGTGGGGTGACGAGCGTTTCGTCCCCTCCGACGACCCCGAGCGCAACGCCGTCCAGGCCCGGGACGAACTGCTGGACGCCGTCCCCGTCAATCCGGCGCGGGTGCACGAGATGCCCGCCTCGGACGGCGTGGACGGCTCCGACGTGGAGGCGGCCGCCGCGCGGTACGCGGAGGAGCTGGCGAAGGCGGCCGGTCCCGGTGACCGGACCGGGGTCCCCGCCTTCGACGTGCTGCTGCTCGGCGTCGGCCCGGACACCCACGTCGCCTCGCTCTTCCCGGAGCACCCCGGTGTCCGGGAGACCGAGCGGACGGTGGTCGGCGTACGCGGGGCCCCGAAGCCCCCGCCGACCCGGATCTCGCTGACCCTCCCGGCCATCCGGGCGGCACGCGAGGTCTGGCTGCTGGCAGCGGGCGAGGACAAGGCCGACGCGGTCGCCCTGGCCCTCTCCGGCCCCGGCGAGCTCCTGGCCCCGGCCTCCGGCGTGTACGGGCGCAGCCGGACCCTGTGGCTGCTCGACCGGCCGGCCGCGGCGAAGATCCCGCCGCAGCTGTACCCGCCCGCCTCGGCCTGACCGAGCACCAAACGCGATGGGCGCCCCCGGATCTCCGGGGGCGCCCATTGACGTCTGTTCAGATCTCGCCGCGCAGCTTGGCCAGCGCCTCGGCGAGGATCGCCTCGCCGTCGGCGTCCGTACGGCGCTCGCGGACGTAGGCGAGGTGGGTCTTGTACGGCTCGTTGCGCGAGGGCGCGGGCGGGTTGTGCTCGTCCTGGCCGGCCGGGAATCCGCAGCGCGGACAGTCCCAGGTGTCCGGGATGACGGCCTCGGCGGCGAAGCTGGGGCGCGTCTCGTGCTTGTTGGCACACCAGAAGGAGATCCGGTTGCGGGGGGCGGACTCGCCGCGCTCCGCCTCGCCCATCGGGCCGGCGCCGACTCTGCTGCCACGGATGGCGTTGCCACTTGCCACGGTCTGACTCCCTGCGTGCTGGTGCGATGCGATCTCGGCCGATGCCCGGTGGCTGGCTGCCCTGCCCGGTGAGTGGCAGGGGCGGCGGCCGCTATCCATTGCCGCCCGGCCGCGGCCTGCGGACGGTGGCGAAGTTGTCCTAGTGTAAGCAGCGGTTAAGGATCTGTCCCCACCGCCTCCGACACTTCGTCCACCCCAGGATAGGCGGGCGGACGACACACCGTCAGATCTGCGGCAAACCCGCGTCAGACCTTGTACTTGAGCAGCAGGCCGAGCACCACGATGCATGCGAACCAGCCGAGGCCGACGATGATGGTGATGCGGTCGAGGTTTCGCTCGGCGACGGCCGAGCCGCCACCGGTGGACATCGCGCCACCGCCGAACATGTCGGACAGACCGCCGCCCTTCCCCTTGTGCAGGAGCACCAGGAGGATCATCAGCAGGCTGAAGATGATCAGGGCAATCGAGAACCCGAGAACCACGGCGGGACCAACTCTCTCGTTCAATCGGCGAAGGGGCCGGGCCGCGCGAAGCGGTCCGGCCCCAAAGCCTACGTTGCTGCGGCGGCGTTAGCCTACTGCCTGCTCGCGGTAGCGCACGATCTTGACGAACTCCTCGGCCTCCAGCGAGGCGCCGCCGATCAGCCCGCCGTCGATGTCCGGCTTGGCCATCAGGCCGGGGGCGCTGGAGGCCTTCATCGAACCGCCGTACAGGATGCGGACCTTGTCGGCCAGCTCACCGTCGTACAGCTCGGCCAGGCGGGCGCGGATCGCCGCGCAGACCTCCTGGGCGTCCTCGGGGGTCGCCACCTCGCCGGTACCGATCGCCCAGACCGGCTCGTACGCCACGACGATGGTCTCGGCGTCCGAGGCCGGGACGCCCTCGAGGCCGCCGTCCAGCTGGGCCAGGGTGTACTCGACGTGGGTGCCGGCCATGCGGATGTCCAGCGGCTCGCCGATGCACAGGATCGGCACCAGGCCGTTCCGGAACGCGGCCATGACCTTGGCGTTGACGATCTCCTCGTTCTCGCCGTGGTACTGGCGGCGCTCCGAGTGGCCGATGGCCACGTAGGTGCACTTCAGCTTGGCGAGCATCGGGCCGGAGACCTCGCCGGTGTAGGCACCGGAGTCGTGCGCCGAGAGGTCCTGGGCGCCGTACTTGATCTTCAGCTTGTCGCCGTCGACCAGGGTCTGGACCGAGCGCAGGTCGGTGAACGGCGGCAGGACCGCCACCTCGACCGCCTCGTAGTCCTTGTCGGCCAGCGCGAAGGCCAGCTTCTGGGTGTGGGCGATGGCCTCGAGGTGGTTGAGGTTCATCTTCCAGTTGCCCGCCATCAGCGGGAGACGCTCAGTCATGCGATCAGCCTTCCAGGGCGGCGAGACCGGGGAGGGTCTTGCCCTCCAGGTACTCGAGGCTCGCGCCACCGCCGGTCGAGATGTGCCCGAACTTCGTCTCGTCGAAGCCCAGGATGCGGACGGCCGCGGCGGAGTCGCCGCCGCCGACCACGGTGAACGCGTTGCTCTCCAGCAGGGCCGCCGCGACGGCCTTGGTGCCCTCGGCAAAGGTGGGGTGCTCGAAGACACCGACCGGGCCGTTCCAGAACACCGTGGCGGCGTCGGCCAGCTTGGAGGCGAACAGCTCCCGCGTCCTGGGGCCGATGTCCAGGCCCTCCTTGTCGGCGGGGATCTTGTCGGCGTCGACCACCTCGAAGTCCTCGACCGGCTTGTGGGTCTTGGTGTCGGGGAAGCTCGCCGAGACCGAGACGTCGACCGGCAGCACGAACTCGACGCCGTTGGCCTTCGCCCGCTCCAGGTACTCCAGAACCGTGGGGATCTGGTCCTTCTGCAGCAGCGAGATGCCGACCTCGTGGCCCAGGGCCGCGAGGAAGGTGTACGCCATACCGCCGCCGATGAGGATGCGGTCGGCCTTGCCCAGCAGGTTGTCGATCACGCCGACCTTGTCGGAGACCTTCGAACCGCCGAGGACCACGACGTACGGGCGCTCGACCTCCTCGGTGAGCCGCTTGAGCACGGCCACCTCGGTGGCGATCAGGTCACCGACGGCGTGCGGCAGGCGGGCCGGCAGGTCGTACACCGAGGCGTGCTTGCGGTGCACGGCGCCGAAGCCGTCGCCGACGTACGCGTCGGCCAGGGCCGCCAGCTGGTCGGCGAAGGCGCCGCGCTCGGCGTCGTCCTTCGCGGTCTCGCCGGCGTTGAAGCGCAGGTTCTCGAGCAGCGTGACCTCGCCGTCGGCCAGGGCGGCGACGGTGGCCTTCGCGCTCTCGCCCACGGTGTCGGTCGCGAAGGACACGGACGTGCCGAGGATCTCGCCGAGGCGGAGGGCGACCGGGGCGAGGGAGAACTGCGGGTCGGGCTCGCCCTTGGGGCGGCCCAGGTGGGAGGCGACGATCACCTTGGCGCCGGCCTGCAGCAGCTTGGTGATGGTCGGGGCGACGGCGCGGATCCGGCCGTCGTCGGTGATCCTGCCGTCGGACAGCGGCACGTTGAGGTCGGCGCGGACGAACACGCGCTTACCGGCGACGTCGAGGTCTTCGATGGTCTTCACGGTCTTCGGTCTCCTGGGGAGAAGGTGGCGCGAGGCAGCGGCACAGCGGCGGGCCGCCGGAGAGACAAGGGTGAGGGTGCTGCTAGCCCCCCAATGCGAGCCGACCGGCAGAGGGAGGGCCCGGACGGCTTGTTGCGCCTTCCGGGCCCTCCCCCTTACATCACGTCAGCTCCCGCTGTGTCAGAGCTGGCCACCGACGAGGGTGGTCAGGTTGACGAGGCGGTTGGAGTAGCCCCACTCGTTGTCGTACCAGCCGAAGACCTTGACCTGGTTGCCCTGGACCATGGTCATCAGGGAGTCGAAGATCGTGGAGAACGGCGAGTTCACGATGTCGGAGGAGACGATCGGGTCCTCGGTGTACTGCAGGATGCCCTTGAGGCTGCCCTCGGAGGCCTTCTGGAAGGCCGCGTTGACCTCCTCGACGGTGACCTCGCGCTCCAGGGTGACGACCAGGTCGGTGATGGAGCCGGTCGGGACCGGGACGCGCAGCGAGGTGCCGTCCAGCTTGCCCTTGAGCTCCGGCAGGACCAGGGCGGTGGCCTTGGCGGCGCCGGTCGAGGTCGGGATGATGTTCAGCGACGCGGCACGGGCACGACGCAGGTCCTTGTGCGGGAAGTCCAGGGTGACCTGGTCGTTCGTGAACGCGTGGACCGTGGTCATCAGACCCTTGACGATGCCGAAGTTCTCGTTCAGCACCTTGGCCAGCGGCGCCACGCAGTTGGTGGTGCAGGAGGCGTTGGAGATGACCGTGTGGTTCGCCGGGTCGTACTTCTCGTCGTTGACGCCCATGACGATGGTGACGTCCTCGTCGGTGGCGGGCGCCGAGATGATGACCTTCTTGGCGCCGGCAGCGACGTGCTTCTTGGCCTGGTCGGCCTTGGTGAAGATGCCGGTGGACTCGATGACGATGTCCACGCCCAGCTCGCCCCAGGGGAGGTTGGCCGGGTCGCGCTCGGCGATGACCTTGAAGGTCTTGCCGTCGGCGGTGATGCTGTCAGCGGTGTGGCTGACCTCGCCCGGGAAGGTGCCCAGGATCGAGTCGTACTTGAGCAGGTGTGCCAGGGTCTTGGTGTCGGTCAGGTCGTTGACACCGACGATCTCGATGTCCGCGCCCTGGGCCTGAACCGCACGGAAGAAGTTGCGGCCGATGCGGCCGAATCCGTTGATGCCTACCCGGATCGTCACGAACCGATCTCCTCGTTAGGTACGCCGGAACTATGCCGACGGGGTGGAAATGGGATGTCCCCGACCACCCATGACCCTACCTCCCTGGCGGTCGGCTGGGCACATCGCCTCTCCGGCAGGGTGTCTTTCATGGGCACGGGCAACTGCGCGCAACGGAAGGCTTCCTGCTGCCCTCCCGCCGCACGCAGTTCCCCGCGCCCCAAGGGTTCTCCCGGCGTACCTAGTTGAGCGCCATCTCGTCCGTCAGGTTGGCCTCGGTGCTGGGCAGGCCCAGCTCGGAGGCGCGCTTGTCGGCCATCGCCAGCAGCCGGCGGATCCGCCCGGCCACCGCGTCCTTGGTCAGCGGCGGGTCGGCGAGGGCGCCGAGCTCCTCGAGCGAGGCCTGCTTGTGCTGCATCCGCAGCTGGCCGGCGGCCGCGAGGTGCTCGGGCACCTCGTCGCCGAGGATCTCCAGCGCGCGCTGGACCCGGGCCCCGGCGGCGACGGCCGCCCGGGCCGAACGGCGCAGGTTGGCGTCGTCGAAGTTGGCCAGCCGGTTGGCCGTGGCCCGGACCTCGCGCCGCATCCGGCGCTCCTCCCAGGCCAGCACCGACTCGTGCGCACCCAGCCTGGTCAGCAGCGCGCCGATCGCGTCACCGTCCCGGATCACCACCCGGTCCACCCCGCGCACCTCGCGGGCCTTGGCCGGGATGCCCAGCCGCCGCGCGGCACCGACCAGGGCGAGCGCCGCCTCAGAACCCGGGCAGGTGATCTCCAGGGAGGAGGACCTGCCGGGCTCGGTCAGCGAACCATGGGCCAGGAACGCCCCTCGCCAGGCCGCCTCCGCGTCACAGGTCGCACCCGAGACCACCGCCGGGGGCAGGCCCCGGATGGGCCGTCCCCTGCCGTCCACCAGCCCGGTCTGCCGGGCGAGCAGTTCGCCGTCCTTGACCACCCGCACCACGTACCGGCTGCCGCGTCGCAGACCGCCGGGGGCCATCACCACCAGGTCCGAGGAGTGCCCGAAGATCTCCAGCAGGTCCTTGCGCAGCCGCCGGGCCGCAATGCCGGTGTCCAGCTCCGCCTCGATCACGATCCGGCCGCTCACAATGTGCAGACCGCCCGCGAACCGCAGGATCGCCGAGACCTCCGCCTTGCGGCAGCAGGCCCGGGTGACGGGGAGCCGGCTGATTTCGTCCTTCACCGCTGCCGTCATCGCCATGGGCCGATCCTTCCATGTGTCCGGAAAATCCGGTCGTACGCAGCCGCCAGAAGCTCTGGGTCGTGTCGCGGTGTGCCGTCGTCGGCCGCGACCCGGTCGAGCACCAGTTCGGCGCCCATCCGCTCGGCGGCCTTCTCCAGACCGGCCAGGTCGGCCACGCCGAAGGCACCACCGGTGACCGCGCGCTCGTCCACCAGGATGGCATCGACGGCGAGGTCGGGGGCGTGGTCGGCGACCACCTCCAGGTGGCGCTGGGGCGTGAAGCCCTCCGTCTCGCCCGGCTGCGGGGCGAGGTTGAGGGTGAGCAGGCGGCGGGCCCGGGTCTCGGTGAGCGCCTTGGCGAGCGAGGGGACCAGCAGGTGCGGCAGCACGCTGGTGAACCAGGAGCCGGGCCCGAGCACCACCCAGTCCGCCTCCAGGACGGCCTCGACGGCCTCCGGGACGGCGGGCGGCTCCTCGGGGAGCAGCCGGATGGACTGGACGGTACCGGGGGTGACGGCGACGTTCGCCTGGCCGCGGACGGCGGAGAGCTCACCGGGCCTGGCCGGGTCGTGGCCGCGTACCTGGGCCTCGATGTCCAGCGGGACGGCCGACATCGGCAGCACCCGGCCCTGGACGTTGAGCAGGCGGCCGACCCAGTTCAGGGCCTCCACCGGGTCGCCGAGCTTCTCCCAGAGGGCGACGATCAGCAGGTTCCCGACGGCGTGGCCGCCGAGCTCCCCGGTGCCGCTGAAGCGCTGCTGGATCACCTCGGACCAGGTACGGCCCCACTCGTCGTCCCCGCACAGGGCGGCCAGCGCCTTGCGCAGGTCGCCGGGCGGGAGCACGCCGAGCTCGGTGCGGAGCCGGCCGCTGGAGCCGCCGTCGTCGGCCACGGTGACCACGGCGGTCAGCTCGGTGGTGAGCCGGCGCAGGGCGGAGAGCGAGGCCGAGAGGCCCTGCCCACCGCCCAGCGCGGTGATTCTGGGCGCGCCTGGGCGGGGCTTCGGTGCGGCAGCCGGCGCGTAGCCGGCGACCAGGGCCCGGTCGGCAGTCTTGTGCTGGAGCTGCCGCGCTGGCGAGTAACCCGTCACACCGACCCCACGTTCCTGTCTCATGCCCTTTGAGCGGTCGGCGGGGCGCTGCTGTCACACCCTGCCGGTCACTCCCTGCCCATGTCGCGGTGGACCAGCACCGTCTCCACGCCGTCCGCGATCAGACGCTTCGTCAGCCGCTCCGACATGGCGACGCTCCGATGCTTGCCACCGGTGCAGCCTACGGCAAGGGTCATGTACCGCTTTCCCTCCCGGCGATACCCTTCGGTCACGATCCGTAGCAGCTCGGCGTACCCGTTGAGGAACTCGTTGGCGCCCGGCTGCTGGAAGACGTAGTCGGCCACATCGCTGTCGGTGCCGGTACGGGCGCGCAGCTCGGGGACCCAGTGCGGGTTGGGCAGGAAGCGGCAGTCGACCACGAGGTCCGCGTCGACCGGGAGGCCGTACTTGAAGCCGAAGGACATCACGGTCGCGCGCAGCTCGGGCTCGTCGTGGTCGGCGAACTGGGCGTCCAGCTTGGCGCGGAGCTGGTGGACGTTGAGGTTGGAGGTGTCGATCACCAGGTCGGCCTCGCCGCGCAGCTCGCGCAGCAGGTCGCGCTCGCGCTCGATGCCGTCGACGATCCGGCCGTCGGCCTGCAGCGGGTGCGGGCGCCGGACGCTCTCGAAGCGGCGCACCAGGGCGTCGTCCGAGGACTCCAGGAAGACCACCCGGAGCCGGACGCCGCGCTTCTCCAGCTCGTCCAGGGAGGTCAGCAGGTCGTCGAAGAACTTGCGGCCGCGGACGTCCACCACCACGCCGATCCGCGGCACCGCGCCCTGGGAGCGCGCGCCGAGGTCGACCATGGTCGGGATCAGGGCCGGCGGCAGGTTGTCCACGACGAACCAGCCCAAGTCCTCCAGGCACTTGGCCGCAGTGCTGCGGCCGGCTCCGGACATGCCGGAGATGATCACCAGCTCCGGGGCGTTCTCCCCCACTTCGGACACTGTCACTTCGATTCCCCGCTCTCGGTGGTTCTGCTGGGGAGAACGCGCATGGCGTCGCCCGGCTTCCCCCGATCACCCGGGAGGGTGAGGCGGGAGCACGGGGACTGACGGGCGGCGTCGGCCGTCATGGCGTCTCCGGGTCGTGCGTCGGCTCGGCGCTGGCCTGCTCCGCACCGTCATCAATGATCTCGCCGGTCGCGGTGTTCACAGCGAATGCGGCGGGTGTACGGGAGGCCAACGCTGCGGCAACAGTCTCCGCGGTGCGGCGGCCGATGCCGGGGACCTCGCAGAGCTCGTCCACGGTGGCCACCCGCAGCTTCTTGAGCGAGCCGAAGTGCTTGAGCAGCGCCTGGCGGCGAGTCTCGCCGAGGCCGGGGACGGAGTCCAGCTCCCCCGCCGTGAAGCGCTTGGCGCGCTTGGTGCGCTGGTACGTGATGGCGAAGCGGTGCGCCTCGTCGCGGACTCGCTGCAGCAGGTAGAGGCCCTCGCTGGAACGCGGCAGCACGACCGGGTCGTCCTCGCCGGGCAGCCAGACCTCCTCCAGCCGCTTGGCCAGGCCGCAGAGGGCGACGTCGTCGATACCCAGCTCGTCCATCGCCCGGCGGGCCGCGGCGACCTGGGGCTGCCCGCCGTCGACCACCAGCAGCTGGGGCGGGTAGGCGAAGCGGCGCGGGCGGCCGGTCTCCGGGTCGACCGGGCCGTTGGGGCTTCCGTCGGGGGTGGTGCCGTCGTCCTCCTCGGGGACGGCCCACTCGCCGGTCTGCTCGCGCTCCTGGAGGTAGCGACGGAAGCGCCGGGAGATCACCTCGTGCATCGAGCGGACGTCGTCCTGGCCGCTGAAGCCCTTGATCTGGAAGCGCCGGTACTCGCTCTTGCGGGCCAGCCCGTCCTCGAAGACCACCATCGAGGCGACCACGTCCTCGCCCTGGAGGTGAGAGATGTCGAAGCACTCGATCCGCAGCGGGACGGAGTCCAGCTCCAGCGCGTCGGCGATCTCCTGCAGGGCCCGGCTACGGGTCGTCAGGTCGGAGGCGCGCTTGGTCTTGTGCAGCGCGAGCGCCTGCTGGGCGTTGCGCTGGACGGTGGCCATCAGGTCCTTCTTGTCGCCGCGCTGCGGCACCCGCAGGTCCACCTGCGCACCCCGAAGACCCGTCAGCCACTCCTGGACGGGCGCGAGCGGCTCGGGCAGCGCGGGGACCAGCACCTCGCGCGGGACGGGCTCGGTGCCGCCGCCGTAGAGCTGCTGCAGGGCGTGCTCGACCAGGGCCGCGGTGTCGATGTCCTCGACCTTGTCGGTGACCCAGCCGCGCTGGCCGCGCACCCGGCCGCCGCGCACGTGGAAGATCTGGACGGCGGCCTCCAACTCGTCCTCGGCGAGGGCGAACAGGTCGGCGTCGGTGCCGTCTCCGAGGACGACGGCGTTCTTCTCCATGGCGCGCTTGAGCGCGCCTATGTCGTCGCGCAGGCGGGCTGCCCGCTCGTACTCCATGGCGGCCGCGGCCTCCTGCATCTGCTGCTCCAGGCGGCGCAGGTAGCCGCCGGTGCGGCCCGCCATGAAGTCGCAGAACTCCTCGGCCAGCGCGACGTGTTCGGCCTGCGAGATCTTGCCGACGCAGGGCGCGGCACACTTGCCGATGTACCCGAGCAGGCAGGGCCGGCCGACCTGCTGGGCACGCTTGAAGACGCCGTTGGAGCAGGTGCGGACGGGGAAGACCCGCAGCATCAGGTCGACGGTCTCGCGGATCGCCCAGGCGTGCCCGTACGGCCCGAAGTAGCGCACGCCCTTCTTGTGCGCGCCGCGCATCACCTGGACGCGCGGGAACTCCTCGTTGAGCGTGACGGCGAGCTCCGGGTAGCTCTTGTCGTCGCGGTACTTGACGTTGAAGCGGGGGTCGAACTCCTTGATCCAGGAGTACTCCAGCTGGAGCGCCTCGACCTCGGTGGCGACCACCGTCCACTCCACCGAGGCGGCCGTGGTGACCATCGTCGCGGTGCGCGGGTGGAGACCGGCGATGTCCTGGAAGTAGGAGGAGAGGCGCGAGCGCAGGCTCTTGGCCTTGCCGACGTAGATGACCCGCCCGTGGGCGTCGCGGAACTTGTAGACGCCGGGCGAGGTCGGGATCGCCCCGGGCGCGGGACGGTACGTGGAGGGGTCGGCCATGGCTCTACCGTACCGATTCGTGCTGACAGTCCGGGGGCTGTTCCACCTGCCGGTGATCAGGTCGGCGTCCCGGTGATCAGGTCGGCGTCCCGGAGGACGGTGGCGTGCTCGCTGACTCGCTTTCCGCCGACCGGCGTTCGGCCGCCCTCGATTGCGGTGAGGGCGGCTGGGTGTCGGCCACGACCTGCCGAACGTTCACGCCGTGCCCGCTCCCGACGGCTCGGGGCGGGCGCGGCGCGCCGTCGTCACCCGCCTCAGGAGGTGGTGACCTGCAGCTTGCCGTCCTGCACGGCGACCTTGTACGCGGGCAGCGGGCTCGGCGCCGGGCCGTCCTGGACGGCGCCGTCGGCGATCGCGAAGCGGCTGCCGTGGCAGGGGCACTGGATCTGGGCGTTCTTGACCTGGTCCACGATGCAGCCGGCGTGGGTGCACTTGGCGCTGAAGGCCTTGTACTCACCCGCCGTCGGCTGCGTCACCACGATCTTCTGGTCGCGGTAGACCTTGCCGCCGCCAACCGGGACGTCGGAGGCCGGGCCGACCTCGACCGGGGTGGCCGGCTTGGCGGACGAGGAGGAGGCATCGGACGAGGAGGAGCAGCCGGCCACCGCGACGGTGCCGCCGGCGGCCAGGACGGCGGCCGCGCCGCAGAGCAGCGTCCGGCGGGTGGTGACGGGGCTCGCGGTGCTCTCGGTGGCGGGGCGCTGGGTGGCCTCGGACATCGGTGGCAGCTCCTGGGGATGCGGGGTACGGGCAGGACCGGCGGCAGTCTATGCCTGCTCCGTGAGAAGGCCGCCCCGGCCGGGCGATGCCGGTCCGGGGCGGCCCGATGCCGCGTCAGTACGTCCTGAAGTCGTCGCCTCTCGGCGTCACTTCTTGGCGGCGGCCCGCTTGCGGGTGGCCGGCTTGGCGGGGGCGTCCGAGATCCGGTCGGTCAGGATGTCGCGCAGGAACTTCCCGGTGTGGCTCGCCGTGACGGCCGCGACCTCCTCGGGAGTGCCCTCGGCGACCACCATGCCGCCGCCGTTGCCGCCCTCGGGGCCCATGTCGACGATCCAGTCGGCGGTCTTGATCACATCGAGGTTGTGCTCGATGACGATGACCGTGTTGCCCTTCTCCACCAGGCCGTCGAGCACCTTGATCAGCTTGCTGATGTCCTCGAAGTGCAGGCCGGTGGTGGGCTCGTCCAGCACGTAGACCGTCCGCCCGGTGGAACGCTTCTGCAGCTCGGAGGCCAGCTTGACGCGCTGCGCCTCACCACCGGAGAGCGTCGGCGCGGACTGGCCGAGCCGGACGTAGCCGAGGCCGACGTCGTTGAGCGTGCGCAGGTGCCGGGCGATGGCCGGGACGGCCTCGAAGAAGTGCATGGCCTCCTCGATCGGCATGTCCAGCACCTCGGCGATGGACTTGCCCTTGTAGTGAACCTCCAGCGTCTCCCGGTTGTACCGGGCGCCGTGGCACACCTCGCACGGGACGTAGACGTCGGGCAGGAAGTTCATCTCGATCTTGATGGTGCCGTCGCCCGAGCAGTTCTCGCAGCGGCCGCCCTTGACGTTGAACGAGAAGCGGCCGGGCAGGTAGCCCCGGACCTTCGCCTCCTGGGTCTCCGCGAAGAGCCGCCGGACATGGTCGAACACACCGGTGTACGTCGCCGGGTTGGAGCGCGGCGTGCGGCCAATCGGCGACTGGTCGACGTGCACCACCTTGTCCACCAGGTCGGTGCCGGTGATCCGGGTGTGCCGGCCCGGCACACTGCGCGCGCCGTTCAGCTCGCGGGCGAGGTGGGTGTAGAGGATGTCGTTGACCAGCGTGGACTTGCCCGAGCCCGAGACACCGGTGATCGCGGTGAAGGTGCCGAGCGGGAAGCCGACGGTGACGTCCTTCAGGTTGTGCTCGCGGGCGCCGTGCACCGTGAGGTGCCGCTTCTGGTCGCGCGGGCGGCGCATCGCGGGGATCGGGATGGAGCGCTTGCCGGACAGGTACTGCCCGGTCATCGACTCCTTGTTCGCCAGCAGCTCCTTGAGCGAGCCGGAGTGCACCACCTTGCCGCCGTGCTCACCGGCGCCGGGGCCGATGTCGACCACCCAGTCGGCCATCTTGATGGTGTCCTCGTCGTGCTCCACGACGATCAGGGTGTTGCCGATGTCGCGCAGCCGGACCAGCGTCTCGATCAGGCGGTGGTTGTCCCGCTGGTGCAGGCCGATGGACGGCTCGTCCAGCACGTACAGCACGCCGACCAGGCCGGAGCCGATCTGCGTCGCCAGCCGGATGCGCTGGGCCTCGCCGCCCGAGAGGGTGCCGGCCGCGCGGTTGAGCGAGAGGTAGTCCAGCCCGACGTCGACCAGGAAGCGCAGCCGCTCGTTGACCTCCTTGAGCACCCGCTCGGCGATCTGCTTGTCCCGGGCGGTCAGCTTCATCCCGCCCAGGAACTCGGCACAGTCGGCGATCGACATCGCGGAGACGTCGGCGATCGACCTGTCCTGGATGGTGACGGAGAGGATCACCGGCTTGAGCCGGGTGCCCTGGCAGGCCGGGCAGGGGACCTCGCGCATGTACCCCTCGAAGCGCTCGCGACTGCTGTCGCTCTCCGCCTCGGAGTGCCGACGCGTGACGAACGGGATCGCGCCCTCGAAGGAGGTGGTGTACGAGCGCTCGCGCCCGTACCGGTTGTTGTAGCGCACCTCGACCTGGGTCTTGTGCCCGTACAGCAGGGCCTTCCTGGCCCGCGCGGGCAGCCCGGCCCAGGGGATGTCGGTACGGAAGCCCAGCTCGCCGGCGAGCGCGTCGACCAGGCGCTGGAAGTACTCCTTGGTGTGGCCCTGCGACCACGGGTGGATCGCGCCCTCGTCGAGCGACTTCTCCTCGTCCGGGATCACCAGCTCCGGGTCGACCTCCATCCGGTTGCCGAGGCCGGAGCAGTCCGGGCAGGCGCCGAAGGGGGAGTTGAAGGAGAAGGAGCGCGGCTCCAGCTCCTCGAAGGAGACGTCGTCGTACGGGCAGTAGAGGTGCTCGGAGTACATCCGCTCGCGCTCGGGGTCGTCCTCCGGGAGGTCGACGAAGTCGAGCACCACCATGCCGCCGGACAGCTTGAGCGCCGTCTCCACCGAGTCGGTGAGCCGCCGCTTGGCGCTCTCCTTGACCGTGAGGCGGTCGATGACCACCTCGATGGTGTGCTTCTCCTGCTTCTTCAGGGTGGGCGGCTCGGTGAGCTGGATGGTCGCGCCGTCCACCCTGGCCCGGGCGTAGCCCTTGGACTGCAGGTCGGCGAAGAGGTCGACGAACTCACCCTTGCGCTCGCGGACCACCGGGCTCAGCACCTGGAAGCGGGTGCCCTCCTTGAGCTCCAGCACGCGGTCGACGATCGCCTGCGGGGACTGCTTGGCGATCGGCCGGGCGCAGTGCGGGCAGTGCGGCTTGCCGATCCGCGCGAAGAGCAGGCGGAGGTAGTCGTACACCTCGGTGATGGTGCCGACGGTGGACCGCGGGTTCCGGTTGGTGGACTTCTGGTCGATCGAGACGGCCGGGGAGAGGCCCTCGATGAAGTCGACGTCGGGCTTGTCCATCTGGCCCAGGAACTGCCGGGCGTACGAGGACAGCGACTCGACGTAGCGGCGCTGGCCCTCGGCGAAGATCGTGTCGAAGGCCAGGGAGGACTTGCCGGACCCGGAGAGGCCCGTGAAGACGATCAGGGAATCCCGGGGCAGGTCGAGCGAGACGTTCTTGAGGTTGTGCTCGCGAGCACCGCGGACGATGAGGCGGTCTGCCACTGCTTCTGGCGCCTTTCTCCGGGGAGGTGGCTGTGGAGGGCTCCGTGCTCCCCTGTGAGGGACCAACGAACGCAATCGGGTGAATTCTTCCAGTGTGCGCCCGCCAGCCTATAGCTCAGGCGTTCGAATATCGAGCCTGTCCAGCCGAGTCCACCCGAACGAGTGAAGACCCACTTCGGCGATCCACTCCGGTCTCGGGAAAACCCCTGCTCAGCGCCGCTCCCGCCGGTAGCGTCACTGATGTCAACGAGCGCCCGCCCATCCGGGCAACGCCGACATCTCGCCAATCGGAGGCCGCACCATGACCGACGCCGAGGCCGCAGCCGCGACGCTGCGGACTGTCGCCGAGTCCACCGAGCACCTGCTGCGCAGCGTCGCCGAGCTGGAGGCCGAGGAGCTCTCCCGGCCGTCCGCCCTGCCCGGCTGGACCCGCGGCCACGTCCTGGCCCACCTCGCCCGGAACGCAGACTCCCTGGTCAACCTGCTCGACAGCGCCCGCACCGGCCGGGACATCCCGCAGTACGCCAGCTCCGAGGCCCGCGAGCAGGGCATCCAGGACGGCGCCGGCCGCCCCCTGGCCGAGCAGCTCGAGGACCTGCGGGCCAGCCACGCCCGCTTCACCGAGGCCGCCGCCAAGCTGCCCGACGAAGCCTGGAGTGCCCAGCTCCGCCACCGCACGGGCTACCTCTTCCCCGCGTACGAGCTCCCCTGGAAGCGCCTGATGGAGCTCGAGTACCACCATGTCGACCTCGATGCCGGCTACACCCCCGCACACTGGCCCGAGGCCTTCGCCGCCGACGAACTGGTGCGCCTCGCCGAGCAGTTCGCCTCGGTGGACGGGCTCCCGCCGGTCCTGCTGACCGCCGACGACCGCGACCTCCGGGTGCACCTCGGCCCGGCCGGCGCGGAGCCCGAGCTGACCGTCGAGGGCCCGGTGCGCGCCCTGACCGGCTGGCTCTCGGGGCGCTCCGACGGCGACGGGCTGCAGGTCCACAAGGGTGGCGAGCAGCTCGCAGACCCCCGGACCGCCCTGCCGAAGCTTCCTCCGCTGGGCTGAGCGCGCGATGATGCAGCTGAGGACCATTCAGGACTACCGAGGAGCGGCGGCGCGATGACGTACCACGGAGCGGTGAAGGTCGGCGGCCCGCCGGACGTGCGGGAGCTCGCCCACCTGATCATCACCAAGGTCGCGGTCGGCCCGTACGACAACAACGCGTACCTGCTGCGCTGCCGCGCCTCCGACCAGCAGTTGCTGATCGACGCGGCCGCCGAGGCACCCGTACTGCTGGAGACGGTCGGCGAACAGCTGGCGATGGTGGTCACCACCCACCGGCACCACGACCACTGGGCAGCGCTGGCCGAGGTGGTGGCCGCCACCGGAGCCCGCACGGCGGCCGGGCGGATCGACGCCGAGGGCATCGATGTCCCCACCGACCTGCTGCTGGACGACGGCGACGTGCTCCGGGTCGGCCAGGTGGAGCTGACGGTGCGCCACCTGGTGGGCCACACCCCCGGGGCGATCGTGCTGATCTACGACGACCCGCAGGGCCACCCGCACGTCTTCACGGGCGACTGCCTCTTCCCGGGCGGGGTCGGCAACACCTGGAAGGACCCGAAGGCCTTCGCCAGCCTCTTCCGGGACGTCAGGGAGAAGATCTTCGACGCACTGCCCGACGAGGCCTGGGTCTACCCCGGTCACGGCAACGACACCACCCTGGGCGCCGAGCGCCCCCACCTGGAGGAGTGGCGCGAACGCGGCTGGTGAACCGCCCCGGCGGGGCCGCCCGGCGAACGGCGGCCCCGAGCCGGCCGGCACCGAAGCCCGCCAAGGAAGGCACCCGCATACGAGCGGGACCAGTTCGTGTGATCCACAATCGAACTGAGAGGACCCACCGCCATGACCGAGCACCAGGACACCGAATCCGGGGCCGACGCCGTCACCAGCCTCCACCACTGCGGCAATCCCGACATCGACCACCTCATCGACGAGATCCAGCACCCGGAGACCGAGCAGGCGCTGTACGAGATGCCGGCGAGACCGGCCCGGCCCGAGGACTGATCCGCCCCGCCCAAGGCCACCCCGCCGAGCAGCCGGCCCCTGAGAGACGCCGGTGGGCCGCGACCGGTGCTCCGGTCGCGGCCCACCGCGGTGCGTCAGGCGTCGATCTTCTCCGGCTCCTCGGCGGCGTGCTCCTGCTTGCGCGAGGCGAGCAGGCTGGTGACCGTGGTGACGGCCAGCACGACCACGATGAAGCCCAGCGAGAACGGGATGCCGATCTCCGGCACGTGCACGCCGCTTTCGTGCAGCGCGTGCAGCACCAGCTTCACACCGATGAAGCCGAGGATCACCGACAGCCCGTACGAGAGGTGGACCAGCTTCTTCAGCAGGCCGCCGATGAGGAAGTACAGCTGCCGCAGGCCCATCAGCGCGAAGGCGTTGGCGGTGAAGACGATGTACGGATCCTGGGTGAGGCCGAAGATCGCGGGGATCGAGTCCAGCGCGAACAGCACGTCGGTGGTGCCGATCGCCAGCATGACGATCAGCATCGGCGTCATCAGCCGCCGGCCGTTCTCACGGATGAAGAGCTTGGTGCCGTGGTACTTGTCGGTCGACGGGAAGCGCCGCTCGATGCTCTTGAGCAGGCGGTTCTCCTCGAACTCCTCCTCCTCTTCCTCGGCGCGGGCGTCCTTGACGAGCTTCCAGGCCGTCCAGACCAGGAACGCACCGAAGATGTAGAAGACCCAGGAGAACGTCGTCACCAGGGCGGCACCACCGGCGATGAAGACCGCGCGCAGCACCAGCGCGATGATCACACCGACCATCAGCACGCGCTGCTGGTAGATCCGCGGCACCGCGAACTTGCCCATGATCAGGATGAAGACGAAGAGGTTGTCGACGCTCAGCGACTTCTCGGTGATGTACCCGGCGAAGAACTCACCCGACGGCTGCGAGCCGGAGTGCCACCAGAGGAAGCCGCCGAAGATCGCGGCAAGGGCGACCCACACGGCCGTCCAGATGCCGGCTTCCTTGATCGAGACCTCGTGCGGCTTTCGGCCGCCGATGAAGAAATCGGCCACGATCAGGCCTACCAGAACCCCGATCGTGCCGACCCAAAGGCTTACGGAAACGTCCACTTGCTGCTCCTCCGGCAGGTCGGCGGGACATACGTCGTCTGCCGGAGGTCTCTTCCGCCCGCGCGTTCAACTCGACGGAACGCGCGGACCAGCGGCCCGGGTCGCCGCGAACGGCAGCCGTGATGACGGGAACGCTGCGATGGGAGTACTCCCCTCCGCGTTCGCCAACCGTACCAAAGAATGCCAAGAGAAGGTAAAGACTTGGCTCGGTAGGGTAAAAGGTCCTCTGTTCGAATGCTCAAGGGCTCCCTAGAGGAAGGGCTCGATCGCGGGCAGCATGTCCTGGAAGGTCCGCGCCTTGGCCGGTGAGCCGATCGCCTGCATGCCCCAGCCGCCCGCGCCGTCGCGGAAGACCTTTGCCATGATCTGCCCCGTGTGCGGCCCGCCGCCGGCCAGCTCGTAGCGGGCCAGCTCCTGGCCGGTGGTCTCGTCGACCAGGCGGCAGTGCGCGTTCTGCACCTCGGCGAAGGTCTGCCCGGTGTAGGAGCTCACCGTGAAGATGACCTGGGTGATCTGTGCCGGGACGTGGGCGAGGTCCACGATGATCGACTCGTCGTCGTCGCCGGCGCCCGCGCCACCGACCAGGTTGTCCCCGGTGTGCCGCACCGAGCCGTCGTTGCTCACCAGGTGCTGGAAGAAGACCACGTCGGAGGGGGTCTTCTCGGCGTACAGCAGGGCCGATGCGTCCAGGTCGATCTGCCTGGTCCGGGTGCCGAACAGGCCGCGCTTGGGCGCCGCCTTCCAGCCGAGGCCCATCCGGACGACCGTCAGCGCCTCGCCCGAGCTCTTCTGCAGACTTACCTGTTGGCCCTTGGCCAGATTCACCGACACGGTGTTGTCCTCTCTCGTCAGCCCTGCGGGTCGGTCTCCCGCTCGGGCTCCACGGCGGAACACCCCGTAGCCGTCCCCCGGCTGAGGCCCCCCTTTTGGTGCGTACCTCCCGGCCCGCGCACGAGAAGTACTCGCAGGCCAGCCTAGGGCCTGCGAGGCCGCACTCGTGGCAGGAGTACCCGTTGCGGCGCTCGCGAGACCCCGGCGGGCCGTCCGGGTCAGGCCATTCCGGCCTCACGCATCTGCCGCAGCTCCTTCTTCAGCTCGCCGATCTCGTCACGCAGCCGGGCCGCCAGCTCGAACTGCAGCTCGGTCGCGGCGGCGTGCATCCGGTCCGTCAGCTGCTGGATCAGGTCGGCCAGCTCGGCGGCCGGGAGGCTCTTGGCCGGCTTGCGGCCCGCACCGAGCGCCGGCACCGCCGTCTTGCCCTTGCCACTGCCCCGGTACCCGGTGGCGAGCAGCTCCTCGGTGTCGAGGTCCTCCCGGGCCAGGGTGTCCAGGATGTCGCCGATCTTCTTGCGCAGCGGCTGGGGGTCGATGCCGTTGGCCAGGTTGTAGGCCTGCTGGACCTCGCGGCGGCGGTTGGTCTCCTCGATGGCCAGCTCCATCGACGGCGTGATCCGGTCGGCGTACATGTGCACCTGGCCGGAGACGTTACGGGCGGCGCGGCCGATGGTCTGGATCAGCGAGGTGCCGGAGCGCAGGAAGCCCTCCTTGTCGGCGTCCAGGATCGCCACCAGCGAGACCTCGGGCAGGTCGAGACCCTCACGGAGCAGGTTGATGCCGACCAGCACGTCGAACTTGCCCGCGCGCAGCTCGCGCAGCAGCTCGACCCGGCGCAGGGTGTCGACGTCGCTGTGCAGGTACCGGACCCGGATGTCGAGGCCGAGCATGTAGTCGGTCAGGTCCTCCGCCATCTTCTTGGTGAGGGTGGTGACCAGGACCCGCTCGTCCTTCTCGACCCGCGTGCGCACCTCGTGCACCAGGTCGTCGATCTGACCCTCCGTCGGCTTGACGATCACCTCGGGGTCGATCAGACCGGTCGGGCGGATGATCTGCTGGACGGTGCCGTCGCCGCGCGAGAGCTCGTACTTGCCGGGTGTGGCCGAGAGGTAGACCGTCTGACCGATCCGCTCCAGGAACTCCTCCCACTTCAGCGGGCGGTTGTCCATCGCGGAGGGCAGTCGGAAGCCGTGCTCCACCAGGGTGCGCTTACGGGAGGCGTCGCCCTCGTACATCGCGCCGATCTGCGGGACCGTGACATGGGACTCGTCGATGACCAGGAGGAAGTCCTCCGGGAAGTAGTCGATCAGCGTGTTGGGGGCGGTGCCGGGCGCACGGCCGTCGAAGTGCATCGAGTAGTTCTCGATACCGGAGCACGTCCCGATCTGGCGGAGCATCTCGATGTCGTACGTGGTGCGCATCCGCAGCCGCTGGGCCTCGAGCAGCTTGCCCTGCTTCTCCAGGGTGGCGAGGCGCTCCCCCAGCTCCTTCTCGATGTCGTTGATCGCCCGCTCCATCCGCTCCGGGCCGGCCACGTAGTGGGAGGCGGGGAAGACGTAGATGGACTCGTCCTGGCTGATGATCTCGCCGGTGAGCGGGTGCAGGGTGTAGAGCGCCTCGATCTCGTCGCCGAACATCTCGATCCGGACGGCGAGCTCCTCGTAGACCGGGAAGATCTCGATGGTGTCGCCGCGGACCCGGAAGGTGCCGCGGCTGAAGGCGACGTCGTTACGGGTGTACTGGATGTCGACGAAGCGGCGCAGCAGCTTGTCCCGGTCGATCTCCTCGCCGACCTTGAGCGGGACCATCCGGTCCACGTACTCCTGCGGCGTACCGAGTCCGTAGATGCAGGAGACGGAGGCGACCACGATCACGTCGCGGCGGGTGAGGAGGGAGTTGGTCGCCGAGTGGCGGAGCCGCTCGACCTCCTCGTTGATCGAGGAGTCCTTCTCGATGTAGGTGTCCGTCTGCGGGACGTACGCCTCGGGCTGGTAGTAGTCGTAGTACGAGACGAAGTACTCGACCGCGTTGTTGGGGAGCAGCTCGCGGAACTCGTTGGCCAGCTGGGCGGCCAGGGTCTTGTTCGGCGCCATCACCAGGGTGGGGCGCTGGAGCTTCTCGATCATCCACGCGGTCGTGGCCGACTTGCCGGTGCCGGTGGCGCCGAGCAGGACGACGTCCTTCTCGCCCGCGCGGATGCGGCGCTCCAGCTCGGCGATGGCCGCCGGCTGGTCGCCGTTGGGCTGGTAGGGGCTGACGACCTCGAAGGGCGCCACTGTCCGCTCGATACTCGTGATGGGTCGCACGAGACCACCGTACGACCCACCACCGACAACCGGGGAAACTCTGCGGGCAACCCGTACTCGAAGCGGCAACCCGTACGCAGAGGGGTAACCACAGCAGGGGCGCGGGGAACTGCGCGATCAACCGTGCACCTTCGTCGGGCCCCGGTCGCGCAGTTCCCCGCGCCCCTGTGGGGACCCGCTCGCGTGGGTCAGGTCAGCTTCGAGCTGTCGCGCGCCAGCGCGACGAGGCGGGAGACCGCCCGGAGGTACTTCTTGCGGTAGCCGCCGCGCAGCATCTCCTCGGAGAAGACCTGGTCGAACGGGACACCGGAGGCGACGACCGGCAGCTCGCGGTCGTACATCCGGTCCGCGAGGACCACCAGCCGCAGCGCGGTGGACTGGTCCTCGACCTGCCGGACGCCGCTGAGGCAGACCGCGTGGACGTCGTCCAGCATGGCGCCGTACCGGCTCGGGTGGACGGCGGAGAGGTGCCCGAGCAGGGTGCCGAAGTCGTCGAGGGAGGCCCCGGGGATCCGGGCGGCGGCGGCCTCGACCGACTCGTCGGAGTACGGCGGCGGCGCCTCGGGCAGGCCGCGGTGCCGGTAGTCCTGACCGTCGATCCGCAGCGGCCGGAAGTGCGCGGAGAGGCCCTGGATCTCGCGCAGGAAGTCGGCGGCGGCGAACCGGCCCTCGCCGAGCTTCTCGGGCAGGGTGTTGGAGGTGGCGCAGAGCTTGACCCCGTTGTCGACCAGGCGGCCGAGCAGGGTGGAGACCAGGACGGTGTCGCCCGGGTCGTCCAGCTCGAACTCGTCGATGCAGAGCAGCTTGTGACCGGAGAGGGTCTGCACGGCCTGCTGGAAGCCGAGCGCGCCGACCAGGTTGGTCAGCTCGACGAAGGTGCCGAAGGCCTTGGGGCCCGGGGTGGCGTGCCAGAGCGAGGCGAGCAGGTGGGTCTTGCCGACGCCGTACCCGCCGTCCAGGTAGACCCCGGCCGGGCCGCTGGGCGCCGGGGCCGAGCGGCGGAACCAGCTGCGCTTGGGCGCCCCGCCGCTGCCGTTGTTCAGCGCCGCGGCGAACTCCTCCAGCACCTGCACGGCCTCGTACTGGCTGGGCTGGGAGCTGTCCGGCAGGTAGGTGCCGAAGCTGACGCCGGAGAAACGCGGCGGCGGGACCATCTCGGCGACCAGCCGCTCGGCGGGCACCACCGGACGGCGGTCGGTGAGCGCGAGCGGGGTCGCGGTTATGGCTTCGGGGCGGGAGGCAGCGGGCACGTTAGTAGAGGGTACCGGCCGTGGAAGACTCGATCTCATGCAGCAGCTGATCAGCCCGTTCGGCACACCTCAGGACGACGTCGAGTCGCTGGAGGCGCTCGCCGCCGTGTACGCGTACCCCGAGCAGGTGGAGCACGGCCGTGGCTGGCTCCGGGCCAACATGGTGTCGGGGCTGGACGGGGCGGCCCGGTTGGCGGGGCTGTCCGAGGGACTGTCCGGGGACGCCGACAAGCGGATCTTCGGTGTCCTGCGGGCGCTCGCGGACGTGGTGCTGGTGGGTGCGGAGACGGTACGGGCCGAGGGGTACCGGCCGGCTCGGGCGCGGGCGGATTTCGCGGCGGCCCGGGCCGCGGCCGGGCAGGCGCCGGCTCCGGCCATCGCGATCGTCAGCCGCAGTCTCACCCTCGACCTGGCGGCACCGCTGTTCACCGAACCGCTGGTGCGGACGGTGGTGATCACGACCGAGGACTCCCCCGCCGAGGCCCGCAAGGCGGTGGCCGAGCTGGCCGACGTGGTCGTGGCGGGCGAGGGGTCGGTGGACCTGCCGGCGGCGGTCGCCGCGCTCGCCGACCGGGGCTGGACCCGGCAGCTCACCGAGGGCGGTCCGCGGCTGCTCGCGCAGCTGGCGGCGGACGGCCTGCTGGACGAGCTGTGCCTGTCGCTGGCGCCGCTGCTCAGCGGGGGCGACGCGCCGCGGATCCTCCAGGGGCCGCAGATGCCCGCGGCGCAGCGGATGCGGCTGGTGTCACTGATCGAGCAGAAAGGATTCCTCTTCACTCGTTACCTGCGTCAGGCCGGTTCCGCGCCCGATTCCCCGTGATTTGGCCCCTACGTGGCCCATGTGGCGCGTGTGCAGCGTGGGGAAAGCTTCCTCCGGGCAGTATGGGAAGGGACACCGGACCCGGGGGCCTGCAACTGCGAAGGGACTCACGTGTTCAAGACCGTACTGATGATCGAAAAGGCGCTCTCCGACGCCGATGTGGAGCTGGTCACCACGCTCCACGGCGACGAGAAGGTCTCCTTCGTCGTCCTGATGCAACCGCGCGGCAAGCAGGACGAACTGCTCCGCGCACTCGACGACGTGGCCCTGGGCCATCTCGACAAGGTGGTTCACGAGCACGACGAGACCGAGCACGCGCCCACGCTGGCGAGCGAGTCGCTGGAGCACAGCCTGCGCCACCTGCGTGCCAAAGGTGCCGAGGCGACCGGTGAGGTGGTCGAGGAGAGCCCGCTGGACAGACTGCGTGAGGTGGTCGAGGAGACCAGTGCCGACGAGGTACTGGTCCTGACCTCGCCGCACTTCGTCGAGGAGTTCTTCCACCGCGACTGGGCCTCCCAGGCCAGACACAAGGTGGGCGTCCCGGTGCTCAAGCTCTTCGCCAGCGACTCCTGATCCCTCCCTCCTCGCCCGCCAACGGGCAGGAGGGGCCCATCGTCCGGTAGTGCAGAATCGTCCTTGCGGAACGCCCGCGAGGACGATTCGCCCTTCTCCCCTCCCCGTCTGTACGGAGCACTCTCTTGAACGACGCCGCCCACGACCTGCACGCCCCGCACTTCATCGGCATCGGCGGGGCGGGCATGTCCGGCCTGGCGAAGATCCTCGCGGTCCGCGGAGCCAAGGTCTCCGGCAGCGACGCCAAGGAGTCCGAGACCGTCCTCGCCCTGCGGGCGCTGGGCGCGGACGTGTACGTCGGGCACGCCGCCGAGAACGTCCCGGCCGGGACCAGCAGCATCGTCGTCTCCAGCGCGATCCGCGCCGACAACCCCGAGCTGGTCGCCGCCCGTGAGCGCGGCATCCCGGTGGTGCACCGTTCCGACGCGCTGGCCGCGCTGATGGGCGGCCGCCGGGCGCTGGCCGTGGCCGGTACGCACGGCAAGACCACCACCACCAGCATGCTCGCCGTCAGCCTCGCCGAGCTGGGCCTCGACCCCTCGTACGCGATCGGCGGCGACCTGGACGTGCCGGGCTCCAACGCCCACCACGGCGTCGGCGACATCTTCGTGGCCGAGGCTGACGAGAGCGACCGCAGCTTCCACAAGTACGCCCCCGAGGTCGCGATCGTCCTCAACGTGGAGCTGGACCACCACGCCAACTACGCCTCGATGGACGAGATCTACGAGTCCTTCGAGACCTTCGTCGGCCGGATCGTCCCCGGCGGCACCCTGGTGGTCTCCGCCGACCACGCCGGCGCCCGCGAGCTGACGGCCCGGGTGACCGGCCGGGAGGGCCTGAACGTGGTCACCGTCGGCGCCGCCGAGGACGCGGACGTCCGGGTGCTGTCGGTGGTCGCGCGCGGGATGACCAGCGAGGTCACCGTCCTGCTGGACGGCGCCGAGCTGGCCTTCACGGTCTCCGTCCCCGGCCGTCACTACGCCCACAACGCCGTCGCCGCGCTGGCGGCGGGTGTGGCGCTGGGCATCCCGGCCGCCGACCTGGCCAAGGCCATCGGCAGCTACACCGGTGTGCGCCGCCGTCTGCAGCTCAAGGGCGAGGCCGCGGGCGTCCAGGTGATCGACTCCTACGCCCACCACCCGACCGAGATGGCCGCCGACCTGGAGGCGATCCGCGAGGCGGCCGACGGGCGGGTGCTGGTGGTCTTCCAGCCGCACCTGTTCAGCCGGACCCAGCAGCTCGCCGAGGAGATGGGGCAGGCCCTCGCCATGGCCGACGCCTCGGTGGTGCTCGACATCTACCCGGCGCGCGAGGACCCGATCCCCGGCGTCACCAGCGAGCTGATCATCGACGCGGCGCTCCGGGCCGGCGCCGACGTCCGGGCCGAGCACGTCTTCGCGGCCGCCCCCGCGCTGCTGGCAGGCCTGGCGAAGCCCGGCGACCTGGTGCTGACCATGGGCGCCGGGGACGTCACCAACCTGGGCCCGGAAATCCTGACCCAGCTCGCGAGCGTTGCAACCAAGGCCTGACACCGTCCCGAGGGAGCACGCCGTGAGCTACGAGATCGAGAAGACCGACGCCGAGTGGCGCGCCGAGCTCAGCCCCGAGGAGTACCACGTGCTCCGCGAGGCCGGCACCGAGCGGCCCTTCGTCGGCGAGTACACCGACACCAAGACGGTGGGCGTGTACAGCTGCCGGGCCTGCGGTTACGAGCTGTTCAGCAGCGAGACCAAGTTCGACAGCCACTGCGGCTGGCCGTCGTACTACGCGCCGCTGGCCGAGGACCGGGTCGAGTACATCGAGGACACCACGCTCGGCATGCGCCGGGTCGAGGTCCGCTGCGCGCGCTGCGGCGGGCACCTCGGGCACGTCTTCGAGGGCGAGGGCTACGGCACGCCGACGGACCAGCGGTACTGCATCAACAGCATCTCGCTGACCCTCAAGCCCGCGGAGTAGCCGCCGGACGGCTGTCGCCGTGGTCCCGGTTCGTGCCAGACTGATCATCCGTCAGTCTGGCAAGAGAGGACCACGGTGGCACGGCGTCGCAGCTCCGGAGTACTGGGAATCCTGGCGGAGGCGCAGCGTCAGCAGCAACGCCAACAGGAGGCGCAGCGACGGGCCGCCGTCGCCGCGCAGCGCCAGTACGAGCGGGCCCAGCGCGACGCGCAGCGGGCGGCCGCCCAGGGCGAGAAGGAGGCCCTGCGGGCCTACCAGCAGGGGCGGGAGGCCGATGCCGCCCGGCGGACGGCCGAACTGGACGACCGGGTCGCCGAGTTGCAGGGCATCCTGGCCACCGGGCTGCGCGGGCGGCCGTTCAGCCTCGCGGACCTGCAGGAGCCCGTCCGCCTGGCGCCCTTCGACCCCGGCCCCCTCGGCACACCCGTCCCGATGCCGGACCCGGCCTGGTACCGGATACCGCCCCTGACCGGGGCGCAGGCGCTCAACCCCATGGCCCGCCGCCAGTACGACGAGCAGGCGGCCCACGCCCAGGCGCGGTTCGAGTACGACTGGCGCGCGGCCCAGGCCGCCGACCAGCAGCGCCTGCAGCGGCTCGGCGAGTACCGGGCGCAGTACGACTCCTGGGCCGCGGAGCAGCAGCGCCTCGCCGGTGAGTACACCGGCCAGGCCGCCAGGCTCGCGGCGGGCGGGGTCACCGAGTTCTTCGAGACGGCGCTGTTCTGGCGTACGGACTGGCCGGAGGAGTTCCCGAAGGACGGGACACTGGCCTGGGACGAGGGAGCCCGCCAGCTCGTCGTCGACTGGCAGTTGCCCGACTTCGAGGTGGTGCCGCCGCTCTCCCGGATCCGGTACGTGAAGACCGACGACCGCGACGTGGACGTCGCCCGCCCGGCCACCAAGAGCCGGGAGCTGTACCGCGAGGTGCTCGCCCAGTGCGCGCTCCGGGTGCTCGCCGAGCTGTTCCGCGCGGACGCCGAGCAGCGTCTCGACTCGGTGGCCCTCAACGGCTATGCGGCGGCGGTCAACCCGGCCACCGGGCGGGAGGAGCAGCGCTACCTCGTCTCGGTCATGGTCGAGCGAGCCGACTTCCTCGCGGTCGACCTGGAGCGGGTGGAGGCCGTCAGCTGCCTGGTGGACGGCCTGGGCGGGCGGCTCTCCGCCCGGCCCGACAAGTCCGAAGCGGTGCGGACCGAGCGGCTCGCGGACGAGGTCGGGGCCCACCGCGAGGATGCCTCGGAGGACGAGCCCGACCTGTTCGAGATGGACCCGATCGCCTTCGAGGAGCTCATCGCCGAGCTGTTCCGAGCGCGCGGGCTGCGGACCAGGACCACCGCCCGCAGCGGGGACGAAGGCGTGGACGTCCTGGCCGAGGACCCCGATCCGGTCACCGGCGGCCAGATCGTCATCCAGGCCAAGCGCTACCGGCACACCGTGCCGCCCACGGCGGTCCGCGACCTCGATGCCACGATGGTCCGCCAGGGTGCCAAGTTGGGCATCCTGGTGACCACCTCGGGCTTCGGGCCGGGCTCGCGCCGCTGGGTCGAGGGCAAGCCGCTGACCCTGATCGACGGCCCGACGCTGGTCGGCCTGCTCAAGGAGCACGGGCTGCGCGGACGGCTCGGCGGGCCCGCCGTACCGTCCCCCCAGGCGCCGGCGGTGTCGCTGTCACCCGGCGAGAACGCGGTCATCCCCGCCGCCGACCTCACCGAGGTGTCCGTCCGCTTCAGCTCCACCGGGGCGGAGGCCGACCTCACCCTGCTGCTGCTCACCGCCGACGGTGTGGTCCGCAGCGACGAGGACTTCGTCTTCTACCACCAGCCGAGTGCGGCGAACGGCAGCGTGACGCTGCATCCGAAGGAGAGCACCGCGGGCCGCTCCTCGGAGCGGGCGACGCTACGCGTCCCGGCGCTCCCGGCGGCCGTGGACCGCATCGCCGTCTCGGTCAACATGGACTCCGACTCGGGGGCCAGCTGCGCCGACCTGCGCGAGGCCGGCCTGGAGGTACGCGGAGCCGCCGGCTCGGCCTGGGCCTTCAGCCCGCCGGCCGATCCGGCGATCTCGGCCATGCTGGTCGCCGAGCTCTACCGGCACCGCGAGGTCTGGAAGCTGCGCGCCGTCGGCCAGGGCTGGGCCGACGGCCTGGCGGGCCTGGCCCGCGCCCACGGGGTGGACGTCGCCTGACCTGTCCAGCGGCCCGCCGCGCCCGTAGGTGAGGGCGGCGGGCCAACCACAGGGGCTGCCCAATCCTGATCGGATGCCCGCCTGGCGGAGCCCCCTAAGGTGCTGGAGTGTTGCCGTCCGCGGACAGGTCGCGGATGAACTTCCACTCGCTCGCGCAGCGCCGGTAGCCGAGCCAGTCGTTGATGGCCAGCATCGGGGCGTTGGTGGCGTCGTTGTTGGTGTAGGCGTCGGTGAGACCCGCGGCGAGGGCGCGGTGGAGGGAGTGGGTCTTGGCCAGCTTGGCCAGGCCGCGCCCCCGGTACTCCGCCCGGGTGGTGGTGAAGGCGGACCAGTAGCGGGAGCCACCGTCGGTCTGGACGGCGCTGAAGGCGACCGGCCGGCCGTCGGCCACCGCGACGACGGTGAGCTCGCGGTCGAGGTCGGGACGGTTCCAGATCTCGGCCAGCCAGGCCTCGTACTCCTGCTCCGACGCGTCGACGTCACCGGGCTCGTCCAGGGCGCCCGCGACGTCGACCTCGTACAGCGGGTACGGGTCGTCCAGGTACTCGGTGGCCTGGCGCAGTTCGATGCCCGAGGGCAGCGGCGGCACCGGCCGGAGTCCTGCCGTGAGGTCGAGGTGGGCGAAGTGGCAGATCCGGCCGCGCCGGTAGCCGCGCCTCGCGGCGAAGTCCTGGGCGGCGGGCTCGTCGTCGGCCCAGGCGTGGACCTGCGTCACCCCGTACGCCGCCAGGTGCTTCTCCGCCGCCTGCAGCAGCGCCCCGCCGGCCCCCTGGCGGCGGTGCTCGGGGAGCACGCTCACGTTGGCGAAGCCCTGCCCCGGCGTGCTGCTGTCGGCATGCACGCCGCAGCGGACGGTGCCGACCACCCGGCCGTCGAGTTCGGCGACCAGCAGCCGGTAGTGCATCTTGGGGGAGACATGGGCGGTCAGGTAGCCGACCGTCTCGGGGGTCATCAGCAGGTGCGGGCGGCCCGCGCTGTACGCGGCTGCGGCGGCCTCGGCATCGGCGGGGCGGAAGTCACGGATCATCAGAGTCATATGGGAGTCACCGTAGGCACCGGGGGACACCTGAGCCACTGAATTTTCGAGCGAGCGACGGGAAGCGACGGAAAGCTCAAGTTCAGCTCTGAGAATGCCCGTAGCGGGTTGGCGAGGGCGCTGTGGGGACACACCCTCAGCAGCGGGGGCTCCTCCCCCGAGCAAGCGTGACCACGCCGATCGGCGGTCCCTCCGAAGGAGGTGGATTCTCATGGCTTCCGTAACCCGGTCTCTCGGTGTCGGCGTCGGCTGGCGGGCGGAGATCGACACCGTGGTGGAGCGGCTGCCCGGCCTGGACTGGGTCGAGGTGGTCGCCGAGAACCTGTGCGTCGACAGCCTGCGTGCCGGGCGGCTGCCCGAGTCGCTGCGCATCCTGCGGGACCGCGGCGTCACCGCCGTCCCGCACGGGGTCGCGCTGGGCCTGGGCGGGGCGGAACTCCCTGACCGGGCCCGGCTGTCGAGGCTCGCCACGGCGGCCGAGGCGCTCGGCTCACCGCTGGTCACCGAACACCTGGCGTTCGTCCGGGCAGGCGGCCTCGAAGCGGGGCACCTGCTGCCCGTTCCACGCTCGCGGGAGTCGCTGCGGGTGATCGCGGAGAACGTCCGGATCGCCCAGCAGGAGCTGCCGGTACCGCTCGCGCTGGAGAACATCGCCGCCCATCTCGCCTGGCCGGAGGACGAGTTGACCGAGGGCGAGTTCCTGGCGGAACTGGTCGAGCGGACCGGGGTGCGGCTGCTGATCGACGTGGCCAACCTGCACACCAACCGGGTCAACCTGGGCCTGGACGTGGCCGCCGAGCTCGACCGGCTGCCGCTGGAGGCGATCGCGTACGTGCATGTGGCAGGCGGGATCGAGACCGACGGGGTGTGGCACGACACCCACGCGCATCCGGTGAGCGAGCCGGTGCTGGAGGTACTGGCCGCGCTCTGCGCGCGGGCGGTGCCACCGGGCGTCCTGCTGGAACGGGACGACAACTTCCCGCCGCCGCTCGAGCTGGCGGGCGAACTGGACGCGATCCGGCGGGTGTTGAAGGGGGAGCTGCAGCATGTCTGAGCATTTCGAGTACCTGGTGAGGGCCGGCGATCCGGAGCTGGTGCTGGCCCGTGCGGGGCTGGCCCGGCGGCAGGCCGAACTGCTGGCCGCGCTGGTGGCGGACGGGCCGGTGCCGGGCGGTTTCGACCGCAGACAGGTACACGTCCAGGCCCGCGGCCTGGCCGCCAAACGCCGGGACACCGTGGCGCGCGTCGCACCGGAGGTGCAGCGCATCCTGGGCACCGAGTTCGGCCCGCTCTTCCTTCGGTACGCGCGGCGGGGCCCGGTCGGCGGTGGTTACCGGGCCGATGCGCGGGCGTTCGCGGAGTGGGCCGCCGCCGAGGAGCCGTCGGCGGCCTGGCGGCCGGAGCTGGAGCGGTGGCTACGGCCGGTGGCCGTGGCCACGCGGCGCCGGCCGCGGCCGAGGAGCTAGTCCAACTCACTTTCGGGGGAAAGCCGATGTGGTACACCGAGTTCATCATCGCCGCCGCCCTGGTGGTCCTCGCCGGACTGGGCGCATCCACCGCACTGCAGCGGATGCGCCGGGTGCCGTACCCGCAGGGGCTGCCGGGCCGCGGACTGCCGCTGCTGGACGCGGCCTTCCTGGCCGGCGGGCCCGAGCGGGTCGCGGACACCGTGATCATCCGGATGCAGCAGGAGGGCCGGCTGATCGTCTCGCGCGAGCGGCTGGTGACCCTGACCGACGGGCGGGTGCAGGACGAGGTCGAGTCCGCGCTGATAGCGGCTGCCGGGCCGGCCGGGCAGCGGCACCTGGACCAGCTCCGCCGGGCGGTGATGCGCAGCGAATCCGTCCAGCGGATCGGCGACCGGCTGGCCGACCGCGGTCTGATGCGCCGGCCGGACCTTCACCGCAGGGTCGTCCGGGCGCGGCGGCTGCTCTGGCTCGCCCTGCTGGCCACGGTGGCGCTCGGGGTCCTCGCGACGGTCTCCTGGGCGAGCCGGCCCTGGCAGGAGCGGGACACCAGCATGCCGCCGGTCTTCGCCTTCTTCGGGCTGCTGCTGTTCGGGATCCTCTGGCTGGCCGCCACCAAGCCGGGCAAGGCGCGGATCACCCCGGCCGGGGTGCGGCAGCTGGCCCTGATGCGGAGCGCTTCCAACCCGTGGCGCCCGCGCACCGGTGTCGGGGCGGGCAGCGCGCTGGTGCTCGGTGCGGTGGCGCTGGAGGGCGTCCAGGCGTTGGACGACGAGGAGCTCCGGGCCGCGCTGCTGGCGCGGGTGGCCTCGCTCAACGGGCCGTCGAACAGCACGGTCTTCTCGTGCAGCGGCGATTCGGGACCGACGCCGACCTGGTGCGGGGCACCCTCGGACGGCGGCTCGGGCGGCTCGGGCGGGTCGAGCTGCGGTTCGTCCAGCTGTGGGTCGTCCTCGGGCGGTGGCTGCGCCTCGTCGAGCAGCAGCTGCGGGTCCTCCAGCAGCAGTTGCGGCTCGTCCTCCAGCAGCTGCGGGTCCTCGAGCAGCTGCGGTGGCGGCTCCAGCTGCGGGTCGTGAGCCGTCGGCCGGTCACAGTTCGGTATCGCGGACGGGCGTTCCGGTCCGCAACTGCCCGGCCTCGGTCTACAACAAGCCCATGTGGTTGCTCCTCCTGATACCCGCCTGCCTCGCGGCCGTGCTCTCCTGTCTCCGGCTGGTGCGGGTGGCAGCCACCGCCGACTCACTCGCCGGCGCCGAACAGCTCTACCCCAACGAGGCGGTGGGGATCGGGCTGTACGAGACCGCGTACCTGGCCGGCGGTCCGGCCAGAGTGGTCGACCTGGTCCTCGTCCTGATGAGCGCGCGCGGCCGGCTGCACCTCGCCCACACCGGCTGGACCACGGTGGTCGACCCGCAGGGCCGCACCCGGCTCGAGCGGGCTCTGATCGCCGCCATCGGCCCGGAGGGGCAGTGCCGGACGGCGCCGCTGCGCGAGGAGCTGGCGGCGCACCCGACCGTGCTGGAGATCGGCGGCCGGCTGATGCTGGCCGGGCTGGCCACCCCGGCGGCGGTGCGGGAGAGCACCCTGCGGGCGGTGCGGCAGGTCCGGCAGTCGCTGCTGCTCTGCCTGGTGCTGCTCGGAGCCTCGCTGGCGATGTCAGCGCCGGGCACCGGGGACGCGGGCACGGCCGTCGCCTGGTTCTCGCTGCCGCTGATCCTGACCAGCGGCACCCTGCTGATGGCGCGGGTCGACGTGCATCCGTACACCCGGTGGGCGGCGCCCGCCGGGCAGGACGTGCTGCGCAGCGTACGGCTCCCGCGGCCCTTCGGCCCGGCGGAGGACTCCGAGCAGGAGCTGCTGACGGCCGTGGCGATGGTCGGCCCGGCGGCCCTGCCGGACGCCCGGCTGCGGGCAGCACTCCGCAACTGAGCCTACGACGGCAGGCGCTGCCCCACGCAGGTGGCAAACCACCAGGGGCGCGTGGGGGCACCTCCCGGCCGAAGGCTGGGGGAGAACTGCGCGAAACCGGAAGGCTCAGGCCGTCACCTTCCGAACTCGCGCAGTTCCCCGCGCCCCTGTGGTGGCCCCTCAAGGGGGCCTTAGACCAGGCCGTTGAGCAGCTCGGCAACGGGCTTGCGGCGGCCCGTGTAGAACGGGACCTCCTCGCGGACGTGCAGCCGCGCGCGGGAGGGCCGCAGGTCCCGCATCAGGTCGACGATCCGGTGCAGCTCGTCCGCCTCGAAGGCGAGCAGCCACTCGTAGTCGCCGAGCGCGAAGGAGGCCACCGTGTTGGCCCGGACGTCCGGGTAGCCCCGGGCCATCTGGCCGTGCTCGGCGAGCATCGCGCGGCGCTCCTCGTCGGGGAGCAGGTACCACTCGTAGGAGCGCACGAACGGGTACACGCAGACGTAGTCGCGCGGGCGCTCGTCGGCGAGGAACGCCGGGATGTGCGACTTGTTGAACTCCGCCGGGCGGTGCAGCGCCATGTTCGACCAGACCGGCTCGAGGACGCGGCCGACGGCCGTACGGCGGAAGCGGTTGTACGCCTCCTGGAGGTCGTCCGAGTCCTCCGCGTGCCACCAGATCATCACATCGGCGTCGGCGCGCAGGCCGGACACGTCGTAGGTGCCGCGCACCGTGACGTCCTTGGCGGCCAGCTGCTCGAACAGCTCCTCGATCTCGGCCGCGAGGGCGGCGCGGTCCTCGGGCAGCTCACCCTTGAGCTTGAACACCGACCACATGGTGTAGCGGATGACCTGGTTGAGGTCGCGGGCCTTCTTCTTCGCAGGCTGCTGTTCAGTGGACTCAGTCATGCGCCCATTGTCCCTTCCGTGGCTCGTGTACCGGCGCCCGGGGTCAACACCTCGTTGACGGCCCGGCGCGCGCTCGCGATGCAGGCGGGGATGCCCACCCCGTCGTACGCGGCCCCGCAGACGGCGAGCCCGCCGAGCCCTGCCACCTGGGCGCGGATCCTGGCCACCCGGTCGAGGTGGCCGACGGGGTACTGCGGCAGACCGCTCGGCCAGCGGGTGACGGCCGTGTCGTACGGCTTCGCACGCAGCCCGACCGCCTCGCCGAGGTCGGCGAGCGAGCGGGCGACCAGCTCCTCGTCCGGCAGGTCGAGGACGGCCTCCTCCCGGTGGCGGCCGAGCGAGGTGCGCAGCAGAAAGGCCTCGGGGGCGGCGCGGTCCAGCCAGCCCCACTTGTTGGAGGAGAAGGTGGACGCCTTGATCTGCCGGCCGTCCACGGGGGGCACCAGGAAGCCGCTGCCGGCCGGCGGCTCGGGGAGGTCTGCGCGGCGGAAGGCCAGGGTGACCAGGGCCATGCCCGCGTACTCGACGGCGCGCAGCTCGGCGGCGGCACCCGGGGCGTCCGTGGCGAGCAGCCGGGCGGCCTGCGGTGCGGGGACGGCGAGCACGACCGCGTCGGCGTGCAGCACCTCGCCGTTGCTGACCACCTGCCAGCCCTCGGGGGTACGGCGCAGCTCGTCCACCGGGCTGTCGGTGCGCAGGTCGGCGCCGGCCTTGCGGCAGGCGTCCGCCACGGCCTCGGGGAGGGTGCCGATACCGCCGCGGATGCCCTGGAACACCGGGCCGCCGCTGCTCTGCGCCCGGCCGACCAGCTCGTGCACCCCGGCGACCAGCGGGCCGCCGCTCTGCGCGATCGGCAGCAGGGCGGGCACGGCGGCGCGGAGCGAGATCTCGGCGGTCTGGCCGGCGTAGACGCCGCCGAGCAGCGGCTCGACCAGCCGGTCCACGACCTCCCGTCCGAGCCGGGCCGCGACGTAGTCGCCGATCGCGATGTCCGCACCGACCGCGGGCGTCCGCTCCTCGTGGCGCGCCCGTTTCAGGCCCTCCTCGGACAGCACCCCGGACGCGGCCAGCGCGTCGAGGTCGCCGGGGACGCCCATCAGCTGGCCGCCGGGCAGCGGGCGCAGCGCGTCGCGGGTCCAGATCGCGGCCTTGGCGGTGCTGGGCGGCTCCAGCTCCTCGCCCAGGCCGACGTCCCGGGCCAGCTCCACGGCCTCCGGCCGCCGGGCCAGCATCGACTCCGCCCCGAGGTCCACCCGTACGCCGCCGACCTCGCCGGCCAACAGCTTCCCGCCGAACCGCCCGGAGGCCTCCAACAGCGTGACGCGGGCGGCGCCACTGCTCAGGTAGGCCGCGGTGAGCCCCGCGATGCCACCGCCGATCACCACGACATGAGGTTCTGCCATGTCTCGCAGTCTTGCAGAGCCGTCCGGAAAGCCCTCAATCCAGGTGTCGCACGCCAGTCGGTCAGCTCATCGGGCGGGTCGGTTGCCGACTCGGACGCGAACGTCCGCGCGTACGCCCGCCTCGCCCTACGATCGGGCGCATGACCGACCACCTGACGGTGCTCACCACCACCGACAGCCCCGACTCAGCCGCCGCTCTCGCCCGCTCGGCCGTCACCGCCCGCCTCGCCGCGTGCGCCCAGGTGGACGGCCCGATCACCTCCACCTACTGGTGGCGGGGCTCGGTCGAGACGGCCCAGGAGTGGCGCATCCTGCTCAAGACCACCGCAGCCCGCTACCCGGCCCTGGAGGCCCACCTCAAGGCCGAACACTCCTACGACACACCGGAGGTGATCGCCACTCCGATCCTCACCGGCAGCCCGGAGTACCTCGCCTGGCTCACCGCCGAGGTCGCCCGCGGGCACTGAGAAACGCAAGGTGCCCGGCCGGAGAGGCCGGGCACCCGCGATCCGATTCAGCGTCCGGCTACAGCATCGAGCACTGGCCGTTCCGGGGCCCGCTCACCGTGTTCGGGTTGCCGCCGTTCGTCGGAGGCGGAGTGTTGCCAGTGCAGTGCAGGGCGCCGCCGATGGTGTTGCCCTCGATCTCCGCGCGGGAGTCCTCGGGGAACGGACCGGTTCCCGTGGTACCGACCACGATCACCGACCCGCCGACCTGGTTGCCGACGATCTCCGCGCCGCCGCGGTTGTTGCGCAGCTCCACCGAGCCGTCGACCCGATTGGCCGCGCAGCCGTCGTCACCGGGGTCGCCGACGACCACGAAGCCGCTCGCCCCGCTGGACTTCACAGAGCCGGTGACGTGGGTCCCGCACACCGCGAGCAGTGTGCCGTTCCTGGTCTCGATGCTTCCGTTGACCGTCGAGTTGCCGACGAACAGGCCGGCACCGGGCCGGGCCACCACCGAGCCGTTGACCGTCGCGTCGACGATGCAGGTGCTCGGTCCGGTGGCGATGACGTCGCCCACCGTGCCGGTGATCGTCCGTGCGCAGGCCACGGTCTGCGAGAGGCTCTCAAGGTCTCCGGGCAGGTAGTTGCCGTCGCCGGAGTACGAGGCCGTGATGGTGTGGGTTCCGGGCAGCAGGTTCGACCAGGTGATCTGGGTCTGGGCGCAGTTCGTGCCACCGCCGGGCGCGAGGGTGCCGGTTCCCAGCGTGGTGGTGCCGTCCTTGAAGAGAACCGTGCCCGTGGGTGGTGACGTCGGGCTGGTGCTGGGCGGTGCCGGGCAGACCACGTCCGTGAAGGTCACCGGCTGGCCGTACGACGAGGGGTTCGCCGACGGGGTCGGCGTGGTGGCCACGGGCGCCCGGTTCACCACCTGTGTCAGGCTCGGTGCGGTGGCCGCCTTGAAGTTGGCGTTGCCGCTGTAGCTCGCGTCCACGGTGTGCGTGCCGGGAGTCAGTGTGGCGATGGAGCTGGAGGTCGCCTGACCGGTCGTGGTGTCGACCGCCACTGCACTCCCGAGCGCGTTGCCGTCGACCGTGAAGCTCACCGTGCCGCCGTCCGGGACCGGGTTGACGGTGGCGGTGAAGGTCACCGGCTGGCCGTACACCGACGGGTTGGCCGAGGAGGCCAGGGTGGCAGTCGTGGCCTGCGGCACGCTGAAGAACATCGCGTCGATCACCGGCGTCGTGGTCGGGTTCGCACCGCCGGTGGCCCCGGGGAAGGCGCCGTAGAAGGTGGTGCCGACCGCCTTGAGCTGCTGGTAGTCGCCGAGGACGCGCTGCCGGGCGCACGTGGTGTCCGTACCCGTACAGCCGGTCTTGTTCTTGGCCGGCGACTGGAAGGACTGCAGGACGGTGTCGCTGAACGTCGCGCCGTGGTCGGTGCTCCGGGCGAGGTGCGCCGAGAAGGTCGGGAAGCCGGCCGCGTTGTCTCCGTCGAAGGTGTCGTAGAGGACGCCGATCGTGCCGTCGGACAGTACGGCGACCGAGGGAAGCGCCGAGTTGGTCGAGCTCGACACGTTGGAGGCCGCGCCGATCGCGAGCCCGCCCGAGCCGTTGTCGGCGAGTCGACGGATCTTCAGCTGGTTGGTGCCTGAGACGTCCTGACCGTAGACCACGTACACGTCGCCGTTGGTCGGGTCGACGGCCGCATGGTCGATGCCGCCGAGCAGCGCGTTCACTCCGCCGAACTTGTAGCTCCAGGAATTGGCGTTGCCCTGGTCGCTGTTGACGGTGTCCACGGTGAGGCCGTCGGAACTGCCGTTCAGGGTCCAGGTCGTGCCGCCGTCGGTGGACCGGTTGAGCTTGTAGGTGGTGCTCACCGGCTGGCTGGTCCCCGAGGTCTGCTGGTAGAGGGAGTAGACCGCGCCAACGCCGCCCGCCGAGTTGGGGCGCGGGTCGACGGCGAGACGGTGCCCGCCGTTGGTGACCAGCGGGCTCATCGTCCCCGACTTGTTGTCCCGGGTGATGTTCACCGGGGTGGCGCCCAAGGAGACGGCGACGCGGGCGTCCGGGCTGCCGCCGAAGTCCTGGTACCCGACGTAGACGTTGTCCTGGCTCGCCGTGGTCGGATCACGGTTGATCAGGAGCCAGGGCTGGTCGGCGTTGGTACGGGTGCCGCTGGTGAGCTGGGCGGGGTTGCCGTTCCAGCTCCACGAGGCGGAATTGGTGGGGTCGGTCGTCGAGCCGGTGACCACCCGGGTCTTGTCACACCCGCCGGAGGCGTTGCGCTTGCAGGTGAGGAAGGTGCCGTAGAGCGTGCCGTTGCGGCCGTAGTCGATCGTCTGGTCGGCCGGGCCTCCGCCTGTGTCGTCGAGTCCGGGAGGTGGCGGGATGGTGCTCCGCTCGGTCCAGGTGATCCCGCCGTCCGCGGAGTAGAGGAGGTCTGTGTTGCCGCCGCCGCTCCAGGAGCCGCTGAACCGGGTGATCGCGATCTGGTTGGGGTTGGCGGGGTTGACCGCGATGCTCGGCTCGTTGCCGCCGCCGCTGCTGGCGGCCGCGGTGGCATCGATGACGAACACCCCGGCCGCGCTGAGTCGCGGCTCCGCCGCCCTGGGAGCCCGCACCCCGCCGTAGACGGTCCGGTCCGGCGGGCTGCTCTTGAGCCCCTGTCGGTCGGCCGACGGCGCGGACGGCGTGTCGTCCGCGTGCGCGTGGGCCGCTCCGACCAGCGGAACAGCTGCCACAGCCACCGAGACGGCGGCGGAGAGTGCCCGGCCGAGCACCGACCGTGTCCCGCTACGGCCGGCAAGTCTTCGTCTGTGCGACATTCATGTCCCCTCATCACGTACGGAACGTTGGTACGAGGGTGCGCAGCGGCCGGCGGCGAACGGTCCACGGACACTCGGGAGACACTCGTTTGCCGGGAACTCCACCCCGCCGGCCGATCAGCAGGCGTTGGGGATGGACAGCACCAGAGGAGTGACCACCCGACTCCGGACCTCGACCTTCCGGCTGACACCGCAGATGCCTTCGGTGATCCGATAGGCGCCGGGAGCCAGGACGAGCTCGAAGGAACCCCCGATGGCCGTCACAGCCGTCGCCACGACCTGTGCCCGGTCGTCGGAGGCTTCGATGTAGTCACCGTTCACCGGCACTGCGGTTCCGCTCCCGCCGACGTTCCCGCTGCGCGGGTCGCCTCCGGGCGGCCGTACGACCTGCCCGCGCACCACGCCGGGAGGAGCGCTCGGCGTACCGGACGGTGCCGGGCCGCCATGACCGGCCGGCCCGCCGCAGGCCGCGAGCACGAGGCTGCAGATGACGGCCGAGGCGCCACACACACCACGGTGAACCGGCGACATGACGGAACGCGCTCCTGGGGGAGGTGCCGTTTCCTGCTCAGCGTAGCCCCGGCGCTACCGTGAGCCCGTGGACAAGGTGCAGGAGTTCGAGACGCAGCGGCCTCGGCTGTTCTCGCTCGCATACCGGATGCTGGGGTCGGCCGCGGAGGCCGAGGACGCGGTGCAGGACGCGTACCTGCGCTGGCACGGCGCCGACCGGGCGCAGGTCGTCGCCCCCGGGCCCTGGCTCGCCAAGGTGCTCACCAACCTGTGCCTGAACCGGCTGACCTCGGCTCGGGTGCAGCGGGAGGAGTACGTCGGGCCCTGGCTGCCCGAACCGGTCCGTACCGACGGCGGGGAGCTCGGCCCGCTGGAGACCGCCGAGCAGCGCGACGCGGTGTCGATGGCGATGCTGGTGATGATGGAGCGCCTGACCCCGCCCGAGCGGGCCGTGGTGGTGCTGCGCGACGCGTTCGAGTACAGCTACCGCGATGTCGCCGGGGTGCTCGACTGCTCGGAGGCGAACGCCCGGCAGATCTACCGCCGCGCCAAGCAGCACCTGACCGACGGGCGGCCGAGGTTCGCCGCGTCCGCGGAGGTCCGCTCCGACCTGCTGTCCCGCTTCCTGCAGGCCGCGGCGGAGGGGGCACTGGAGCAGTTGGAGGCCCTGCTCGCCGACCAGGTGACCGTGTGGGCCGACGGCGGCGGGAAGGTCAGTGCGGCCCGGCGCCCGGTCAGCGGCCGCAACAAGGTCGCGCGCCTGCTCATCGGCCTGTTCGCGCGCTGGTCGGCGGGGGTGGAGATCGCGATCGCCGAGGCGAACGGCGAGCCGGTGGTCCTCTCATGGGAGGACGGGGAGCTGACCGCGGCCGGCTTCGTCGAGGTGGGGGAGGGCGGAGTCGTCGGGGTCCGGATCGTCCGCAACCCGGAGAAACTGAGATTTCTCGCGGATCAATCGCGGGGACTGTCACAGAACGCGTAGCCCGCCGGTTCCTCCTCAGTGAGAGCACAACAACGACGGAGGGCCGTGCGATGGAGAACGTGATCATGGTGACCGGGGCGACCGGTGTCCTCGGACGAGAGGTCCTGGAGCGCGTGCGGCGTACGGGGCTGCCGGTGCGGGCCCTGACCCGCCGCACCGAGCTTCCGGCCGAGCCGGGTGTGGCCTGGTTCACCGGGAACCTGGCGACCGGCGACGGCCTCGACGAGGCGTTCGCGGGTGTCCGTACGATCATCCACTGCGCGAGCGACGCCCGCCGGCCCAAGAACGACATCCCCGCCTTCCACCGCCTGCTCGACGCCGCGAAGCGAGCGGGTGTCGAGCACATCGTCAACATCTCGATCGTCGGCGTGGACCGCAACCCGTTCCCGTACTACCGGATCAAGCTGGAGGGCGAGCGGCTGCTGGCGGAGTCGGGGATCGGCTGGACCAATCTGCGGGCCACCCAGTTCCCCGAGCTGCTCAACATGGCCCTCAAGGCCGTCTCGAAGCTCCCGGTCGTAATCGTGCCGGCCAGGACGGAGCTCCAGCCCGTGGACCAGGGCGAAGTGGCCGACCGACTGGTCGAGTTGGCCCAGGGGGAGCCCGCAGGGCAGGTCCCGGATCTGGCCGGGCCCAAGGTCTACCCGGCCACCCGGCTGGCCAAGGACTGGCTCCGGGCGGCGGGCAGGCGACGGCTGGTGCTGCCGGTGTTCATCCCCGGGCGAATCGGCCGGGCGTTCCGCTCAGGCGCCCAGACCGCGCCCGACCGCGCGGTGGGAGTCCGCACCTGGGAGCAGTACCTGGCGGCCGAGGTGTCCCGCTGAGCGGACACCCTGGCCACAATGCGACCTTTCCGTAACCGAGTTGCGATCACCGCGACGGATCCCGTCCGGCCCGGGTGCCGTCAAATGACCTGACACGCCCGGCGCGGGCGTGCGCACCCCTCGCGAGCCAATGGGCACCGGGCCAAGAGCGCCCGGCGGCGAGCGAGGAATGGCGGACGAGGGTGGGAGGCACGGGAATGGCGCATGTGAGACGCAGGCCGGCGCTGGCCGTGGTGGGGCTCATCGCGGCGGCGACGGTCCTGGTGGGCGGGTGCAGCGAGTCGTCCAGGAGCTCGTCGGGGGCGGATGCCGCTGCGGCGCAGGCGCCGAGGACGGTGGGCGACGAGAAGGCCGCCGCGGCCCCGGCGGCCCCGGGGGCCGGTGCGGCCAAGCCGGGGGTGGGCGGGCCCTCGGCACCGCCCACCGCCCAGGCGCGGCTGATCGCGTACAGCGCCCAACTGGCCCTGCAGAGCAAGGATGTGGCCAGGACGCTGACCGAGGCGCGGGGGCTGGCCGGGGCAGGTGGCGGCTATGTGGCCGGGGAGTCGGTGTTCGGCGAGAAGGAGGGGACGGGCGGCCCGGTGAGCGGGCGGCTCACCCTGAAGGTGCCCTCGGCGTCCTTCCAGCAGACGCTCGACCAGCTGGCCGGGCTCGGCTCGGTGCTGTCGCGCAGCAGCCAGGCCGACGACCTGACCCAGCAGGTGGTGGACGTGCAGAGCCGGCTGAAGAGCCAGCAGGCCAGCGTCGACCGGGTGCGGGCGCTGATGGCGGACGCCAAGTCGCTCTCGGAGATCGTCTCGCTGGAGAGCGAACTCAGCCGCCGCGAGGCCGATCTGGAGTCCCTCCAGCGGCAGCAGCAGGAGCTCTCGGCGCGGACCTCGCTCTCGACCATCACGCTGGAGGTCCGGGGCGAGGCTGTGCCTCCGACACAGCCGACGAAGGAGCACCGCGGCTTCTGGGGTTCGATCGGGGGCGCACTCTCGGGCGGCTGGCACGTGTTGGGCGCGATCGTCCGGGCCCTGCTGGTCGCCCTCGCGGCGGTCGCGCCGTTCGTGCTGGTGCTCGGGCCGCTCGGCTGGCTGGCGTGGCGCCTGCGCCGGCTCCGGTCCGGCCGTCGGCTCGGGGAGACCGCCGAGCCGATCGTGCCCGCCACCCCGGGCGTGCCGGCGCCGCGGCAGGCCGAGACCGAGTAGGGCCGGCGCCGCCCGGCCGACTCTCCGCAGGCGGGCTACCAGGGCCGCTGGTCGGGCTAGGAGGCCGGGCGGGCGCGCAGGCGGCGCAGCATGCGTGGGTCCTCGAAGCCGACCGAACGGGCGGCGGCCTCGACCGTTGCACCGTGGCTGATGAAGTGCTCGGCGCGTTCGAGGCGGAGGGTCTGCTGGTAGCGCAGTGGGGTGAGGCCGCCGGTGGCGCGGGTGAAGAGGCGGGTGAGGGTGCGTTCGCTGACGCCGACGGCTGCGGCCAGCGAAGGCAGGGGCAGTGGCTCGGCGAAGCGGGCATCGATGAGGTCCTGGGCGCGGTGCACGGTGTCGTCGAGGTGGGACCGGTGCCGGAACATCGCGCTGGCCTGCGGCTCATGGCCGTTGCGCCGGGCGTAGACGACCATGTTCCGCGCCACCTTGGCGCCGACGGCGGGGCCGTGCCGGGTCGCGATCAGATGCAGGGCCAGATCGATGCCGCTCGCGATGCCGGCCGAGGTGACCACCCGGTCGTCGGCGGTGAAGAGGACGTCGCGGACGACCGTCGCCCCGGGGTGGCGCAGGGCCAGCTCCTCCTGCACGTCGTGGTGGGTGGTGCAGCGGCGGCCGTCGAGCAGACCGGCCTGGCCGAGCGCCTCGGCTCCGGCGCAGACGCTGGCGACGGTTCCACCCCTGGCGTGGTGGTTCTTCAGGGCCTGGAGCGAGGCCGTGCCGATGGCCGGGCTGTCGGCCAGGGTGGGTGCCCGCCAGCCGGGCACCACGATCAGGTCCTCGGGGCCGAGTTCGGGCCAGTCGAGCCGGGCCAGTAGCGGCAGCCCCTGGGCACTCGGGACCTGGGGCTGCTCGGCGACGTAGCCGAGGGTGTACGGGTGCCCGAAGTCCGCGGCGGCGAAGAAGACCTGCGCCGGGCCGGCCAGGTCCAGCAGATGGACTCCGGGCACCAGGAAGAAGACGATGTGGCTCACGATCCGGTCATCATGCCCGAAGTCCGGCCGCGGCCTCCAGCTGGTCGACCGTGGCGATGGTGGCGAAGCGCCCGGCGAGGGCGTACTCGGTACGCCGGATGACCTCCTCGGCGCTCAGGGTGCGGGGGTCGGCCAGCAGTTCGGCGACGCTCCGGCCGGCCGGGGCGTCGCGGTGCGGGATGGGGTGCGTCGCGGTGGCGTCGGTGACGAAGGTGACCTGGTAGCCGAGGTCGCTCGCGACGCGCGTGGTGGTCTCGACGCACTGCTCGGTGCGGATGCCGCAGACGGTGAGCTCGCGGATGCCGCGCTCGGTGAGGAGTTGCTGCAGGTTGGTGGTGGTGAAGGCGTTGTGGGAGGTCTTGTGGATCAGCGGCTCCTCGTCCCGGCGCTCCAGCTCCGCCATCAGTCGGACGTGGCCGAGTGCGGGGTCGAAGACGTCGCCGCTGCCCGGCTCGGAGTGCAGTACCCACACCACCAGGTCCCCGGCCCGGCGGGCGAGCCGGACCAGACGGTTCACCTGCTCGGCGACCTTCGGGTCCGACGTGGTCTCCCACAGCGGGCGGGCACGGAAGGATTCCTGGACATCGATGACGATCAGTGCTCGGGTCATGCCCCAACTCTGGCCGACCCGGGCGGGCCTGCGACAGGTCGCATCGGGTCCGGCTGCGGACCGATCCGGTCAGGGCCCCCTGCCCTGACCGGACGGCGCACCACTACCGCGCGCTGGCCTCGTGCACGAACGCGACGAGCCTGGTCAGCGCGTCCGGGTCCATGCTCGGCATCACGCCGTGGCCGAGGTTGAAGATGTGGCCGCTGTCGCCGAGCGCCTGGGCGGCGTGCAGCACCTCGCGGGCCTTGGTCTCGACCGCCTGGGTGGGGGCGAAGAGCACGGCCGGGTCGAGGTTGCCCTGCAGCGCCTTGCCGGGGCCGACCCGCTCGGCGGCGACGTTCAGCGGCACCCGCCAGTCGACGCCGACCACGTCCGCGCCCGCCTGGCCCATCAGGCCGAGCAGCTCGCCGGTGCCGACGCCGAAGTGGATCCGCGGCACGCCGTACGGGGCGACGGCGTCGAAGACCTTGGTGCTGGCGGGCATCACCGAGCGGCGGTAGTCGTCGGGGGCGAGGGCGCCGACCCAGGAGTCGAAGAGCTGGATCGCCGAGGCGCCCGCCTCGATCTGGATCTTCAGGAAGCCCGCGGTGATGTCGGCGAGCCGGTCGACCAGCGCGGCCCACAGCTCGGGCTCGCCGTACATCATGGCCTTGGTCTTCTCGTGGCTCTTGGACGGGCCGCCCTCGACCAGGTAGCTGGCCAGCGTGAAGGGGGCACCGGCGAAGCCGATCAGCGGGGTCGAGCCCAGCTCGTCCACCAGCAGGCCGACGGCCTCCGTGATGTACGGCATGTCGTCCGGCTCCAGCGGGCGCAGCCGCTGCAGGTCCTCGAAGGAGCGGATCGGGTCGGCGATCACCGGGCCGACGCCGGGCTTGATGTCGACGTCGATGCCGACCGCCTTCAGCGGCACCACGATGTCGCTGAAGAAGATCGCCGCGTCCACCTTGTGCCGGCGGACCGGCTGCAGGGTGATCTCCTTGACGAGTTCCGGCCGCATGCAGGACTCGAGCATCGGGATGCCCTCGCGCACCTTGAGGTACTCGGGCAGCGAGCGGCCGGCCTGGCGCATGAACCACACGGGGGTGTGCGGCACGGGCTCACGGCGCGCGGCGCGCAGGAAGGCGGAGTCGTACGCAGCGCCCTGGCGCACAGCGGCATGACTGGGTTGCTGACCGGACTGGGCTGCGGCGGTCGCCGCGGATGTCTCACTCACGGTCCAAATCTTCGCACGCGCCCCAGGCCTGGCCCGCAACGGCAAGTCGTGGCTTCCTCCAAGATCTTGGCCGGAATGGTCCGTCGGCACGCCGCGCAGGCGGAAGTTACTCGGAATGCGGCGCTCGCCGACCTAGGCTTCCGGTCATGGCAGCGGTCGGCGGGCACCCCGCACAAGGTGGCGGAACGGGCAAGGAGTCGGCGCCGATCGAGTTCCGCAATGCGGTCGAGGCGCTGGCCGGGGCGAGACTGCGCCCCGAGCTTCAGCTGTCCCCTGCCCCCGCGCCGCGCCGGCTGGCCCCGTTCTCGTACGCGGTGACCGCCTCGGTCGAGGTGGACGGCGAGGAGCTGGCGGACGGCCGCCTGGTCCTGCTGCACGACCCGGCCGGGCAGGAGGCCTGGCACGGCGAGTTCCGGATCGTCACCATGACCCGGGCCGAGCTGGAGCCCGAGATGGCCGGCGACCCCATGCTCTCCGAGGTCGGCTGGGCCTGGCTGACGGACGCCCTTCAGGCACACGGCGCCGGGTATGCCGAGCCGAGCGGCACGGTGACCTTCTGCGCCTCCCAGTACTTCGGCGGGCTGGCCGAGCGGGCCCCGTCCACGGAGATCGAGGTACGGGCGTCCTGGACGCCGGCCGACGCCAGGTTCGACCGGCACCTGGCCGCCTGGGGCGACCTGCTCTGCATCTGCGCCGGGCTCCCGCCGACCTCCCCCGCGCCCCTGCCGCTGCCCGACGCGCCGTCACTCGGCGGAGTGGTCCCGATGCCCGCCCGGCGACGCCCGCGCTCCCACTGAGGGGTGTGTTCGACACCGTCAGGGGCGTTCGGCACCGGAGCGGACGCAAAGCCACCCGCAGGGCTGACGACGTGTGGCTTCGACCGTGCTCTGTGTCAATTCCCCGACCAGGCCTGACCATCAACTGTCGATACTGATCGATTTTGTGCGATTTCAGGGCATGTCGTATCAGTCATCTGCGCGATTTGTCCGTATTGTTACTCACTAGATCGTGATCATTCGCTAAAGCCGGGCACTGATGATGCCGAAGGTGTCTGTGACCCTTTCCAAACGCGGAACACTCCGACCGCCCCATCGGGGTTCCGTCCGCCACTCCCCACAGGAGGCCTGGTGTCGGTCCTTCTCGAGCACCCCGCAAACGTGGTCGCGTACCGTCCGACGAAGCCCACCGCCATGGTGGTCATCGCCGACCCGCGCGTCCGAAACACCGTCACCCGGCATCTGTGGGCGCTCGGCGTCCGCGACGTCATCGAGGTCTCCTCGATCGCCGAAGCCCGCCCCCGGGTCTCCACCCCGCGCGACATCTGCGTCGCCGACGTCCACCTCCCGGACGGCTCCGGGCTGACCATCCTGGCCGAGACCCGAGCGGCGGGCTGGCCCAACGGCCTGGCGCTCTCGGCCGCCGACGACATCGGCGCGGTGCGCAGCGCCCTGGCAGGCGGCGTCAAGGGTTACGTGGTCACCGGTACCCGTACCAATGTGGCGATGCCGGGCCGACCCGGCCTGCCGATCGGTGCCGCCGGGCTGGCCGGGCGGATGCGCCGCCCCGGCATGCCGGGCATGCCCGGTGCGGTCGGCGCGGCGGGCGCGCCGGGGGCTCCCGGTGCGCCGGGTGTCCAGCCGACGGCGTACCGGGAACTGTCCGGTCGCGAGGTCGAGGTCCTGCGACTGGTTGCGGAGGGCCAGTCCAACAAGGCGATCGGCGTCGCGATGGGCCTGTCCGCCCTGACCGTGAAGAGCCACCTGGCCCGGATCGCCCGCAAGCTGGGTACCGGTGACCGGGCCGGCATGGTCGCGGTCGCCCTGCGGACCGGCATCATCCACTGAGGCCGGCGCCGCGTCACGGACGCCCACAGACCTCGGCGGCGGCCCGGAGGAACGTTTCCTCCGGGCCGCCGCGCGTCAGTGTCCGCACCCTCGCCTCCGCCCTTCGCCTCGGGGTTCACCTTCTACCCGCAGCTACCACGCGCCCCCGGCATATGTCCGAACACAGTCTGACCAGTCCGACAACACTCCCGGGCGCGGGTGCCGTCGTACCCTTGGTGGGTGACCGACGCCGTAGCAGCCATCCCAGAAGAGACAGCCCCGGTCCCGCTCCTTGAACCAAGGGAGGGGCTTCCGCCCGTCGTGGCGGACGAGGCAGGGCTCGCCGAGACCATCGCCGCCTTCGCCGCAGGCACCGGCCCGGTCGCCGTCGACGCCGAGCGGGCCTCCGGTTACCGCTACGGGCAGCGCGCGTACCTGATCCAGCTGCGGCGGGCCGGCGCCGGCACCGCGCTGATCGACCCGATCGCCTGCCCCGACCTCACCGCGCTCGGCGAGGCACTCGCGGACGCCGAGTGGGTCGTGCACGCCGCGACCCAGGACCTGCCCTGCCTGGCCGAGGTCGGGATGCGGCCGCGGGTGCTGTTCGACACCGAGCTGGCCGGGCGGATCGCCGGCTTCCCGCGGGTCGGGCTCGGGCCGATGACCGAGAACGTGCTCGGCCTCACGCTGGCCAAGGAGCACTCGGCGGTGGACTGGTCCACCCGCCCGCTGCCCGAGCCCTGGCTGCGCTACGCGGCTCTGGACGTCGAGGTGCTGGTCGAGCTGCGCGACGCACTCGAACAGGAGCTGGACGCCCAGGGCAAGCTCGACTGGGCGCTCGAGGAGTTCGCGGCGATCGCCAACGCACCGAAGCCCGCGCCCCGGGTCGACCCCTGGCGCCGTACCTCGCAGCTGCACAAGGTGCGGCGGCGCCGGCAGTTGGCGGCCGTGCGCGAGATGTGGCAGACCCGCGACCGGATCGCCCGCGACCGCGACGTCTCGCCGGGCCGAGTCCTGCCGGACACCGCGATCGTGAACGCCGCTCTCGCCATGCCGCTCAGTGCGGCCGCGCTGCAGGCCGTCCAGGGCTTCGGGCCCCGCGTCCACCGGCGGCAGCTGGAGCAGTGGATGGCCGCGCTGCAGCGGGCCAGGGAGATCCCCGAGGCTCAGCTGCCGCCTGCGACCGCGCCGCACGAGGGTCCGCCGCCGCCGCGGGCCTGGGCCGAGAAGGACCCGGTCGCGGCCGCCCGTCTGTCCGGGGCCCGCGCCGCGGTGACCGAGCTGGCCGAGGCACACAACCTCCCGGCGGAGAACCTGATCACGCCGGACCTGGTGCGCCGGGTCTCGTGGGAGCCGCCGGCGGAGGCGAGTGAAGAGTCGGTGGCGGAGGCCCTGCGGGGGCTCGGCGCCCGCCAGTGGCAGGTCAACCTGGTCGCACCGGCGATCGCGGCCGCGTTCGTCGCTTCGCTCCGACCCGACCCCGACCCCTCCGAGTAGGGCTCACCCGACAGGGGCGCGTGGGGGCACCTCCCGGCCGAAGGCTGGGGGAGAACTGCGCGAAATCGGAAGGTACGGCGCCGCAGCGGCCCACCGAGGTGCCCCGCACCCACCCGGGCCGAAGTGCAGGTCCGAGTCTCCCGTTTCGCGCGGTTCCCCGCGCCCCTGTTCGGTTGGCCCGCCCCGCAGGGTGCCGCAGGGTGGCCGAGGGGACGTGTCGCGGGACACACCGGCTGATCCCCCCGTCGCCCCTGGGCAAGTTAGTTACCGACGGGTAGCATGGCCGTGAGGCAGCGCTGCTCCACCCATGGACAGCGGTCTGCGCATAACGTCCTGTTGGTCCCTGGGAGGAGAGCCCCCGTGCCTCGTACCGCGAGGGACGTCGTCTTTGTCGATGGCGTCCGCACCCCGTTCGGCAAGGCCGGCCCGAAGGGCATCTACCACGAGACCCGCGCCGACGACCTGGTCGTCAAGTGCATCCGGGAGCTCGTGCGCCGCAACCCGAGCCTGCCCGTCGAGCGCATCGACGAGGTCGCCATCGCGGCCACCACGCAGATCGGCGACCAGGGCCTGACGATCGGCCGTACCGCTGCTCTGCTGTCCGGTCTGCCGAAGTCCGTCCCGGGCTACTCGATCGACCGTATGTGTGCCGGCGCCCTGACCGCCGTCACCGCGACCGCGGGCGGCATCGCCTTCGGCGCGTACGACATCGTCGTCGCCGGTGGCGTCGAGCACATGGGCCGCCACCCCATGGGCGAGGGCGTCGACCCGAACCCGCGCTTCGTCTCGGAGAAGCTGGTCGACGAGTCCGCCCTCTTCATGGGGATGACCGCGGAGAACCTGCACGACCGGTTCCCGCACATCACCAAGGAGCGCTGCGACGCCTACGCCGTGCGCTCCCAGGAGAAGGCCGCCAAGGCGTACGCCAACGGCGACATCCAGCCGGACCTGGTGCCGGTCTCGATCCGCAACACCAACCCCGAGGTCGGCGAGACCGGCTGGGGCCTGGCCACCACGGACGAGCCGATGCGCCCGGGCACCACGATGGAGTCCCTGGCCAACCTGAAGACCCCGTTCCGCCCGCACGGCAACATCACCGCGGGCAACTCGGCGGGTCTGAACGACGGCGCCACCGCCTCCCTCCTCGCTGCCGAGGACGTGGCGGAGGAGCTCGGTCTCCCCGTCAAGATGCGCCTGGTGAGCTACGCCTTCGCCGGCGTCGAGCCCGAGGTCATGGGCATCGGCCCGGTGCCGGCGACCGAGAAGGCGCTGGCCAAGGCCGGTCTGACGATCGATGACATCCAGGCCTTCGAGGTCAACGAGGCGTTCGCCGTCCAGGTGCTCGCCTTCCTGGACCACTACGGCATCGCGGACGACGACGAGCGGGTCAACCCGTTCGGCGGCGCGATCGCCTTCGGCCACCCGCTGGCCTCCTCGGGCGTGCGCCTGATGAACCAGCTGGCCCGGCGCTTCGAGCAGCGCCCCGACGTCCAGTACGGCCTGACCACCATGTGCATCGGTTTCGGCATGGGCGGGACGATCATCTGGGAGAACCCGCACTTCGAGGGGACCAAGTGACCACCACCGAACTTCTGAAGCGCGCCGCCGAGCTGTTCCCGGGCGAGGTCGTCACCACCGCGCACGTACGGCACCTGGACCTGCCCCTGCAGGCCGGCAAGCTGGCGCTGATCACCCTGGACAACGGCTTCGACCACACCAAGCCGACCACCTTCGGCCCGGGTTCGCTGGCCAAGCTGTCCGAGGCGCTGGACCAGGTCGGGGCCGAGGCGGCCGAGGGCAAGATCGTCGCCGTCGCCATCACCGGCAAGCCGTTCATCTTCGCGGTCGGCGCTGACCTCAAGGGTGTCGAGGTGCTCAAGGAGCACAGCGACGCGCTGGCCATCGGCAAGGGCGGCCACGACGTCTTCAAGCGGATCGCCGCACTGCCCGTCCCCAGCTTCGCCTTCTACAACGGCGCGGCGATGGGCGGCGGCGTCGAGGTCGGCCTGCACGCCACCTACCGCACCGTCAGCTCGGGCGTCCCGGCGTTCTCGCTGCCGGAGGTCTTCCTGGGCCTCGTCCCCGGCTGGGGCGGCTGCACGATCCTCCCGAACCTGATCGGCCCGGCCAAGGCCGTCAAGGTCATCATCGAGAACTCGATGAGCCAGAACAAGCAGCTCAAGGGCCAGGAGGTGTTCGAGCTCGGTATCGCTGACGCGATCTTCGAGCCGGCCGACTTCCTGGAGCAGTCGCTGCGCTGGGCCGCGTCCGTCCTCACCGGCGAGACCGTCGTCGAGCGCGAGGAGATCGACCGCGGCAAGGCCTGGGACGACGCCGTCGCCTGGGGCCGCCTGGTCGCCGACGGCAAGGTGCACGGCGCCGCCCCGGCCGCGTACAAGGCGCTGGACATCATCGCCCAGGTGAAGGACCAGGACCTGCAGGCGGGCTTCGACGCCGAGGACGCGGCCCTGGCCGACCTCATCATGAGCGGCGAGCTGCGCTCGGGCATCTACGCCTTCAACCTGGTGCAGCGCCGGGCCAAGCGCCCGTTCGGTGCGCCGGACAAGTCGCTGGCCCGTCCGGTCACCAAGGTCGGCGTCGTCGGCGCGGGCCTGATGGCCTCTCAGCTGGCGCTGCTCTTCGCCCGCCGCCTCCAGGTGCCGGTGGTCCTCACCGACATCGACCAGGAGCGCATCGACAAGGGCGTGGGCTACGTCCACGGCGAGATCGACAAGCTGCTGGCGAAGGGCCGGATCAACCCGGACAACGCCAACCGCCTCAAGGGCCTGGTCACCGGTTCGCTCGACAAGGCCGCGGCCTTCGGCGACGCGGACTTCGTGATCGAGGCCGTGTTCGAGGAGATGGGCGTCAAGCAGACCGTCTTCGCGGACCTGGAGAACGTGGTCTCCCCGACCTGCGTCCTCGCCACCAACACCTCCTCCCTCTCGGTCACCGAGATGGCGTCGAAGCTGAAGCACCCCGAGCGGGTCGTCGGCTTCCACTTCTTCAACCCGGTCGCGATCCTCCCGCTGCTGGAGATCGTCCGCGGCGAGCAGACCGACGAGGCCTCGCTGGCCACCGCCTTCGGTGTCGCGCGGAAGCTGAAGAAGACCGCCGTCCTGGTCAAGGACGCCCCCGCGTTCGTGGTGAACCGGATCCTGACCCGCTTCATGGGCGAGATCCAGAGCATCATCGACGAGGGCACCCCGATCGCGACCGTCGAGAAGGGCGTCGAGCCGCTCGGCCTGCCGATGTCCCCGATCGTGCTGCTGGAGCTGGTCGGCCCGGCCATCGCGCAGCACGTGTCGGAGACCCTGCACCGTGCCTTCCCGGAGCGCTTCAGCGTCTCCGAGAACCTCGGCAAGGTGGTCAAGGCCGGCAAGCGCGGCTTCTACATCTGGCAGGACGGGCAGCAGATCCTCGACCCCGAGGTGCTGGAGCTGCTGACCTTCGGCGACACCGTGCTGACCGAGGAGCAGGTCCTGGCCCGCGCGCTCGACGCGGTGGCTCAGGAGATCGGCCTGATGCTGGACGAGGGCGTCGTCGGCGAGGCACAGGACATCGACCTGTGCATGATCACCGGCGCCGGCTGGCCCTTCCACCTGGGCGGGATCACCCCGTACCTGGACCGTGAGGGCGTCTCCGAGCGGGTGAACGGCAAGAGGTTCCTCGCCCCGGGCGTGGCCTCCATCCCTGCCTGACCACGCACGATCTGACGAAGCGCCGGGGCCGACATGGCTCCGGCGCTTCGTTGGCGTGCTCAGGGGACGCCGGGGAGACATGGCCGAATCCCGGCTGACGGCGGCGGCCGCGCCGACTAACCTGTATGGGTGATGACCAACGCCACGTTGACGATTCAGCGGAGGAGAGGTTGAATCCTCTGCGAACAGTCCGCAAAGATTCAGCAAATTCTCGATCGTGCACCATCACGCAGGTAACGGTCAGCCGACAAGCATGGACGGCCCAGGGCCTCCACGGAAGAGCAGGATTCAGTTGGCCCCGCGGTTGAGTATCGTCGTGCCGTTCCAGGACGTCGAGATGTACCTGGAAGCCTGCCTCAAGTCGCTGGCACTGCAGACCTTCGCCGACTTCGAGGTCATCCTCGTCGACGACGGGTCCACCGACGACAGCACGACGATCGCGTACACCTTCGCCGCCCAGGACGACCGCTTCCGGGTGATCACCCAGCAGTCCTACGGCCCGGGCCACGCCCGCAACACCGGCCTCGCCGCCATGCACCCCCAGGGCGAGTTCCTGGCCTTCGCGGACGGCGACGACATCGTCCCTCCGCATGCCTACGAACTGCTCATCAGCACCCTCGAGAAGTCCGGCTCGGACTTCGTCAGCGGCAACGTGCAGATGATGAACTCCACGACCACGTGGCAGTCGCCGCTGCACCGGGCGCCGATGAAGAAGGCGAAGACCCGCACCCACATCACCAAGCACCGCGACCTGCTGTACGACCGCACCTCCTGGAACAAGGTGTTCCGCCGCTCCTTCTGGGACCACGAGCAGATCACCTTCCCCGAGGGCGTGCTCTACGAGGACTCCTGGGTCAACCTGGTCGCCCACTTCCGCGCCAAGAGCGTCGACGTGGTCAACGAGTGCGTCTACTACTGGCGCAGACGCGACGCGGGCGCCGGCCCGTCCATCACCCAGCGGCACACCGAGATCCCCTGCCTGATCGACCGGGTGTCCGCCGTCGAGTCGGTGAGCCACTTCCTCGGCCGCCACCGGGCCGCGGCCTACCAGACCTACAAGCGCTGGTACGACGAGTCCGCTCTCAAGTCCGACCTGATGATCCATCTCAACGTACTGCCGGACGCCGACGAGGAGTTCCGCGAGGTCTTCCTGCAGCGGACCAACGACTTCCTGGACACCGTGGACCAGGACCTCATCGAGACCCTGCCCACCGTCGACCGGCTCAAGTGGACCCTCGTCCGCAAGCGGCTGATGCCCGAGCTGCTGGCCGTCCTGGAGCACCAGCGCAAGCGCGCCCCGCTGCCCGTGGTCCGCCGCGTGCACCGCTACGCCGCGCTGCCCGGCTACAAGGACCGCGACGTCCCGGTGCCGCGCAAGACCTACCGGCTCAGCTCCGAACTCGCCCTCAGCACCGGTCTGGACGAGGTGATCTGGGAGGACGACGGGCATCTGCGCGTCGCCGGGCACGCCTACATACGCAACCTCAACGTGCACAAGCGCCGGATGTCCCTCAAGGCCGTGGCGCTGCGCGAGCGGCGCACCGGCCGCTGGGTGATCCGGCCTGCCCGGACCACCCACCACCCCCAGGCCACCGAGAACTCCGGCCAGGGGCGCTACTGCTACGACTGGTCCGGCTACGAGTTCAACCTCGACCCGGAGGCCCTCAAGAAGAACGGCAAGTGGGTCGAGGGCACCTGGGACATCGCCATCGGCACCTTCAGCCGCGGGCTGTTCCGCAAGCGCTCGATCGTCGGCGGTCCGAGCGGCACCGCCTCGCACCCGCCGGCCCGCTACGTGGCCAAGAACACCCGGGTGCTCCCGATCATCATCGACGGCGCGCTGAAGCTGCGCGTCGAGGTGGTCCGCGCCCGGATCACCGGGCACGACCTGGTCGGCCCGAACATCGTCCTCAAGGGCGTGCTGCTGGCCGCGCTGCCCGAGAAGCCGGGCCGGATGAAGATCCGCAGCATGCGGACCGGCGGCGAGCACCTGTACCGGGTGGTCTTCTTCGACGCCGGCGGTGCCCAGGACGGCTGGTGCGCCTTCCGGGTCTCCGTACCGCTGAGCGACCTGGTCCCGTCCGACGTGGGCCACGTCGTGGACGACTCCCTGGCCAACCAGCTCATGGGGAACAACGGCTGGAAGGTCAGCCTGCACATACCCGGCCGGAAGCGGCCGCTCTACCCGGTCGTCCAGGAGGACGTCCCGGACGGCCGCTACCCGATGCCCGGTCACCTTAGCGGCGACAACGAGACCCGCGAGGCGGTCGTCCACCGCAACGGCAACGGCTACCTGGTCTTCTTCGAACGCGCCGTGCTCCCGGTCGTCACCGGCCACTCCTGGGAGCCGGACGGCGCCCTGACCCTGCGGGGTGAGTACCCGTCGGGCGGCGAGGTGCAGAACGCCGAGCTGGTGGTGCGTTACCGCAAGCACCAGGACGAGCGCTCCTTCCCCGCCATGGTCGCGCACGGCACCTTCTACTCCGTGATCCACCCGCACGCTCCGCAGAGCCTGGCCGGCCAGGTGCCGCTGGCCTCGGGGACCTGGGACCTCTTCCTCCGCTTCGGCGGCCCGGACGGCGAGCGGCTGCCGGTCAAGGCCGACCGCCCGGTCGTCCTGGGCCTGCCGGCTCCGACGGAGATCCAGGGTCGCAAGTACGTCCTGGAGAACCACAGCTACGACCGGCTCACCCTGAAGGTGCACTCGGCCATGCCCGAGGACGCCCGAGGGCCCTACCGGCAGCGGCTGCTGCGCACCCGGACGTACCCGGCCGCGCGCAAGCAGCCGGTCCGCGACGCCGTGCTCTTCGACAGCTTCAAGGGCACCCAGTTCTCGGACAGCCCCCGCGCCGTGTACCAGGAGGTGCTCCGCCGGCGCCTCGGGATGGAACTGCTCTGGGTGGTCCGGGACGACCAGGTCGAGCTGCCGCCGGGGGTCACGCCCGTCCGGCTCTGGTCCGCCGACTGGTACGAGGCCCTCGGCCGGGCCAAGTGGATCATCGCCAACAATCACCTGCCCGACTGGTTCGAGCGGCGCGACGGCCAGACCGTGGTGCAGACCTGGCACGGCACCCCGCTCAAGCGGATCGGCCACGACATCGAGACCATCCACTTCGCCGACCAGCAGTACATGGACCGGCTGGCGAAGGAGGTCCCGCAGTGGAGCATGCTGGTCTCCCCCAACAGCTTCAGCACGCCGATCCTGAAGCGAGCCTTCGGTTTCGAGAACGAGATGCTCGAGATCGGCTACCCCCGCAACGACCTGCTGTACTCCCGGGACGCCGGTGCGATCGCCGAGGGCGTCCGGCGGCGGATCGGCCTGCCGCCGGGCAAGCGGGTGGTGCTCTACGCGCCGACCTGGCGTGACGACCAGTTCTACGCGGCCGGCCGCTACCGGCTCGACCTGCGCATCGATCTGGAGCGCGCCCGCGCCGAACTCGGCCAGGACCACGTCCTGCTGATCCGGCGCCATCCGAGCGTGGTGGACACCGTGCCGGGCGCCGGCGACGGCTTCGTCTGGGACGTCTCCGAGTACCCGGACTTCGCCGAGCTGCAACTGATCACCGACGTGCTGATCACCGACTACTCGTCCCTGATGTTCGACTTCGCCAACACCGGCCGGCCGATCCTCTTCTTCACGTACGACCTGGAGCACTACCGGGACAAGCTGCGCGGCTTCTACTTCGACTTCGAGGCCCACGCCCCCGGCCCGCTGATCTCCGACTCGGACCAGCTGATCGCCGCCGTCCGGGACGCGGACGAGATACGCACCTGGTACCAGGAGCGCTACACCCGCTTCCGGCAGGCCTTCTGCACCTGGGACGACGGCCACGCCTCCGCGCGCCTGGTCGACCGCCTCCTCGGCATCGAGCCCCAGCAGCACCAGGCCCTGCCCCCGCAGCAGCAGCAGCGGCCCGCCCGGACCGCTCCGCTCCCGCCGCACCGGGTCCTGGAGTACTCGGAGCAGTACCAGGGGTCGGGCTTCAGCGCTTGAGGCGGTAGATCACCGTGTCGGCGTTGACCCCGACCACCTCGTAGCGGGTCTCCAGCAGGCTCTCCATGCGCGGGATCAGCACCGGCTGGTACGGCGCCCGGCCGGAGTCGTCGACCACCACCTCGGGCAGCCCCTTGGCCAGCTCCTGGTCGAAGGTCTGCCAGGCGTCGCTGACGCTGTACTGCTCGCCGACCTGCTGGCCGTCCTTGCCGCCGCTGAAGTTGGTCAGGAAGCCGGCCGTCAGATAGCGCGAGGCCGGGCGGCGGTCGGCCAGCCAGTACAGCTCGGGGTGCATGCCCCAGACCAGCACGGTGTCCTTGGGCGTGGTCTGCTCGGCGACCGTGGTGGCGACCTCGGTGGTGTGGGTCAGCTTCTGGCCGGGCCAGAACATCGCCAGGCCCCAGAAGGCCGTCGCGGCGACCGTGCTGTAGACCAGCACCGGCCGCCAGCGGATCGCCGAGGTGCTGACCGCGCCCACACCGAGCAGCACCAGGACCGGCATCAGCTGCAGGTAGTAGTGGCCGAAGAAGTGGAAGCCGGTGCTCACCGCTATCACCGAGGAGAGCAGCCAGACCCACAGGTCGGTGGTCGAGCCGCGCTCCTCGTGGGCCTCCGCCGGGTCGGCGGCGAAGGAGATGATCGGCCACCGGCGGCCGGTGGCCGCGGGCGGGGGCAGCAGCGGGCGGCTGCGGTACTTGAGCCAGAGCCGGCGGCCCAGCGGGGCCAGGAAGCCGAGACCGGCGGCCAGCAGGATCGCCGAGTTGCCGAGCGCCCGGCCGGTCATCTGCAGCCAGGCGCCGCCCAGCGAGGCGTAGTCGCCGCTGCCGGTGACGACCCAGAAGAGGAAGCCCTTGGGCTTGGTGAGGATCACCGCGACCAGCGCTATCGGCAGCGCGAAACCGAAGCCGATCTTGAACAGTGCGGGCCGCCAGGCCACCCCGCGTCGGCGGGTGTCCTGGAGCAGCATCCAGAGCACCGGCAGCAGCACGGCCCCGCCGGTCTGCTTGGTGAGCGAGCAGAGCGCCACCGCGATGCCGGCGGCCAGCCAGCGCCGCCGCTCGGCGTACCGGAAGGCGGCCACCATGGCGGGGAGCATGAAGACCTCGAAGGTCGCCGCCTGGGTGTCCTCCGGGGAGAGCCCGATCGAGACCAGCAGGTACAGCGCCCCGGCAGCCGCGCCGGCCCGGTTCCCCCAGCGCCCGCGGGCGATCGAGGCCAGCAGGACGGCCGTCGCCAGGTGCGCGACGATCGCGAGGGTCCGCAGCGGCCAGAGCGAGGTCGAGCCGAACAGGGCGAAACAGGCCTCGTACAGCCAGGGCAGCAGTGGGGGCTTGCGGTCGACGACGGTGTCGTAGAGCACGCCGCCGTCCGCGAGCATCCGGGCCTGGGTGGCGAGGTAGCCCTCGTCCGGGCTCCACACCGGCCGCATGAAGGACGGGATGTGGGTGACCACCGCGAGCACGGCCAGCACCGGGACCACTCTGGTCCAGTAGCCAGTCCGGACGCGCGCGGGGAGGCGTTCGGTCAGGGCGGCGAGGCGGCGGGCGGAGTCGGTGGGCACGACTGACAACCTACCGGGCGGGACCGGCACCGGCTGAGCCGGTCCCGCTTTCGGTACGATCATCGGACAGTCACGTGACGGACTGTTACAGGACCGGTGGTCACCGGACGCCGGCCGCGGCCGGTGTCACGCCTGGACCTCGGCCTTCTCCAGCCTGGCCACCAGCTCGGTGACCTGGCGGGCGATGTCCGGGGCGGTCAGGCCGATCTCGGCCAGGATCTCCTCGCGCTTGGCGTGGTCGAGGAACTCCTGCGGGATGCCGAAGTCGCGCAGCGGGAGGTCCACGTCCGCGTCGCGCAGGGCCTGGGCGATCGCCGAGCCGACGCCGCCCGCCCGGCCGTTGTCCTCGACCGTGACGACGACCCGGTGCTCGGCGGCCAGGCCGGGCAGGGCCGCGTCCACCGGCTTGACCCAGCGCGGGTCGACCACGGTGCTGGTGATGCCCTGGGCGGCGAGCAGCTCGGCCGCCTCCAGGCAGGTGGTGGCCATCGCACCGACCGAGACGATCAGGACGTCCGCGCGCCTGTCGCCCACGGACTCGCCGCTCTCGCGCAGCACGTCCATGCCACCGATCCGGCCGAGCGACGGGACGGCCGGGCCGACCGTGCCCTTGGAGTAGCGGACCACCGTCGGTGCGTCGGCGACCTCGACCGCCTCGCGCAGCTGGGCGCGGACCTGGTCGGCGTCGCGCGGGGCGGCGAGCCGCAGGCCGGGGACGACCTGCAGGATCGACATGTCCCACATGCCGTTGTGCGAGGCGCCGTCGGTGCCGGTGACGCCGGCGCGGTCCAGGACGAAGGTGACGCCCAGCTTGTGCAGGGCGACGTCCATCAGGACCTGGTCGAAGGCCCGGTTGAGGAAGGTCGCGTAGACCGCGACGACCGGGTGCAGGCCGTTGGTGGCAAGTCCCGCCGCGGAGACCGCGGCGTGCTGCTCGGCGATGCCGACGTCGAAGATGCGCTCCGGGAAGGCCTTGGCGAACGGCGCCAGGCCGACCGGGTGGAGCATCGCGGCGGTGATCGCCACGATGTCCTTGCGCTCGCGGCCCAGCGCCACCATCTCCTCGCCGAAGACGGAGGTCCAGTCCTTGCCCGAGCTCTTGATCGGCAGACCGGTCTCGGGGTGGATGACGCCGACCGCGTGGAAGCGGTCCTCCTCGTTGTTCTCGGCGGCGTGGTAGCCGCGGCCCTTCTCGGTGAGGCAGTGCACGATCACCGGGCCGCCGAAGCCGCGCGCCTTGGTCAGCGCGGACTCCAGGGCCTGCAGGTCGTGGCCGTCGATCGGGCCGATGTACTTCAGGCCGAGGTCCTCGAACATGCCCTGCGGGGCGATGAAGTCCTTGAGGCCCTTCTTGGCGCCGTGCAGGGTGTCGAAGAGCGGCTGGCCGACCACGGGGGTGCGCTGCAGCGCCTCCTTGCCCCAGGTCAGGAAGCGCTCGTAGTTCTGAGTGGTGCGCAGGGTCGCCAGGTGGTTGGCGAGGCCGCCGATGGTCGGGGAGTACGAGCGCTCGTTGTCGTTGACGACGATGACGACCGGCAGGTCCTTGGCGTCGGCGATGTTGTTGAGCGCCTCCCAGGCCATGCCGCCGGTGAGCGCGCCGTCACCGATCACGGCGACCACCGGGCGGTCCTTGTGGCCCTGGATCTTGTTCGCCTTGGCCAGGCCGTCGGCGTAGCCGAGCACCGTGGAGGCGTGCGAGTTCTCGATCACGTCGTGCTCGGACTCGGCGCGCGAGGGGTAACCGGAGAGGCCGCCCTTCATCTTCAGCCGGGAGAAGTCCTGGCGGCCGGTCAGCAGCTTGTGGACGTAGCTCTGGTGGCCGGTGTCGAAGAGGATGCGGTCGCGCGGGGAGGCGAAGACCCGGTGCAGCGCGATCGTGAGCTCGACCACGCCCAGGTTCGGCCCCAGGTGGCCGCCCGTCTTGGAGACCTCTTCGACCAGGAAGGTGCGGATCTCCTCGGCCAGTGCGGCCAGCTGCGCCGGGGTGAGCCGGTCGAGATCGCGCGGTCCCCGAATGCGGGTCAGCAGGGCCACCCGTTCCTCCTCGTTCACAGTTCTCAGACCACGGTCCGGCCTGGCGGGTCACCCCGACTGGTTGAGTCTAATGTCCAGCTGCCGGACGCCATGCAGCGGCGTGTAACCATGCAGCACCAAGGGGCGCGAGGAACTGCGCGCAGCGGAAGGTGACAGGCCTGTGCCTTCCGCCGCGCGCAGTTCCTCGCGCCCCTCTTGGTTGCCCCTGCGGGCTGCTGTCAGCCCCGGCCGGAGGACTTCTGGGTCCGGCGGGAGACCGAGTCCAGCACGACGGCACCGAGCAGGACCGCACCGGTGATCATGTACTGGATGGCCTGGTTGACGTGGACCAGGTCCAGGCCGGTGATGATCGACTGGATGACCAGGATGCCGAGCAGCGCCGACCAGGTCTTGCCACGGCCGCCGAAGAGGCTGGTGCCGCCGATGACGGCCGCCGCGATGGAGTTCATCAGGACGTTGCCGCTGCCGAGCAGCTTGTCCGCCGAGCCCTGCTGGGAGGCGATGAACAGACCGCCGAGGGCCGCCATGCCGGCCGAGATCATGAACACCGAGATCCGGACCCAGGCCACGTTGATGCCGGCCCGGCGGGCCGCCTCGATGCCACCGCCGACCGCGAAGATCTGGCGGCCGTACGAGGTGCGGCGGAGCACGAAGTCGGTGATGACGACGATGCCGAGGAAGATCACCAGCGGCAGCGGCAGGCCGCGGTCCTGGTTCAGCATGTACGCCGAGACCAGCGCGATCACCGCGATGACGCCGGTGCGCAGGCCGATCTCGCTCATCGGGCGGGCCGAGAGGCCGGCGGCGCTGCGGCGCTTGCTGTCGAGCAGCTGGCCGGCTCCGAAGAGCACGATGCCGAGGATGGCGAACGCCCAGGTGAAGGCGATGTCGCCGTCGCCCAGGAAGTAGGTGTCCAGGTTGGCGATGACGCCGTCGTTGATGACGTTGACGGTGCCCTTGTCGCCGAGCACGTACATCTGCAGGCCGCTCCAGGCCAGCAGACCGGCCAGCGTGACCACGAAGGCCGGGACGCCGATCTTGGCGAAGAAGAAGCCGTGCAGCGCGCCGATTGCCAGGGCGGCGCCGATCGCGATCAGGATGGCCAGCCACTCGTTGAGGCCGGAGCGCACCGAGAGGACGGAGGCGATGGCGGCCGAGACACCGGCCACCGAGCCGAGCGAGAGGTCGATCTCACCGAGCAGCAGGACGAAGACGATGCCCACCGCGATCAGGCCGGGGCCCGCGACCCACTTGGTGATGTTGGTGAGGTTGTCGGCGTTCAGGAAGTCGCCGGTGAGGCTCTGGAAGATGGCGCCGATCAGGATCAGGCCGAGCACGACCGGCACGGAGCCGAGGTCGCCGCTCTTGATCTTGCGCTTGAACTCGCCGACGTAACCGGCGAAGCCGGCCTCGCGGACCAGCAGGCGGGGGTCGACCGCCGGGGCGGGAGCCTCGGTGGTGGTGGGGTTGGTGCTCACTTCGCTTCCTCCGCGATGCGTGCCTGACGCCGGGTCACGGCGTTCTCGGTGGCGCCGGTGATGGCGGAGATGATCTCCTCGTGCGAGGTGGAGGCCACCTCGAAGACGCCGTTGTTGCGGCCCAGGCGCAGCACCGCGACGGTGTCCGCGACTGCCTTGACGTCCGCCATGTTGTGGCTGATCAGGATCACGCCGAGGCCCCGGTCGCGCAGCCGCTCGACCAGGTCGAGCACCTGGGCGGTCTGCTCGACGCCGAGGGCGGCGGTGGGCTCGTCCAGGATGACGATCTTCGGGTCGCCGACCAGGGCGCGCGCGATGGCGACGACCTGGCGCTGACCGCCGGAGAGGGCCGCGATCGGGATGCGGACGCTGGGGATGCGGATCGACAGGGTGTCGAGCAGCTCCTTGGCGCGCTTCTCCATGGCGACCTCGTCGAGCGTGCCGAAGCGGCGCAGCTCGCGTCCGAGGAAGAGGTTGCCGACCACGTCGAGGTTGTCGCAGAGAGCGAGGTCCTGGTAGACGGTGGCCACGCCGAGCGCCTGGGCGTCGTGCGGCCGGTTGATGCCGACCTGGGTGCCGTCCCACTCGATCGAACCCTCGTCGATCGGGTGGACGCCGGCGATGGTCTTCACCAGCGTCGACTTTCCTGCGCCGTTGTCGCCGACCAGGGCGACCACCTCACCGGCGTGGACCTCCAGGTGGACATCGGTGAGCGCCTGGACGGCACCGAAGCGCTTGGAGACTCCGCGCAACGCCAGTACGGGTGCGCCTGTCACGTGAACCATCTCCTTCATTCCGTGTCACCGCCTCGTGGTGACGGTGACACGGCCTGCCGCGCGCCGACCCGGGCGCGAAGGGGTAGTGCGAGAACGATTGAGGGGAGCGCGGCAGAGCGAGGCACGCCGCGCGAGGGGCGATGCTCCCCGGGGATGGGGGGAGCATCGCCCTGGCAGGACTACTTCAGGCCGGCGGCCGCGCAGCCGGCGGCGAAGTCGGCGGTGCAGATGTCGGCGGCCTTGTACAGGCCGTCGGCGATCACGGTGTCCTTGATGTTGGCCTTGGTGACGACCTTCGGGTCCAGCAGCTTGGCCGGGATGCCCTTGTCGGTGTCGCTGTCGATGCTCGCGGAGGCGACGGACTTGATGTCCTTGCCCTGCAGCAGGTCGACGGCCAGCTCGGCGGCGCTGTCGGCCAGCGGCTTGTACGCCTTGTAGATGGTGTAGGCCTGGTCGCCCGAGACGATGCGCTGGATGGCGTCGAGGCCCGCGTCCTGGCCGCCGACCGGGACGTTGATGCCCGCGGCCTTCAGCTGGGTGATGATCGCGGCGGCCATGCCGTCGTTGGCCGAGTAGACGGCCTGGAAGCCGTCCTTGCCCAGCTGGGTGATGGCGGCGCCGATCTTCTGGCCGGCCACGGTGGGCTTCCACTCACCGGACTGCTCGTAGACGACCTTCTTGACCTTGCCGTCGAGCACCTTGTGCGCACCGGACTTGAACTTGCCGGCATTCGGGTCGGCGTCGTCACCGTTGATCATGACGATGTTGGACTCGGCCGCCTTGGCGCCCAGGGCGTCGACCAGGGCCTGGCCCTGCAGCTCGCCGACCTTCTCGTTGTCGAACGAGACGTACGCGGAGACCGGGCCGGTGGCCAGACGGTCGTACGCGATGACCTTGACGCCCTTGTCGGCCGCCTCCTTGACCCAGGCCTGGGTCGACTTGGCGTCGAAGGCGTCCAGGATGATGACCTTCACGCCCTGGGCGATCAGGGTGTCGAACTGCTGCTTCTGCTTCGACGCGGAGCCCTCGGCGTTGCTGTACTTGACGTTGCAGTCGGGGCAGAGGGCCTTGACCTTGGCCTCGATGAACGGCTTGTCGAAGGACTCGTACCGGGTGGAGGACGCGTTCTCCGGGAGCAGCAGACCGATCGACTTGGTGTCACCAGAGTCGGCGCTGTTCTTCTTGTCGCTCCCGGCCTTGCCACAGGCGGCCATGGAGAGAGCCATCGAAACCGCAGCAGTGGCGATGACAGCGCGACGCATCATTGCGTTCATGGTGGGGGTTGCCTCCCTGACAGAGCCGCAACGTTGCGGCGAGGTGGAAGGGAGTCAACCCGGCCTGCCCGCTTGTCGTCAATAAGTAAAACCGGAAGACCGCAGATTCGAACCCTTTCGTTATCTTCCTGAAGGCGAAGCCGAGACCAGCGGTCTCGGCTTCACTCTTTCAGCAGGTCAGGCGTGCGTCGCCACGGACTGCGCGGGCTGCCGGATAGCACCCGATTCGCCCATCTCGCTCATCACCAGCGCCAGGGCCCCGAGCACCTCCGCCCGGCCCCCGAGCGTGCCCGGAACGATCGACAGCTGACGGGCCGCACTGGGGATCGCATAGCGCGCCACGGAGTCCCGGATCGGGGAAAGCACCAGCTCACCGGCCTCGGCGAGGTCGCCGCCGAGGATCACCCGGCGCGGGTTGAGCAGGTTGCAGAGGGTGGCCACCCCGCTGCCGATCTGCCGCCCGGCGTCGGCGATCACCCGGCGGCAGCCCAGGTCACCCTGCTGGGCGAGCTGCACCACCTTGGTCAGGGTCAGCTCACCGGGATGGTTAGCGTTCAAGAGGTTGAGCAGGTAGCGGGACCCGACGAAGGTCTCCAGGCACCCCCGGTTGCCGCAGCGGCAGACCGGCCCGGCCTCGTCCAGCGTGATGTGCCCGATCTCGCCCGCCGTACCGCCCGGGCCCCGGTAGATCTGCCCGTTTATCACCAGGCCGGAGCCGACGCCGCTGGCCACCTTGATGTACGCCAGGTCGCTGAGCCCGCGTCCGGCCCCCCAGACCAGCTCGCCCAGCGCGCCGAGGTTGGCGTCGTTGTCGACGTACACCTCCATGCCCAGGCGCTGCGACAGCTCCCGGCCGGGGGCGATGCCCGTCCAGCCGGGCAGGATCGCGGTGGAGCCGAGCGCCCCGGTCTCCACGTCGATCGGGCCCGGCACGCCCAGGCCGACGCCGATCACCTTGTCCGGGTGGAAACCGGCCTGCTGGAGCAGCCGGCCGACCAGGGCCTCGGCCCGGTCGAAGCCCTGCTGGGCCGAGACGTCGACGTCGAGCGGCTCGCTCTCCTCGGCGAGCACCCGGTGGGCCAGGTTGCCCACCGCGACCCGCAGGTGGGTGTGGCCGAAGTCGACGCCGACCACGATCCCGGCGTCACCGCTGAGCGAGACGCTTCGGGCCCGGCGGCCGCCGGAGGAGGTGTCGGCGACCACCACGGTGCCGCTCTCCCGGAGCTCCCGGACGATGTTGGACACCGTGGCCGCCGACAGCCCCGTGCTGCGTGCGATCTCTGCCTGGGTCAGCGAGCCGGCCATCCGGACGGCACGCAGCACTCGCTCCAGGTTCGCCCGGTGCAGTGAGGACTGCGATCCCGGTGTGTCCAGCGACATGATTAACCCTCCCAGGGCACGGGGACCCGACCGTCCCCGCCCCTGCCGCGCCGTTGCGGCGGAGCGGTGTTGTTGGCCCGGGCCGTCACCCTGCGGTGCTGACCCCTCAACCAGGTGTTCACTTTCAACTTCTGAACTCTAAGCTCGCCAACCGTCCGACGCCCCGTCAAGGCCGAACACAGATCGTTGTGAAACCTGTGCTCACGGGCAGCGGGGCGGTGCGCCGAATTACCTCCCTTCCAGGATGCGACGACGTGGGAGGATGCCAGGCATCCATGCCTGACGAAGGAGTCCTGCGAGTGCCTGGCACCAACTTGACCCGTGAGGAGGCCCGTACCCGGGCCGCGCTCCTGCACGTGGACGCGTACGACATCGAGCTCGACCTGAGCTCGGCCCGCGAGGGCGGCACCTTCCGGTCCACCACCGTGGTCCGGTTCACTGCCACCACCCCCGGCGCCGCCACTTTCATCGACCTCGTTGCTCCGAGCGTGGCCGAGATCGTGCTCAACGGTGAGACTCTGCCGCTCGCCAACTTCGACGACAGCCGCATCGCGCTGCCCGGTCTCAAGGCCGAGAACGAGCTGCGGGTCGTCGCCGACTGCGCCTACACCAACACCGGCGAGGGTCTGCACCGCTTCGTCGACCCGGTCGACGGCGAGACCTACCTCTACACCCAGTTCGAGGTGCCGGACGCCCGCCGCGTCTTCGCCACCTTCGAGCAGCCCGACCTGAAGGCCGCGTTCAAGTTCACCGTGACCGCGCCCAAGGGCTGGGTCGTGGTCTCCAACTCCCCCACCCCGACGCCGGCCGGTGAGGGCGAGACCCAGGTCTGGCACTTCGAGCCGACCGGCCGGATCTCCTCCTACATCACCGCCCTGATCGCCGGCCCGTACGTCGGGGTCTTCGACGCGTACGAGAACGGCGCGCAGCGCGTCCCGCTGGGCGTGTACTGCCGGCCCTCGCTGCGCGAGTTCCTGGACGCCGAGGCGATCTTCGAGGTCACCAAGCAGGGCTTCGACTACTTCCAGGAGAAGTTCGACTTCGCCTACCCCTTCCCCAAGTACGACCAGCTCTTCGTCCCGGAGTTCAACGCCGGGGCGATGGAGAACGCGGGCGCCGTCACCCTGCGCGACCAGTACGTCTTCCGGTCCAAGGTGACCGACGCAGCGTACGAGTCGCGGGCCGCGACGATCCTGCACGAGCTGGCCCACATGTGGTTCGGCGACCTGGTCACCATGGAGTGGTGGAACGACCTCTGGCTGAACGAGTCCTTCGCGACATTCGCCGAGGCGGTCTGCCAGGCGGAGGCCCCCGGCTCCAAGTGGCCGAACTCCTGGACCACCTTCGCCAACCAGATGAAGACCTGGGCGTACCGGCAGGACCAGCTGCCGTCCACCCACCCGATCATGGCGGAGATCAACGACCTGGAGGACGTCCAGGTCAACTTCGACGGCATCACCTACGCCAAGGGCGCCTCGGTGCTCAAGCAGCTGGTGGCCTACGTCGGCCAGGACGCCTTCTTCCAGGGTGTGCAGGCCTACTTCAAGCGCCACGCCTGGGGCAACACCCGGCTCACCGACCTGCTCGGTGCGCTGGAGGAGGCCAGCGGCCGTGACCTGAAGACCTGGTCGAAGGCCTGGCTGGAGACGGCCGGCATCAACGTGCTGCGGCCGGAGATCTCGCTGGCGGCCGACGGCACCGTCGAGTCCTTCACCGTGATCCAGGAGGCCCCCGCGCTGCCCGCCGGCGCCAAGGGCGAGGCGGTCCTGCGCCCGCACCGGATCGCCATCGGCGCGTACGAGCTGAAGGACGGCAAGCTGGTCCGCACGGACCGCATCGAGCTGGACGTGGACGGCGAGCGCACCGCCGTCCCGCAGCTGGTGGGGCGTCAGAAGCCCGCCGTGCTGCTGCTCAACGACGACGACCTGTCGTACGCCAAGGTCCGCCTGGACGAGTCCTCGCTGGCCCTCGTCACCGAGCACCTCGGCGACTTCACCGACTCGCTGCCGCGCGCGCTGTGCTGGGCCTCCGCCTGGGACATGACCCGCGACGGCGAGCTGGCCACCCGCGACTACCTCGCGCTGGCCCTCTCCGGGCTGGCCCGGGAGTCCGACATCGGCGTCGTCCAGTCGGTGCACCGCCAGGTCAAGCTGGCCCTGGACGTCTACGCCGACCCGGCCTGGCGCGAGCAGGGCCTGGCCCGCTGGGCCGCCGCCGCGGAGGAGCAGCTGCGCGCTGCCGCCCCCGGCAGCGACCACCAGCTCGCCTGGGCCCGCGCCCTGGCCTCGGTCGCCCGGACGGACGGGCAGCTCGCGCTGCTCGCCGGCCTGCTGGACGGCACCACCGAGCTGGCCGGCCTGGCCGTCGACACCGAGCTGCGCTGGACGCTGCTGGCCCGCCTGGCCGCCACCGGCCGCGAGGACGACAAGGCGATCGCGGCCGAGCTGGACCGTGACGCGACCGCCGCGGGCCAGGAGCACGCCGCCAGCTGCCGGGCCGCCCGCCCGACCGCCGAGGCCAAGGCCGAGGCCTGGGCCTCCGTGGTGGAGTCGGACAAGCTCACCAACTACGTCCAGGACGCGGTGATCGGCGGCTTCGTCCAGTCCGACCAGCGCGAGCTGCTCGCCCCGTACACCGCGAAGTACTTCGCGGCGGCCAAGGGCATCTGGGAGACCCGCAGCCACGAGATCTCGCAGCAGATCATCGTCGGCCTGTTCCCGTCGCTCCAGGTCGAGCAGGCCACCCTGGACGCGACCGACGCCTGGCTGGCCTCGGCCGAGCCGGCCCCGGCCCTGCGCCGGATGGTCGTCGAGGCCCGCGCCGGTGTCGAGCGCGCGCTGAAGGCCCAGACGGCCGACCGCGCGGCCGGCGCCCGGGCGCTGGGTCACTGACGCATCGGCACCCCGCTACACCGAGCCCGGTCGGCCGCTCGGGGCACTTTTGCTCCGGGCAGCCGACCGGGCTCGCCTGCACCCCGCCCCTCGCAGATGAGAAGAAGCTGAGATTCCGGATCTCCTCCGAGAGTCGTCAAAACTGCTCTGACCTGCGAAAACGTTCCACCCTCAGCTGCCGCGACCGCTCCTGGACGGGTCGCGGCAGGCCCGCGTTCTGAGGCAACTGTGATCCTCCGGTGCCAGGGTGTCCGCCACGGCGGTACCCGTACGGCAAGGAGGACAGCCCATGACCGCGCTCACCCATACCCGCGCCCCACGCCGCGCGGTGGCGCCCCGCAGGCTCCCGGCGGAGACGGTGCCGTGGACGGTGATCGCGCTGATCGCGGCCGGAGCCGTCGGCGTCCTCGTCACCTGGTGGCAGAACACCTCGAGCGTCAGCGGCGCCGCCGAGTGGCTCACCGGCGCCGGGCGGATCACCGGCCTGCTGGCCGGGTACACCGCCCCCGTACTGCTGCTCCTGATGGCGCGGATACCGCTGCTGGAGCGCGAGCTCGGCGCGGACCGGCTGGCCCGCTGGCACGCGATGGGCGGGCGGTACCTGGTCGGCCTGGTCGCCGCGCACGTCCTGACCGTCGTCTGGGGCTATGCGCTGACGGACGGTCGCGGGCTGGTCGGGGAGGGCATCGAGATCGTCTTCCAATTCCCGGAGATGATCAAGGCGGCGCTGGCCACCCTCATCATGCTCGGCACCGGCGCCGTCTCCGCCCGGGCCGCCCGGCGGCGGATGAGCTACGAGGTCTGGTACTACCTCCACCTGGCCACCTACCTGGCGGTCGCGCTCGGTTTCGGCCACCAGCTGGCCACCGGCGCGGACCTCGGCGACGGCCCGGCGCGCGCCGCCTGGTACGCGCTCTACCTGGGCACCGCAGCGCTGCTGGGCTGGTACCGGCTGGCCGTCCCGTTCCTGCGGGACCGCCGGCACCGGCTGCGGGTCGCCGAGGTGCGGCCCGAGGGCCCGGGCGTGGTCTCCCTGTTCGTCACCGGGCAGCGGCTGGACGAGCTCCACGCCGAGGCCGGGCAGTTCTTCCGCCTCCAGTTCCAGACCCCCGGCCTGCGCTGGACGGCCAACCCCTACTCGCTCTCCGCACCCCCGCACCCGCAGTTCCTGCGCTTCACCGTCAAGGACCTCGGCGGCCACAGCGCGGCGGTCGCCCGGCTGCAGCCCGGGACCAAGGTCCGCGCCGAGGGCCCGTACGGCGCCTTCACCGGACGGCAGCGGCGCGGGCGCAAGGTGCTGCTGCTCGGCGCCGGCGTCGGGATCACCCCGCTGCGCGCGCTGTTCGAGACGCTGCCCGGCGAGCTGACGCTCGTCCAGCGGGCGCGGCGGCCCGAGGACGTGCTGTTCCGGGGCGAGCTCGCGGCCGTCGCCGCCGCCCGGGGCGCCCGCCTGCACGAGCTGCTCGGCTCGCGGGCCGAGGTCGGCGATCTCGGCGCGGCACTGGCCCGGCTGGTGCCCGACCTGGCGCGTCACGAGGTCTACCTGTGCGGCCCCGAGGCGCTCGCCGAGGACGCCGTACGGGCGCTGCGAGCCGCCGGCGTCCGGCGCTCCCGCATCCACCACGAGTCGTTCGCCCTTTAACCAGTTCGCCCTCCGAACCAGAAGGAGTCTCCCGTGCGCAGAGCCGTCGTCACCGGCACCGCCACCGTCGCAGGGGTGATCCTGCTGCTCTCCCTCAAGCCGCACGACACCGGTACGGCCGCGAGCAGCAAGGTCATCAGCTCCGGCGGGTCCACCGAGACAACATCCCCGTCCGCCTCCGCCTCCGCTTCGAGCAGCACCCGCTCGATCACCGGCAGCGCGATCGACACCCGCTACGGCGCGGTGCAGGTCAAGGTCACCCTCGACGGTACGAAGATCACCAAGATCGACGTGGTCCAGTACCCCTCCCAGGACCACCGCGACCAGGAGATCAACAGCTACGCCCTGCCGCTGCTCAACCAGGAGGCCATCGCCGCCCAGAGCGCCGGCATCGACGTGATCTCCGGCGCCACGTACACCAGCGACGGCTACACCCGCTCCCTGCAGAGCGCCTTGGACCAGGCGGGGCTCTGATGCTGCGCCACGCCGAGCACGTCATGGGCACGGTCTTCTCGTTCACCGTGCGCGACCCGGGGCCGGCCACCGCCGAGGCCCTGCGCCGGATCGTCGCCCGGTTGCACCGGATCGACGAGGTCTTCTCGACCTACCGGCCGAACAGCGACATCAGCCGGCTCGGGCGCGGCGAGCTGACGCCGGCTCAGTGCGACCCCGCCGTGGCCGAGGTGCTGGAGCGCTGCCGCGAGGTCGCCGCCGAGACGGACGGCTGGTTCACCGAACGTCCCGGAGGCCGCCTCGACCCGAGTGGCTGGGTGAAGGGGTGGGCGGTCGAGGAGGCGTCCCGCGCCCTGCACGCGGCGGGCTCCCGGCAGCACAGCGTGAGCGGCGGCGGCGACGTCCAGACCTGCGGCGGCCCCTGGCGGATCGGCATCGCCCACCCGCTCCGGCCGGACGCCCTGGCCGCCGTCGTCACCGGCCGCGACCTCGCCGTCGCCACCTCGGGCACCACCGAACGCGGTCTCCACATCCTGGACCCGCACACCGGCCGCCCGGCCGCCGCCCTGGCCTCCCTCACCCTGGTCGGCGACCGCCTGGCCCGCACCGACGCCCGGACCACCGCCGCCTTCGCGATGGGCCCGGACCGCGCTCTCGCCTGGGTCGAGGAACGCCCGGGGATCGAGGCGCTGGCCGTCCTCCCCGACGGCAGCAAGCGCTGGACCACCGGTCTCCCCCGCCACCTGGCCGCCCTGCGCCCGACCCACTGGACCTTGCCCGGTACGCACTGAGCGCCGCCCGGGCGTGGGCCCCGGCGGCGCTCGGTGAGGTGCAGCTGTGGTTACTTCTTCTTGCCCTTACCGAGCGACGGCAGCATGACCAGCCCGGCGATGATCAGGAACAGGGCAATCGGGAGCAGCACGTACAGGCCGAGGGTCTGAGCCACGCTCAGACCGGAGCCCGGGTCGTCGCCGTCGTCCCGGGTCAGGGCCATGGCGGGCGACGTCATCAGCATCATCAGCGTGGCCGCTGCGGAGACCGCACCAGCGCGCAAAGCGTTCCTCTTGTCCACGTTTCCCAAGGTACCGGCCGCTCATGAGCCCCCGCGCGCCGGGGTGCGCCTTCCGAGCGCGGCGGTGAGAGCGGCGGTGAGCCCGGCGGTCCCGGCGGCCCGGGCCAGCTGCTCCAGGGTCACGGGGTTCCCGGCGCGGTCGGCGACGGGCAGGCGCCAGTTCGGGTACTGGTCCCAGGTGCCGGGGAGGTTCTGCGGGCGCGGGTCGGCCACGGTGTCGGGCAGCCAGACGCCCACCAGCTCGGCGGGGGTGGCGAGCAGGAAGGCGTACAGCGCCTCGGGCGTCAGCTCGGCGCCCTCGGCGAGCAGCCCGGCCCGGGTCAGCTCGGTGCGCCAGTCGGCCAGCTCGGCGGCCGCCTCCGCCTGCTCCTCGCCGAGCGGGCGGGCCAGCAGCCCCAGGCGGTGGCGCAGCTCGACGTGCTCGCCGGAGAGCCGGGCCGCGGTGCTCGGCAGGTCGTGGGTGGTGAGGGTGGCCAGGCAGGCGGCCCGCCAGCGCTCGGGGGGCAGCACGGCGCCCTTGTCCTGCCAGTCCCGTTCGAACCAGAGCACCGAGGTGCCGAGGACCCCACGTGCCGTCAGCTCCTCGCGCACGCCGGGCTCCACCGTCCCGAGGTCCTCGCCGATCACGTGGGCACTCGCGCGGTGCGCCTCCAGGGCGAGCACCCCGAGCATCGCCTCCGCGTCGTAGCGGACGTACGCGCCCTGGGTGGGCGGGGCACCGGCCGGTACCCACCAGAGCCGGAAGAGGCCCATCACATGGTCGATCCGGATCGCCCCGGCGTGCCGGGCGGCCGCCCGCAGCAGCTCCGCGTAGGGGGCGTACCCGGCGGCGGCGAGGGCGTCCGGGCGCCAGGGCGGCAGGCCCCAGTCCTGGCCGTGCGCGTTGAAGGCGTCCGGTGGCGCGCCGACCGAGATGCCCTCGGCGAGCACGTCCTGGTGCACCCAGGCGTCGGCGCCGTCCGGGTGGGCGCCGACGGCGAGGTCGTGGATCAGGCCGACCGGCATCCCGGACTCCTCGGCGGCCCGCTGGGCGGCGCCGAGCTGCTCGTCCACCAGCCAGGCGAGCCAGCGGTGGAACTCGACCCGCGCCCGGAGGTCCTGCCTGGCCTTGGTCACATGCGGACTGTCCGGGCGGCGCAGGCCCTTCGGCCAGCTGTGCCAGTTGCCGCCGTGCTCCTCGGCCAGGGCGCACCAGGTCGCGTACTGCTCCAGCCAGTCGCCCTCGCGCTCGACGAAGGCCCGGTAGGCGGCCTCCCGGCCGACGCCGCGCGGGACGCCGTGCAGGATCTCCAGCGCCTCGCGCTTGACCGCCCAGACCGCGTCCCGGTCGATCAGCCCGTCGTGGCGGAGCACCTCGGCGCGCAGCCTTCCCGCGCGCTCGGGCAGGTCGCCGAGCTCGGCGTAGGCGTACTCGGGGACGGCCTCGACCCGCAGGTGCACGGGGTCCGCGAAGCGGCGGGAGGACGGGCGGTACGGGGACGGGTCCGAGGGTGCGCCGGGCACGGCCGCGTGCAGCGGGTTGATCTGGACGAAGCCCGCGCCCAGGGCGTTGCCGGACCACGACGCCAGCTCCGCGAGGTCGCCGAGGTCCCCCATGCCCCAGGAGCGCTCCGACAGCACGGAGTACAGCTGCGCGAGGAAGCCCCAGCTGCGCTGCTCGATCTCCCCGAGCCGCTGCGGCGCCACGACCAGCACGGCGGACTCCTCCCGCCCGGCCACCCGCGCCGTGAGCCGGTGCCGGCCGAGCGGCAGGTCGGCGGGCAGCCAGTGCGAGCGCCCGGCGGGCAGCGTCCAGGTGCCGCCGTCCTCCAGCTCCACGCTCAGCCGCGCCTCGGCCGGCACGTCCAGCGCCGTCCGCCGCCCGGACCTGACGACCACACAGGGCGGCAGCAACCGCCCCGCCACCTCGGCCCGGTGACGCTCCAGCGCCTCCCGTACGGCCTCCGGCGTGCTCGCGTCCACCCCGAGCGCGGCCAGCACCGCGACCAGGGTGTGCGCGGCCACCGGCACCGGCCCGCTGCCGGGGTCGTAGGTACTGTCCACCCCGTGCGCGTGCGCCAGCGCCACCAACTCGGGCGGGGGTGGCGGGGCGTCCTGGGCTGGGGCCTGGCGGCTGCCTTCGTCGGCATGCTCCGCGTCACGGTCGAGGTATGCGGCCAATCTTGGGCTCCTGCGGTCTAGGAGGCCGTACGGGACTCCCCAGTCCTACCCGCGCCCGGCCCGGCCGACCCCGACCGACACGGCCCGCCGCTCACCGCTACGGGTGAACTTGGTGCAGCCCCTCTGACGGCCGAAACAGCTGCGCTGAGTCCGCCGCCACCCCGGGCAAGCAGGATGAGGCTCCACATATCGGGCATACCAGCCAGCGGCGTTGACACCGGACCAAGCAGCTGGTGGGCTGTCCCGACGAGGTGGGTCGAGGGTGGCGGGGCTGGTCGGCGGGTGGCGGATGCCGGGCCGGTGAGCTGGGCATTCGGTGCGAGGAGGCTCCTGTGCAGGCGCGTGTGTCCGTCGTCGCGGGGCGACGGCTGAGGCAGCAGATCGAGCACAGTCCGGCCCTGCGGGAGGTCCTGCAGCACCCGGCGGCACTGGCCGCCCGGCGGGCCACCGCGCGCACGGTGCGGCAGCTGGCGCCGAAGACCGCGGACCGGCTCATCGCCGATCTCAAGGGGACGGAGCCGCTGCTCGCCTCGGTGCGGGCGGAACGGCAGACGGCCGGCAGCACCGGCCGCCGCCGGACGACCCTGCAGATCGCGGCCACCCTCTCGGCGGCGGCCGTGGTCGGCGGGCTGCTGGTGAGCACGCCCGGGTACGCCGCGCCGAACCAGGAACGCACCGTCAGCAGCGCGCCGCAGACCCCGCTCGGGACGATGTCCGACCCCCAGGTCTACCCGCGCCCGCAGGAGCTGAAGACCGCCGGACGCCCCGTCAGCGTGCCGAGGAGCGTGAGCCTGGTCGCCGCCGGCCACGCGGACGGCCCGGCCCTGGACGCCGTCCGGGAGATCCTCTCCGCCGCCGGGGCCACCGAGATCACCACGGCTCCGCAGGCCCCCGCCGCCGGCTCCCTGGTGGTGTACGTCGGCGGTCCGTCGGAGGACGCCGACGGGGCGGCCGACCGCGCGCTGCGCGACCTCGCCACGGCGGCGGGCGGCAAGGACACCGCCGCACCCTCCTTCGCGGGCCTGCCGGACGGCGGATACCTGCTCGCCGCCGGCCAGCTGCCGGCCCCGAACGGGGGCACGTACGGCGCCGTCGTGCTCGCCGGGGTGGACCGGACCGGCACCTTCTACGCCGCGCAGAGCCTGCGCCAGCTGCTCGCCCCCGTCCAGCCCGGCCAGGGCCAGGGCGAGGGCGCCAAGGGCTTCCCCGGTGTGAGCATCCGCGACTGGCCCAGCGGCGCGACGGTACGCGGCACCGCCGAGTCCTTCTACGGCACCCCGTGGACCACCGGGCAGCGGCTCGACCAGCTCGACTTCCTGGGCCGCAGCAAGCAGAACTTCTTCCTGTACGCCCCCGGCGGCGACCCCTACCGCCTGGCCCGCTGGCGCGAGGCGTACCCCGAGGCGCAGGCCGCCGAGCTGGGCAGGCTCGCCGAGCGCGCCCGCATGAACCACGTCACGCTGGGCTACTCGATCGACCCCGGCCAGTCCTTCTGCTACAGCTCCTCCAAGGACCTGGACGCGCTCGTCGACAAGCTGGAGTCGCTGCGCCGGCTCGGCTTCGGCGCCTTCCAGCTGCAGTTCCTGGACGTCAGCTACAACGAGTGGCACTGCTCCGGCGACCGCAGGGCGTACGGCACGGGCCCGGCCGCCGCCGCCAGGGCGCAGGCGGCGCTGGTCGGCAAGGTGCAGGACCGGCTGACGGCCCGGCACCCGGACCTCGCTCCGCTCTCCGTCGTCCCCACCGAGTACCAGCACGCGGGGGCGAGCCCCTACCGGACGGCGCTGGCGGCCGCCATGCCGCACGGGGTGCAGGTCGCCTGGAGCGGCGGCTCGGTGATTCCGGCCAAGGTCTCGGGCGCTCAGCTGGCGGAGGAGGCGAAGCTGTTCGGCCGTCCGCTGATGACGCTGGACAACTACCCCGTCAACGACTCCACCCCCGACCGGCTCTACCTCGGCGCCTACGCGGGCCGCGACCCCGAGGTGGCGAGCCGGTCCGAGGTGCTGCTGACGGCCGCGATGCGCCAGCCCGTCACCTCGCGCATCCCGCTGGCGACCGCCGCCGACTTCGCCTGGAACCCGGCCGGGTACCGCCCCGCCGACTCCTGGCGGGCCGCGCTGCGCCCGCTGGCCGGCTCGGACGCCGGCCTGGCCGCGCTCACCGCACTGGCCGGCAACAGCTCCTCCTCCCCGTTGGCCAAGCCCGAGTCGGGCTACCTCACACCGCTGCTCGAGCGGTTCTGGGCCGCCCTGGAGCCCACCGGCGGGAACACTCCGGACCTCGCCAGGCTCCGGGAGGCCGCGGCCCCCGTCCGGGACGCCTTCACCACCATGGCCGGCGCCCAGCAGGCGCTCGCCGCGGACCAGGTCGGTGCCGAGGCCGCGCCCTGGCTCGCCCAGCTGAGCGCGTACGGCAGGGCCGGGCAGGCCGCCGTCGACATGCTGCTGGCCCAGCACGGCGGGGACGGCACGGCCGCCTGGCAGGCCCGGGTCGAGCTGCGGCGACTGCGCGAGCAGCTGACCCAGGGCGCGGCGACGGTCGGCAGCGGCGTGCTCGGGCCCTTCCTGGAGCGGGCGCTGAAGTCGGCCGACAGCTGGTCGGGGGTCAGTGCGGGCACCCTGGCGCCCACCACCACCGTGGGCACCTCGCACGACCACGCGCCCGCCCTGATGACCGACGGCGACGTCGGCTCCTTCTACTGGAGCGCCGTCCCGCCGCAGGCCGGCGACGCCGTCGGCCTGGACCTCGGTGTCGGACGGCCGCTGGGCACCGTCACCGTGCTGATGGGCTCCTGGGGTGACGACCCGGACTCCCGGAGCGCGGCCGACGACTACCTGCGCGACGGCGTGCTGGAGTACTCCACCGGCGAGGGCGGCTGGAAGCAGCTGGCCAAGGTGCACAACCAGAAGAGCCTCACCGCCACGGCCCCGGCCGGCACGGTCGCCAAGGCCGTCCGGCTGCGCGCCACCGCCGGGCAGAAGACGGCGGTCGCGGTCCGGGAGTTCAGCGTGACCGCGCCCGGCGACACCGCGGCGGCTGTCACCGGCGGCCCGGCCGCCGCCCCCGGCTCCTCCCCCGCCGCCGTGCTCGACGGCAACCCCGACACCGCGTACCGGGCTGCGACCGCGCCGGCGGCCGGCGACGCCCCGCTCACCGTGGAGCTCGGCGCCGCCCGCCCGATGGACCGGGTGACGGTGCTGACCGACCCGACGGTACGGGCCACCGCGACCGTCGAGCTGCGGCGGGCGGACGGGACCTGGGCGCCGATCGGCACCGCACAGCCCGGGTACAACGAGCTGCCCGGCGGCGGACAGCCGGCCGACGCGATCCGTCTGGTCTGGGCGCCCGGCGGCGAGGCGCCCGTGGTGAACCAGATCATCCCCTGGTTCACCGACACCCCGGCGGCCCGGCTGAGCCTCTCGGCCACCGTGCTGGACGTGATCGCCGGCCAGAGCGCCCCAGCACAGACCCGGGCCGTGATCGAGTCGGGCCGCGCGGAGGGGACCACCGGTGAGCTGAGGACCGAGGTCCCGGCCGTCGCCAAGGGCCTCACGATCGCTCCGACGGCCGCGCTGGCCGTGCCGCGCGGCGGCCGGGTCGCCGCACCGCTGCAGATCACGGCGGCGGCCGGGACGCCCTCCGGGACGTACGAGGTGCCGGTGACCTTCACGGCGGGCGGGCTGACCGTCCGGCAGGTGCTGCAGGTGCACGTGGTGCCGCCGACCGGCGGACCGGATCTCGCACCGACCGCCACGGCGAGCTCCTCGGCCGACGCGAGCGCCTCCGTCCCGGCCTCGGCGGTGAACGACGGCGACCCGAAGACCCGCTGGTCCTCGCCCCCGGCGGACGACGCCTGGGTGCAGCTGCGCCTGCCGCAGGCCGCGCGGCTGGGCTCGGCGGTGCTGCACTGGGGCGACGCGTACGCCTCCGCCTACCGGCTGCAGACCTCGGCCGACGGCGTCACCTGGACCACGGTGGCCACCGTGGAGGGCAGCTGGGGCGGCACCGAGACGGTCCGCTTCGACGCCCCCGGGGTGCAGTACCTGCGGGTGCAGGGCGTCACCCGGGCGACCAGGTACGGCTACTCGCTCACCGGCATCGAGACCTACGCGGTCACACCCGCGCCACCGGTCACGACCCCGTGACGTCGGCGGGCCGCCGGCGCTCCCACTGGGGGTGCGGCGGCGGCCCATGAGGCGTACCGAAGGATGACGGGCAGGCCCTTGTCTGTCAGGCGGAGAGCGGTTCCGAGTGCTCACCGAGGTGGATGGGGCGCGACCGGCCGAGCGGGGCCGGCAGGGCGCCCCCGTGGTCGGTATGGTCGTGGTGCTCGTACTCGCGGAACTGTTCGGTCGCGCCGTACGGCTCCAGGTAGGGCCGCCAGCGCGGATCCTTGATCCCGGTGCCGATGATGCGCCAGGCCAGGCCGCTGGGCGGGGCCGGGGGACGCTTCATCCGCCACCCCAGTTCGGTGAGGTGACGGTCGGCTTTCGTGTGGTTGCAGCGGCGGCAGGCCGCCACCACGTTGTCCCACCGGTGCTGGCCGCCCCGGCTGCGCGGAATGACATGGTCGACGCTGGTCGCGGCGGCCCCGCAGTAGACGCAGCGCCCGTGATCGCGGGCGAACAGGGCGCGGCGGGTGAGCGGGACGGGCCCGCAGAACGGGACCCGCACGAAGCGGGTCAGTCTGACGACGGACGGCGCCGTGATGGCGCTGGTGGCGCTGTGCAGAGTGAATTCCGAGTCCTCCAGGCTGACCGCCTTGTGGTTGAGGACGAGGATGAGTGCGCGGCGCATCGATACGACGCCGAGTGGCTCGTAGGACGCGTTGAGGACCAGGACATGCGGCACGGATGCCTCCTTGGACGCCTGCGGCGCGTGGCTCGCGCCGGGACGAGCGGGTGATCGCGCCCGTTTCAGCAACGCGATCTCCACCAGTGTCGCCTCACGCCGTTGTAGGGCGCCACCACTCCCGTGTAACGGACCTGCTGTGGGTTCCGTCATACCCGATATGCCCAGGCGGTGGCCACGATGCACCACGGGCGCCGGGTTTCCGGCCCCTTCGGCCCATTCGGTACCGACTGACGGGACCTCCGACCGGGTGGCCGACGGCCGATAGGCTGGCCCGGAGGTCCGCAGGTCCCCGGGCGACCACCGTGCCGGATGCCGGCGGGCCGAGCCCACCGACCCCTGCAGGAAAGGCCCCGCAAGTGTTCCGGTCCGGTGCCACCGGCCTCCTCGCCGCCGCGTCCGACGGGTCGGGCGAATCGCCCCCGCCCGACTCGCTGCCCCAGCTCGACCTCAGGCTCCCGACCAGCACGGACGAGGTGTCGAACACCACCAAGCAGGCGGCGACCTGGTTGGACGCCAACTGGCAGAGCTGGGTCGCGGGCGGGCTGCGGATCATCTTCATCGTGGTGCTCGCGCTGGTCCTGCGGATGGTCGTGCGCAAGCTGATCACGCAGTTGATAGAGCGGATGACCAAGCCCTCGGAGAACGAGGCCGACCTGGGCCGGCTCGGAGAGCTGCTGGCCAACAGCGGCGTGGTCAACACCGAGCGCCGACAGCAGCGCTCGCAGGCGATCGGCTCGGTCCTGCGCAGCGTGGCCTCGTTCACCATCCTGGGTACGGCGGCGCTGATGGTGCTGTCCGCGCTGGGGGTGAATCTCGCTCCGCTGCTGGCCAGCGCCGGTGTGGCCGGTGTGGCGATCGGTTTCGGCGCACGCAACCTGGTGACCGACTTCCTCTCCGGGGTCTTCATGATCATGGAGGACCAGTACGGCGTCGGGGACGAGATCGACACCGGGGTGGCCACCGGAACGGTGCTGGAGGTCGGCCTGCGGGTGACCAAGCTGCGCGGGACCAACGGCGAGATCTGGTACATCCGCAACGGCGAGGTGAAGCGGATCGCCAACATGAGCCAGGGCTGGTCGACGGCGTCCGTGGACGTCCAGGTCGGCTACAAGGAGGACCTGGCGCAGGTCGAGGAGCTGATCCACCGGATCGCCGAGCAGCTGGGCAAGGAGACCCCGTACGACGAGCTGATCTGGGGCCGGGCCAAGGTGCTGGGCGTCGAGTCGGTGGCCGCCGACTCGGTGGTGCTGCGGGTCGAGGCCAGGACCACGCCCGGCAAGGCGACGCTTGTCAGCCGGACGCTGCGGCAGCGGCTCAAGACGGCCTTCGACGAGGCCGGGGTCAAGCTGAAGGAGGAGCCCGCTCCCGCGGTGGCCGTCCCCGCCGTGGACGCGGCGGCGCCGTCCGCGCTGGCGGACCCGGGCTCGCCGCGCTCGGAGGCGGCCAAGCCGATCCCGGCACAGCAGGCCGAATAGAAGCAGGCCGACCGGCAGTCCCGCGAAGACCCCGCCCCAGCTCAGGGGCGGGGTCTTTTTTCATGTCACTGCGTATGTCCGGTAACGCTTCGGCATCCAGCGTCGTGCAGGTCATTGACACTCTCCGGGACGGGGATCTACCGTCCTTCTCAGTGATTGGAAAGTTTCCTAACAGTTGAACGCAGGAGCACCCCGCGCAGCGGGACCACGCCGGGACAGAGGAGGATCGGGCACGTGACCGAGAACACCCGAACCCCTCTCGCCGGCACCCCCAGCCTGCTCCGCGCGATCAACGACCGGGCCGCCCTGGAGCTGCTGCTGGCCAACGGCCCGCTCTCCCGCACCCAGATCGGCACCCTGACCGGCCTCTCCAAGCCCACCGCCTCCCAGCTGCTGGCCCGGCTGGAGTCGGCCGGCCTGGTCCTGCCGGTCGGCACCACGGCCGGCGGCCCCGGCCCGAACGCGCAGCTGTACCAGGTCAACCCCGCCGCCGGGTACGTCGCCGGGCTGGACGTCACCACCAGCCACGTCCGGGTCGCGGTGGCCGACATCACCGGCGCAACCCTCGCCGAGCACCTGGCCCCGACCAAGGGCTGGCCCGCCGCCGCCACGGTCGAGCGGACGGCCGAGGCCGTCGCCGAGGCGGTACGCAAGGCCGGGCTGGCCCCCGACGCCCTGCGCGAGATCGTGATCGGGGTGCCGGGTGCGCTCGACCCGGTCAGCGGCAAGCTGCGCTACGCCTCCCACCTGCCCGGCTGGCACTCCCCCCGGCTGCTGGCCGAGCTGGAGGCGGCCCTCGGTGCGCCGGTGAGCATCGAGAACGACGTCAACCTGGCCGCGATCGCCGAGCAGTCCTTCGGCGCCGCGCAGGGCTGCGAGGACTTCGTCCTGCTCTGGGCCGAGGAGGGCATCGGCGCCGCGATCGTCATCGCGGGCCGGCTGCACCGCGGCTTCACCGGCGGCGCGGGCGAGGTCGGCTACATGCCGGTGCCCGGCGCGCCCGTGATCCACAACGTCCGCCGGAAGAACTCCGGCGGCTTCCAGGAACTGGCCGGGGCGGACGCCGTACTCGCCCTCGCCCGGGAGCACGGCCTGGCCGCGCCGACGGCCGAGGAGGCGATCGCCCTCGCGCTGACCACCCCCGACGAGGGGGACCGGTTCCTGGAGACCCTGGCCGAACGGCTGGCCGTCGGCCTCGCCGTGATCGTCTCGGTGGTCGACCCCGAGCTGGTGGTGATCTCCGGCGGCATCCCGACAGCCGGCGGCGACCGGCTGCGCGGGCTCGTCCAGGAGGCCCTGGCCGGCATCTCCATCCCCCGCCCGGAGGTGCGCAGCAGCACCGTGCCCGGCTCCCCCGTCCTGCACGGCGCGCTGCAACGCGCCCTCGCCACCGCCCGGGAAGCGGCCTTCAGCACTCACTGACCGTCCCTTGAACCGCAAGAACCCATCCCCCATGCACGGGCCGAAGGGCGATGACGCCTGCCCCCGTACCCCCAGGAGGACTCTCCAGTGCACACTCCCCGCAGATCCCGCCGCACGGTCGCCGCCCTCACCGGCAGCGCCGTCCTGGCCCTCCTCGCGACCGCCTGCACCGGCACGAACTCGGGCGGCGGGCAGGACGACTCGGCCTCCGGCAAGGATGTGACCATCACCTTCTGGCACGGCTGGAGCCAGGACAACGAGACGAAGGCGATCAACGACAACGTCGCCGCCTTCGAGAAGCTGCACCCGAACATCCATGTCAAGGTCGTCGCCAACATCGCGGACGACAAGAGCGAGCAGGCGCTGCGGGCCGGCGGCTCGGACGCGCCCGACGTGGTGTCCTCCTTCACCACCGACAACGTCGGCAAGTTCTGCTCCTCCAAGGTCTGGACGGACCTCACGCCGTTCCTGAAGAAGGACGGCGTCGACCCGGCGAAGACCTTCCCGGCCGCGATGCTCAAGTACAGCCAGTTCCAGGGCAACCAGTGCTCGCTGCCGCTGCTCGGCGACGCCTACGGGCTCTACTACAACAAGACCGCCTTCGCGGCGGCCGGGATCACGGCGCCGCCGAAGACCTTCAGCGAGTTCGAGGCGGACGCGGTCAAGCTGACGATCGCAGACGGCGAAGGCTACAAGCAGCTCGGCTTCATGCCGACGTACCACGGCTACGAGTCCGTCCCCGCGCACTTCCTCGGCCAGTACGGCGCCACGTACTTCGGCGAGGACGGCAGGTCGAACATCGCCTCCGACCCCAGGGTCGCCGCGATGTACACCTGGCAGAAGGGGCTGGTCGCCAAGCTCGGCGGCTTCGAGAAGCTGGAGAAGTACCGCACCGGCTTCGGCGACGAGTTCAGCTCCAAGAACCCGTTCCACACCGGCCAGGTGGCGATGTCCATCGACGGCGAGTGGCGGACGGCCTCCCTGGCCGAGGAGAAGCCCGCCTTCGAGTGGGCCACCGCGCCCTTCCCGGTGCCGGACGACCAGGCGGCCACGTACGGCCGCGGCTACCAGACCGGCACCATCATCGGCATCGCCCGGACCAGCCAGAAGCAGGCGGCGGCCTGGGAGTTGGTCAAGTACCTGACCACCAACACCGACGCGGTGGTCAGCTTCGCCAACGCGATCCACAACGTACCCAGCACCATCGAGGCCCTGGGCTCCCCCAAGCTGGACGCCGACCCGAACTTCAAGACCTTCCTGGACATCGCCAGGAACCCCGACTCCAGCACCACCCCGGCCAGCATCAACGGCGGCGCGTACCAGGTGAGCATGCAGAACCTGGGCTACGAGTTCGAGTCCGGCAAGCAGACCGACCTGCAGGCCGGGCTGGCGAACACGGCCAAGGAGATCGACGCGGCCGTCAATCAGGCCAAGTGACATGGCTCTCCACAGTTCGGTCCTCCTGCGGAGGAAGCACCGCCGGGAGACGGCCCGCACGCTGGCCTTCCTCTCCCCCTGGCTGATCGGCTTCGGCGTCTTCTTCGCCTACCCCCTGGTCTCCACCGTCTACTTCTCCTTCATGAAGTACGACGGCTTCACGGCCCCGGTCTTCACCGGTCTGAAGAACTGGGATTACGTCTTCAACCACTACCCCTTCTTCTGGCAGGGGCTGCGGAACACCCTCTGGCTGGTGGTCGTGATGGTGGCCCTGCGGGTCGTCTTCGGCCTCGGCATCGGGCTGCTGATCACCAAGCTGAGGACCGGCACCGGCTTCTTCCGCACCGCCTTCTACCTGCCGTACCTGGCCCCGCCGGTGGCCGCCACGATGGCCTTCGCCTTCCTGCTCAACCCGGGCACCGGGCCCGTCAACCACCTGCTCGGCGACCTCGGCCTGCCGCAGCCCGGCTGGTTCACCGACCCGAGCTGGTCGAAGCCCGCGCTGACCATGCTGGCCATGTGGGGCGTCGGCGACCTGATGGTGATCTTCATGGCCGCACTGCTCGACGTGCCCAAGGAGCAGTACGAGGCCGCCGAGCTGGACGGTGCGGGCCCGTGGCAGCGGTTCCGGTACGTCACCTTCCCCAACATCTCGCCGATCGTGATGTTCGCGGTGGTCACCGGGGTGATCCAGACCATGCAGTACTACACCCAGGCGATCGTCGCCGGGAAGGTCGCAAGCGGCGTGATCGGCGGCTCGGGCCAGCAGTTCGAGCCCGGCTATCCGCACGGCTCCACCTGGACGCTGCCGCAGATGGTCTACAGCCTCGGCTTCCAGCGCTTCGACACCGGCTCGGCCTGCGTGGTCGCCCTGGTGCTGTTCGCGATCTCGATGGCCTTCACCTCCCTGCTGCTGCGCCGGGGCGCCGGATTCGTCTCGAACGAGGACTGAGCGAATGACCCTGACGATCTCCCTGCCGCTCACCGCGAGGACCGCCGCCGCCCGGGTGGCCCGCCGGCGGGCCGTCCTGCACTGGGTGGCCGTGCACTCGCTCGCCGTCGCGGCCGCGCTGTTCTTCCTGCTGCCCTTCGTGTTCGTCTTCCTCACCTCGGTGATGACGGACCGCCAGGCCCTCACCTCCGAGCTCTGGCCCACCCAGTGGCAGTGGGGCAACTACCTGAAGGTGTGGCAGACGCCGGGCTTCCTCGGCTGGTGGCGCAACACCCTGGTGTACGCCGGCCTCGGCACCCTGCTGACCGTCGTCTCCAGCGTCCCGGTCGCGTACGCGCTGGCCAAGTTCCGCTTCCGGGGCCGGAACCTGGCGCTGATGGCGGTGATCTCGATGATGATGCTGCCGCCACAGGTGACGGTCGTCCCGATGTACCTGTTCTGGGCCAAGCAGCTCCATCTCACCGGCACGCTCTGGCCGTTGATCATCCCGATGGCCTTCGGCGACGCGTTCTCGATCTTCCTGCTGCGGCAGTTCCTGCTGACCATCCCCAAGGAGTACATCGAGGCGGCCCGGATCGACGGCTGCGGGGACCTCCGCACGCTGCTGCGGGTGGTCCTGCCGATGGCCAGGCCGGCCATCGCGGCGGTGGCGCTGTTCCAGTTCTTCTACTGCTGGAACGACTACTTCGGGCCGCAGATCTACGCCAGCGAGAACGAGGGCGCCTGGACGCTCTCGTACGGGCTGGAGTCCTTCAAGGGCGCCCACCACACCAACTGGAATCTCACCATGGCCGCGACGCTGCTCGTGATGGCTCCGGTGATCGTGCTGTTCTTCTTCGCGCAGAAGGCCTTCATCGAAGGCGTGACTTTGACAGGGGTCAAGGGCTGATGTCACTCAAGTTGGCAATCGTCGGCGGCGGTTCGACCTACACGCCGGAGCTGATCGACGGTTTCGCCCGGCTCCGCGACACGCTCCCGATCGGCGAGCTGGTCCTGATCGACCCGGCCGCCGAGCGGCTGGAGCTGATCGGCGGGCTGGCCCGGCGGATCTTCGCCAGGCAGAGCCACGACGCGGTGGTGACCACCACCTCGGACGTGGCGGCTGGGGTCGCCGGCGCGGACGCCGTACTGCTGCAGCTGCGGGTCGGCGGGCAGGCGGCGCGCAACGAGGACGAGACCTGGCCGCTGGAGTGCGGCTGCGTCGGCCAGGAGACCACCGGCGCCGGCGGACTGGCCAAGGCGCTACGGACGGTGCCGGTGGTGCTCGACATCGCCGAACAGGTCCGCCGGGCCAGCCCGGACGCCTGGATCGTCGACTTCACCAACCCGGTCGGCATCGTCACCCGGGCCCTGCAGACCGCCGGCCACAAGGCCGTCGGCCTGTGCAACGTGGCGATCGGCTTCCAGCGCAGATTCGCCGCGCACCTGGGCGTGGCACCCGAGCTGATCCGGCTGGACCACGTCGGCCTCAACCACCTCACCTGGGAGCGCGGCGTCACCCTGCTGGACGCGCCGGGCTCCGACAGCGGGCGCGAGGTGCTGCCGGAGCTGCTCACCTCGTACGGCCCGCAGATCGCCGACGACCTGCTGCTGCCGCTCCCGGTGATCCGGCGGCTCGGCGTCGTCCCCTCGTACTACCTGCGGTACTTCTACCAGCACGACCTGGTGGTGGAGGAGCTCAAGGTCAAGGGCTCACGCGCGGCGGCGGTGGCGGCCATCGAGCAGGAGCTGCTGACGATGTACGCCGACCCGACGCTGGACACCAAGCCCGCGCTGCTCGGCAAGCGCGGCGGCGCGTTCTACTCCGAGGCCGCCGTCCAGCTGATCGCCTCGCTGCTGGGCACCGACGGCGGCACCAGTGTCCAGGTGGTCAACACCCGCAACGACGGCATCCTGCCCTTCCTGCCGGACGACGCCGTGATCGAGGTTCCGGCCGCCGTCGACGCGGACGGCGTACGACCGCTGGCGCAGCGGCCGGTCGAGCCGCTGTACGCGGGCCTGATCGCCGCCGTCACGGCGTACGAGCAGCTCGCCCTGGACGCGGCGCTCAGGGGCGGCCGCGACCGGGTGTTCGACGCCCTGCTCGCCCACCCCCTGGTGGGCCAGCTGGAGCTCGCCGACCGGCTGACGGACCGCCTGCTGGCGCACAACCGCGAGCACCTCGGCTGGGCTTGAGCGGCATCCTCCCCGGCCGGGGCGGCCGGGGCACGTACAAGGCGGGGACCTGATGGACCACCAGCACACTGAGCAACTCCCCGGCGTCCTCGCCATCGACGCCGGGAACAGCAAGACCGACGTCGCCCTGGTCGGCGCCGACGGCACGGTGCTCGGCACCGCCCGCGGCGGCGGCTTCCAGCCCCAGCTCGACGGCGCCGAGGAGGCGATCGCGGGCCTGGCGCCGCTGGTCGAGGCGGCGGCCGCCGAGGCCGGGCTGAACCTCGACGGCGTCCTGACCACCCATGTCAGCGCCTGCCTGGCCAACGCCGACCTGCCGGTCGAGGAGGAGCTGCTGCAGGCCGCGATCGCGGCCAGACCGTGGGGCAGATCGAGTGCCGTCGCCAACGACACCTTCGGCCTGCTGCGGGCCGGCACCGACGGGCCGCGCGGTGTCGCCGTGGTCTGCGGCGCCGGGATCAACTGCGTCGGCCTGCTGCCGGACGGCCGTACCGCCCGCTTCCCCGCCCTCGGCCAACTGACCGGGGACTGGGGCGGCGGCGGCGGGCTGGCCTCGGAGTCCATGTGGCACGCGGCCCGTGCGGAGGACGGCCGGGGCGCGCCGACCGCGCTCGCCGCCGCGATCGCCGCGCACTTCGGGCTGCCCAGCACCAACGCCGTCGCGGAGGCGATGCACCTGGGCCGGCTCGACCGGGGGCGGCTGCACGAGATCGTCCGGGTCCTGTTCGCGGCGGCCACGGCCGGGGACGCCACCGCGCTGGACCTGATCGACCGCCAGGCGGACGAGATCGCCAGACTCGCGGTGGTCGCCCTGACCAGGCTGGAGCTGCTGGCCGAGCCGACCCCGGTGGTGCTCGGCGGTGGTGTGCTGGCCTCCCGCGAACCGCTGCTGCTCGACAACGTGACCGCCCGGCTGGCCGCCGTCGCACCGCTCGCCGAGCCGCGCATCGTCATCGCGCCCCCGGTGCTAGGTGCCGCCCTGCTCGGGCTCGACCACCTGGCCGCCGGCGGCCTCGGCGGCGGGCCCGCCGCCCAGCAACGCCTGCGCGCCTCGTACGCGACGCCGCAGCCCCTGGCCGCCTGACGATCCATCAGACGGGGTGGTGCGCGGGCCCGCACGCCCGCGCACCACCCCTCGGTGATCTTCTACGACCTCCGTCATGAGCCTGCGCACAGCCGAGATCCCCGACCGCCTGCGGCAGTCCGAGGAGAGGACGCTCCGGCGGCTGCCCAGGCTGCTGACCTTCGCCGCGCTGCTGCTGATCCCGTGGATCGGCGTGCTGGTCCTCCAGATCGACGGCCGGGTCGGCGCGCGGGACTTCGCCAACTCCTGGATCGGCCTGGACCTCTTCGAGGTGATCGCCCTGCTGTCGCTCGCCGCGCTGGTCCGCCGCCGGCACCGGGGCAGCAGCCCGCTGGCCGCCGCGACCTCTGTGCTCTTCGCCCTGGACGCCTACTTCGACGTGATGTCCGCCGCGCCCTCGCTCGACTACTTGTTCGCCTCACTGCTCGCCTACGTCGCCGAACTGCCCATCGCGCTGCTGCTGGCCCGGCTCTCCTGGTACACGCTGCGCTGGGCCGCTCAGCCCTGACGGAAGGCCCTGCGGTACTCGCGCGGGGCGACCCCGACCCGGCGGACGAAGGCCGGGCGCAGCGAGACCGCCGAGCCGAAGCCGCAGCGGACGGCGATCTCGTCCACCGGCAGGTCCGTCTCCTCCAGCAGCCGCTGGGCCGTCAGGACCCGCTGCTCCAGCAGCCAGCGCAGCGGGGGCGTCCCGGTCGCCTCGGTGAAGCGGCGCGCGAAGGACCGTTCGGACATCAGCGCCAGCGCGGCCAACTGCTTGATGGTCCATGGGGTTTCGAGGGAGCCGAGGACGGCGGCGCGGACCGCTGCCAGCGAGTCGTCCCGGCCGCTGTCCTCGGGCACCGGTGACGGGATGAACTGGGCCTGGCCGCCGGCCCGGAACGGCGCGGTGACCATGGCCCGGGCGATCGCGGCGGCGGCCCGCTGGCCATGGGCCGAGCGGACCAGGTGCAGGCAGAGGTCGATCCCCGCCGCGACTCCGGCCGAGGTCCAGACCTCGCCGTCCCCGGCGAAGAGCACCTCGGGATCGACCTCCACGGCCGGGTGGCGGCGGGCCAGTTCGGCGGCCAGCCACCAGTGGGTGGTGGCGCGGCGGCCGTCCAGCAGCCCGGCGTCGGCCAGGAGGAACGCGCCGGCGCAGAGCGAGGCGACCGGGACGCCGCGCTCGTGGACGGCCCGGAGCGCGTCCAGGATCTCCGGAGCGGTCGGCGCGAGCGGATCCTCGATACCGGGCACGATCACCAGATCGCAGCCGGGCAGCGCCTCCAGGCCGTGGTCGGGGAGCCGTTCCAGCCCGCCGCCGAGCCGCACCCGGGTGCCCTCGGGCCCGCAGACCCGCAGTTCGAAGGGCGGCAGCCCGGGCCTGGTGGCCCGGTTGGCGAAGACCTCGCCGATCACCGCGTAGTCGAAAGCGCGTACCCCGTCGAGGATCAGGCAGCCCACCGTTCGCATGGCAGGAATCTATCGATCACCGGCGGCAGAGCCTCTCACCGGCTCCCCGTGCCCGGCGAGAGCATGGAGCCATGACGAACACCAGCGCATTCAACGCCCCGCTCGAGATCGCCGACGACGCCGTCCTGCTCGTGATCGACGTCCAGCAGGGTTTCGAGGACGAGGACTTCTGGGGCCCGCGGGACAACCCCGAGGCCGAGCAGCGGATCGGCGAGGTCCTGAGGGCCTGGCAGGACACCGGTCGGCCGGTGGTGATGGTCCAGCACCAGTCCGCGCGCGGCCCGCTGGTGCCCGGCACCCCCGGGTACGAGCTCAAGCCGGTGGTGGCCGGAGCCAAGTGGGACCTGCACATCACCAAGACCGTGAACAGCGCCTTCTACGGCACCCCCGACCTGCACGCCTGGCTCCAGGAGCGCGGCGCCACCCAGCTGGTGGTCATCGGCATCATGACCAACGTCTGCAACGAGACCACGGCCCGGATGGGCGGCAACCTCGGCTACGACGTGGTCTTCCCGATCGACGCGATGCACACCTTCGACATGGCCGGCCCGGACGGCGAGGCCGTGCCCGCCGCCCAACTCGCCCGCGGTACGGCCGCGGTGCTGCACGCCATGCGCTTCGCCAAGGTGGTCACCACCCAGGCGGTGCTGGAGGCGGCAGCCCGGACCCAGGGACGCCGGTGAGCTCGGCGGTCCCTGGGCACGTGGGGCGTGGCTGATCAGGCGGCGAACACGTTCGTGCCCCACCCGATCGGGATATTGGCGCTTGCCGTGTCGTTGTCGGCCAACGGCATCCGGCAGACCGAGGCGTGCGACTCCTTGTCCTCCGGGGCGACCGGGACGGCGCCGCTCGCGGAGTCCACGGTGACCTGCTGGATCCGCCAGCCGTTCGGGCCGTTGAACGCCACTCTGAGCTTCGCCTTGCCGTGGTCGCAGAAGAAGTAGTTGTAGACGTCGCCGATCTTGCCGCTGTGCGGTCCGTTCATGAAAATCACGGTGCACTTGCTCGGGTCGGTGACGTTGCCGACCGTGTCGGCCCCGTAGCCGGTCGGGATCTGTCCTGATGCCATGTCAGCCTCCATGAGTCTGGGAGCGGCCGGCGGAGCGGGCCGGCCGGCGGCCTCCTGCTGGCCTCCGTCGTTCTGCGGAGGGATCGGGTCTCCGTGGCGCCATGAGGCGACCGCGGCGGCTCCACGCGGGTCGCTCGGGTCCGCGGTCGGCGGGCACACCCCGTCGGGGAAGTGAGGAGCGAAGTATCCGACGATCTTCGCCGCCCTGCGCGGCGAGTTGTGGGAGAAGACGCCGTTGCCCTGCCCGTTGTCGACCGCTCCGGACTGGAGCGAGTTGCCACCCTTGGTGATCACGTTGTTCTGGTCGAAGCCGATGACCAGCTCGGTGTGGCCGCCGTTGCTGAAATTGACCCAGGCGCCGATCGAGGGGAATTCCGACCATTGACCGTGCTTCTGCGCCCAGGTACTGAAGGTACCCACGTTGTCGGTTTTCGGGACGATGTCGGCGAGCCCTGCGTCCGAGTACATGCACCAGTCGAATATCGCGCACCAGGCCACACCGTTCTCGCCGAACTGTCGGCCGAACCGGGTGTCGTTGTCCCATCCCCCGTTGTTCTGGAACGTCTCGTAGACCTTCTCGGGAACCGCAAGGACGCCGTCGAGAAGAGTCTTCCACTGCGGCATCGGTCAGTATCCTCTCGGTTCTCGATTCGGGTCCGCCTGCTGAATACCGAAGCCGTTCGCGCTGCCGTGTCCCCGGCCGAGGGATTTCGTCAGCAGATCACCGCCGTCGCGACGGATTCCGTACGAGGTGATGATGTACTGGATCCCGGCGGCGATCGACGCGACCAGGTTGTAGATGTCCAGGGACGTCCCGGCCACATGATTCGCGGCGAATGTCTGCGGGATGCACTGCACCGCCCCTCTGGAGCACTGCCCCGGGTGACCGTCGGGGGCCGGGCCTCCGCCGAACAGACCGGGTACGTTCTTGGCATTCAGGTCATTGGTGTTGATCTGCCACTTAGGAGCATTGAATGCGCTCTCCCGTCCGGCGATCGTCACCATGCCGGGAACCCAGTGGGTCTCCGGGACCCCGAGAATCCGGCACGCCTCGCGGGCGGCGGCCCGGCACGCATCCTCGCCGGACGGCCCCTTGCCCTTCTCGTTGAACTGAATCTGACTCGTGGAGATCTTGCCCGGGGCGTTCGTGGCAGCCCCGAGGGAGGGCGGAGGAGTGGGGACGAGGGCCTCATCGAGCAGGCGGGTCACAGTGACCACCTTCTTCGGAGAGTCTTCGGAGAGTCGAGAGATCGCCGCAGGGCGGGACACGGGGGGTTGTCCAGCTCGAAGCTGCGCCCGCATCGGCGCGACATTCTCAGTGTACGTCCGTTCCGGCGGCGCGCATCTGGCCGAGCCGGGCGGGGAGTTGGGTGTCACGGACCGCGATCGGCGGCCGCCTGATGTTGAATCAGAAAGCATCGGGCCGCCGAGGATCCCAGATGAACTTTTGGTCACGTACCGAGATGCCCCGTTTTGGCCGTTGAGCCGACTGTTCGATTACCGCTACTCTCCCGGGTTCCACCGCACCGTAACGGTGCCGATCCGCAGGGAGCACACGCCAGATGGCGATCCGCAAGTCCACCATGCAGGAGCAGGTCGCCGCGGCGATCGCCGCGATCGAGCCGAGCGACCGGCCCGTCGTCACCTTCCACACCGTCACCGGGCCGAGCCCGTGGCTGATGAGCCAGCTCGGCCTGATCGGCCAGCTGTTCGTCAAGTACTACTTCGTCACCCTCACCGAGCGGGTCGTGGTCGTGCACCACGCCTCGCGGATGAGCAACCGCCCCAAGGAGCTCGCCTTCGTGATCCCGCTGGAGCAGGCCCGCGGGCTGGTCACCCAGGTGGACCGCGGCACCCTGTGGAGCTCGCTGCGCTTCCAGTTCCCGGGCGAGGAGAAGCCGACCCGCCTGAACATCGGCCGCTACTGGCGCACCGAGCTCGACCAGTTCGTCCCGGCCCTGACCGGCGTGAGCATCACCGCCTGACCGGCCGACCGGCAGGTCCGTGCGGCCGGGGGCTCAGAGCCCCTGGCCGCGCACCCACTCCGCGAGGATTTTGGCGCAGCCGTCCACCGACTCGCGCCAGGTACGGTCCGCGCCCTCGCCCGCCTCGTCGCTCACGTGCTTGACCAGCCGGACCGGCACACCGGCCCGCCGGGCCACGGTGGCGATCGCGTAGCCCTCCATGTCGACCAGGTCCGCGCTCTGCGCCAGGCGGTCGCGGGCCGCGGGGTCGGAGACGAAGAGGTCACCGGTGGCCAGCGTCGGCCCGGCCGCGTCACTCAGCGTGATCGCTGCGCCGTACGTCTTGCCGGTGAGCGCCTTCAGCACCGGGGTGTCGATGTCGTGCTGCAGCACCTGCGCGATCTCGTGGGTACCGGACCAGCCCGGGCGCAGCGCGCCCGCGGTGCCGAGGTTGACGATCTCCGAGGGGCGTTCGCCCTGCGCCAGGACGGTGGCCAGCGAGGCGGCCGCGTTGATCTTCCCCATGCCGGTGAGCAGCACGGGGAGGCCGTCGCCGAGGTACCCGGCCTCCTCCTGGACGGCCAGGACGAGCAGCGGGCGGTCGGGGGTGATCGTTCCGAGGAGGCGCATGGGCTCCATGGTAGGCGGCGCCACCCCGGTGATCCCAGGGGGCGGGAACCGCATAGGGTCGTCCCGCGTCGCCCTGACCGAACGCCCCGCGACAGAGCACGGGCCGAAGCTCAAGATCCGCGCAACTCACGTGTGACCGTCGGAGCAGGCGGCCATACTGCAGGCATCGGGCCCGGCCCCGCGTACGGGGCGGTCCACAGGGGAGGGTGGGGCAGGTGGCAACACCGGTGAAGACGGGGGAACAGGCGCCGAGACCGGCGCCGTCCGCACAGCGCGCTCTGGCGCAGCTGCGGCGGACGGTCGACACGGCGCCGGGCCGGTTGCGGATGGCGAGTGCGGTCCTCGCCGTCCTGGTGGTGGCCTTCGGCGCACTGACGGCCTGGCAGGTCAGCGGCCGGGCACACGCGGCGGACCAGGTGGTCTCGCACAGCCAGCCGCTCAGCCAGGACGCCGCCGAGATCTACCGCTCACTCGCCGACGCCGACACCACGGCGGCCTCCGGCTTCCTGCTCGCCGGCGACGCGCCCCAGGCCCTGCGCGACCGGTACGAGAACGACCTCGCGACGGCCGCCCGGCTGCTCGCCCAGGCCGCGGCCCGCACCGATGCGGCCTCCGACGCCCAGCAGTGGGTGGCCGCGCTCAACCAGCAACTTCCGCAGTACGCGGGCCTGGTGGAGACCGCCCGGGTCAACAACCGGCAGGGCCTGCCGCTCGGCGGCGCGTACCTGCGCTACGCCTCCCATCAGATGCAGGACACCATGCTCCCGGCCGCGCAGCGCCTGGTCGACGCGGAGGCCCGGCAGCTGGACGGCGACTACGCGGAGGCGAGGTCCTTCCCGTGGGCGGCGATCGGGCTCGGGGTGCTGGCGCTGGCCGCGCTGCTCTGGTGCCAGGTGCAGCTGCTGCGCCGCACCAACCGGGTGTTCAACGCGGGCCTGGTCGGCGCGACGGCGGCGGTGCTGGCGGCGGTGCTCTGGCTGCTGGCGAGCAGCCTCTCCGCCCGCGTCGACCTGGCGGACAGCCGCTTGCACGGCGCCGGCCCGCTGCGGTCCCTGAACGCGGCCCGGATCGAGGCACTGCAGTCCCGTGCCGCCGAGAACCTCGACCTGGTCGCCCGGGGCGCCACGGACGGCTACAGCAAGCGCTGGACGGCGGTCACCGAGATGCTGTCCGGCCCGCCGGCGGCGAACGGCCGGTCCTGGGCCCGGGGCAGCACGCTCGCCCAGGCCAGGCAGGACGCGCCCCGCGACGCCGACTCGGCGCTGGCCCAGGCTCAGACGCTCTTCACCGCCTGGGACTCCCGGCACCGGGCCGCCGCAACGAGCAACGACGGCGGCGACTACGAAGCCGCGCTGAAGACCGTCATCGGCACCTCCGGCGGTAGCGGCACGGACACCTCGGATCAGGCGTTCAACGCGATGGACCAGCAACTCGCCCGGGCGGCGGTCATCGAGCAGGCTGCGTTCAAGGCATCGGCGCAGGGCGTGGGCGGCTCGCTGGACACCCTGGCGGCCGGAGCGGGCCTGCTGGCCGTGCTCGCGGCGGTCGGAGTGGTCGTGGGCCTCGGCCGGCGCCTGGCCGAGTACCGGTAGGGGGAGATGACCATGCGTACGGTTCGGACTCGGGTTCTGCTGCTCGCGGCCGTGGTGGCCGCCGGATTGCTCGGCGCGGGAACCTCCCACGGAGCGCCGGGAGTTGCCGCACACGTGCCGGAGAGGGCGCCGGAGCAGGCCGCGGCCGGGCCGGCCGACGACTGCAGCGGGCAGACCCTGCCGCCGAGTTCGGCCGAGAGCGGGCCGAAGGTCCAGGAGATCAAGCACCGCGGCACGCTGATCGTCGGCGTGGACCAGAACAGCTACCACTGGGGCTTCCGGAACCCGCAGACCGGCCGGATCGAGGGCTTCGACATCGACCTGGCAAGGGCGGTGGCCAAGGCCGTCCTCGGCGACCCGGAGAAGGTGACCTTCAAGACCGTCCCGACGGCGAAGCGTATTGAAGCCATCAGGACCGGTCAGGTCGATCTGATCACGCGTACGATGACGATCACTTGCGACCGGTGGAAGGAGATCTCCTTCTCGGCGCCGTACTTCGCCTCCGGCCAGCGGCTGGTGGTGCCCAAGGCGGCGAAGGTCACCACGATGGCGCAGGGGCTGAACGGCAAGCGGGCCTGCGTGGCCGACCAGTCCTCCTCGCAGGCGGAGCTCAAGCGGGACTCGCGCGGCGCCTCGGAGGTCAAGGTGCAGGAGAACCAGCTGGACTGCCTGGTGCTGATGCAGCTCGGCAAGGTCGACGCGACCCTGACGGACGTCGCACTGGCGGCCGCGCAGGCCGCGCAGGACCCGACGGTCGAGGTGGCCGGCGAGACCATCGCGCCCGCCCACATGGGCATCGCGATGAAGAAGGAGGACACCGACCTGGTGGCACGGGTGAACCAGGTGCTGGTGGACTACCGGGCCGACGGCGGCTGGCAGGCCTCCTACGACCGCTGGCTGGCGTCGAGCATGGGCGCCTCCTCGGCGGAGTACCAGAAGTAGTCTGAGGGGCTTTCAACGGACGAGACATCACGACGGAGGAGAGGAAGGACGTGGCGTTGGCAGGATCTGCTGGCCCGGTGATGAGCCGGGAGGAGGTGGACCGCGCACTGGCGCGGCTGGGCGCGGAGCGCGATGCCGTGGAGGCCGCGCTGCTGGCTCTGCAGGACCACCCCGGCCGCCGCCTGCTGGAGGGCGCCGCGCTGAGCGGACGTACCCGGGAGCGCTGGTCCGTCGCCGAGCAGGGCCTGACGCTGCTCTGGGCGCTCTTCGACCGCTACTCGGAGGCGCTGGCCTCGGCCCGGGCGGTCCGCTCGCGGCGCAACCGGCCGGGCAGCCCGGAGCTGGCCGAGCTGAGCGAGCTGCTCGGCGGCGCCGCCGTCACCGTCTCGGGCGGCCAACTGCCCGACGTGGCCGGCCCGGTGCCGGCCCGGCTGGTGGAGCAGGTCAGCCTGGCCGAGCTGATGGACCGGATGAACGCCTGGTACGCCACCGTGCTGGAGGTGGTGAACGCCGCCGACGCCGTGTGGTCCGCGCTGCCCGCCAGGATCGACCTGCTGCTGGCCGAGCTCGGACGGGTCCGGATGCTCTCCGTCTCGGTCGGCGTGCGGCCGGGTGTGCACCCGCTGGCCGACGATCTGGCCGGGCTGGCGACCGAGTTGACGGCGCTGCGGGCCGAGGTGCTGGCCGACCCGCTGGCGCTGTGGCGCCCCGGCCGGGTACCCGCGCAGGGCGGCGGCGTCACCATCACGGCCTCGTACGCCGCGATGTCCGGAGTGGTGGACACCGAGCGCTTCGACCGGGCGGGCCGGGCGCTGGACGGTGTCCGGGTTGAGCTGGAGGGGCTGCTGCGCCTGCGGGACGAGGCCCAGGAGCGGCTGCAGCAAGTCGGCGATCTGCTGCAGCGCGCCGATGCCACGCTCGCCGAGGCCCGGCGGGCCAGGGGCGAGGTGCTGGCGAAGATCGCCGCGACCGAGGTGCCCGCCGTGCCGGGCCCGGCCTCGGCGCTGCGCGAGCGGATCGTCCAGGCCTCGGAGCTGCAGCAGAGCGGTCAGTGGCACCGGCTCGCGCCGCTGCTGGACGCCCTGGAGGACGCCGCGGCCAAGGAGTTGACGCGGGCCAGGCACTCGCTGACCGAGGTGGCCCAGCCGCTCGCGGTCCGCGCCGAGCTGCGCGGCCGGCTGGAGGCGTACAAGGCGATGGCCGCACGCCTGGGCGTCGCCGAGGACCCGGAGGTGATCGAGCGCTTCGAGAAGGCCCGCTGGCTGCTCTGGAGCGCTCCCTGCGACCTGCGGGCGGCGGCCGACGCCGTGGGCCGCTTCCAGCAGGCGCTACGGCCGCCGGCCAGGCCGGCGGCGGGGGCACCGGCGGCTGCGCCGGTGGACAGGTACCAGGACGGGCAGGGGGCTTGAGGGTGATGGGCGAGGCATGTGCGCGGCCGGAGTGCTCCGGCGACGGCGTCATCGACGAGGACGGGTACTGCACCGAGTGCGGGCTGGCCCCGCTGCCGGTGGCCGTCCCCGCAGGCAGCGGGGCCGGGTGCACCCGTGACTGTCCCGGCACCATCGACGCGGACGGCTACTGCGACGAGTGCGGCCTGGCCGCCGAGCCCGACGGGCGGACCGAGCCGTATGTGCCCTCGGCGCGCGTCTCCCCCGACTCCTCACGTACGGGCTCCGCGCGCGCGATGTCCGGGCGCTCCCGCTCGCACCGCTCCTCCCGTACCGGCAGCGGCCGTTCGGTCTCGGTGCGCAGCAGCAAGGGCAGCACCGGCACCGCGCGGCGCGGCAGTCTGGGCGCCGGCCTGGTGACGGTGCCCAGCGTGCCGAGCCCGGACCCGGCGGCGGCCGTGCTGGCCGACCCCGAGGTGCCCGAGCGCAAGCGGTTCTGCAGCAAGTGCGAGACCCCGGTCGGCCGGGAGAAGAACGGCCGGCCGGGCCGGCCGGACGGCTTCTGCACCAAGTGCGGCACGCCGTACTCGTTCACGCCCAAGCTGGTCCGCGGCGATCTGGTGGGCGGTCAGTACGAGGTGCTGGGCTGCCTGGCGCACGGCGGCCTGGGCTGGATCTACCTCGCGGTGGACCGCCGGGTGAGCGACCGCTGGGTGGTGCTCAAGGGCCTGCTGGACACCGGGGACGAGGACGCCCTCGCGGTGGCCATCGCCGAGCGCCGCTTCCTGGCCGAGGTGGACCACCCGAACATCGTCCGCATCATCAACTTCGTCGAGCACCCGGACCTGCGGACCGGCTCCACCGACGGCTACATCGTCATGGAGTACGTCGGCGGCAAGTCGCTCAAGGACATCGCCAACGACCGCCGCACGCCGGACGGCCGCCGCGACCCGCTGCCGGTCGAGCAGGCCATCGCGTACGCGCTGGAGGCGCTGCCCGCGCTGGGCTACCTGCACGGCCGCGGGCTGGTGTACTGCGACTTCAAGATCGACAACGTGATACAGAGCGAGGACTCGCTCAAGATCATCGACATGGGCGCCGTCCGCCGCTTCGACGACGACGGCCCGATCTACGGCACCGTCGGCTACCAGGCGCCCGAGATCGCCACCGACGGCCCGTCACCCGCCTCCGATCTCTACACCGTGGCCCGCACCCTGGCCGTGCTGACCTTCGACTTCCAGGGCTACAGCACCACCTACCGCTTCGAGCTGCCCGGCCCCGAACAGGTGCCGCTCTTCGCGCAGTACGAGTCGTACTACCGGTTCCTGGTCCGCGCCACCGACCCCGACCCGGCCCGCCGGTTCTCCTCCGCCGAGGAGATGGCCGACCAGCTGACCGGTGTGCTGCGCGAGGTGCTGAGCCTGCAGGACGGCCGGCCGCGCCCGGCGCTCTCCACCCTCTTCGGCCCGGAACTACGGGTCGTGGACACCGAGCTGGCCACCGAGCCGATCGACCCGGCGGCCGCCGCACTGGCCCTGCCGGTCCCCCGGGTCGACCCATCCGACCCGAACGCCGGCTTCCTGGCGACCCTCGTCGCCGGTGCACCCGCCGAGGCGCTGGCCGCCCTGAGCAGCGCTCCGGCGCCCTCCGTCGAGCTGGCCCTGCGCGAGCTGCGGGCCCACCTGGAGCTCCGCGACGCGACCGCCGTCGCCGACGCGCTGGCCGGGCTGGAGGCGGACCACCCCGACGACTGGCGGGTGGTCTGGTACCGCGGCCTCGCGGCGCTGGTGACATCCGGGCCCGCCGAGGCGGCCGAGGCCTTCGACGCGGTGTACGACGCGTTCCCCGGCGAGGCCGCACCCAAGCTGGGCCTGGCCGTCTGCGCCGAACTGCTGGGCAACGGCGAGGACGCCGCCGAGTTCTACCGGCTGGTGGGCAGCACCGACCGGGCGTACGTCAGCGCCGCCTTCGGGCTCGCCCGCGTCCGGCTCGCCGCCGACGACCGGCCCGGGGCGGTACGCGCCCTGGAGGCCGTACCCGAGGCCTCCGTGCACTTCACGGCCGCCAGGATCGGCGCCGTCCGGGCCCGGCTGCGCGGCCGCTCCCCCGACGAGGCGATCGGCCCCGAACTGGCCCGGTGCTCCGAGCAGCTGACCGCGCTCGCACTGGACGCCCGGCGCCGCGAGGAGCTCTCCGTCGAGGTGCTGGACACCGCCCTCGGCTGGGTGCTGGCCGGCCGACCCGCCGGCCCCGCGACGCCGCAGGCCGGCGAGCTCAGCCTGCTCGGACATCCCGCCAATGAGCGGGAACTGCGCTTCGCCCTGGAACACTCCTATCGAGTGTTGGCGCGGTTGTCCGACCGGGCCGAGACCAGGATCGAAATGGTGGAGCGGGCGAACCGGGCCCGCCCCCGGACGTGGGTGTGAACCAATGCCGCAGCAGACCGTGTGCCCGACCTGTGCAGAGCCGCTGGACCCGGAGGACGTCTTCTGCGGGTCCTGCGGTCTGAGCCTGGCCGATCCCCCGATCCGGACCGATCCCCCACAGGCCTCTGCCGACCCGGCCCGTCCGGGCTGCGTCCACTGCGGCGCGGCCGAGGTCGCCGCGGACGGCTACTGCGAGGCCTGCGGGGGCGTCCAGCCCCGCCCGCGTGACCACCAGGAGCGCTCGCTGGCGGGCGTCGCCGGGGTCACCGACCGTGGGCTGCGCCACCACCGCAACGAGGACGCCTTCACCGTCGCCGCCACCTCGCTGCCCGGCGGCGAGCCGGCCGTGGTCGCGGTGGTCTGCGACGGCGTCTCCTCCTCCGCGCGTCCTGACGAGGCGTCGGCCACCGCCGTGGACGCCGCCTCCGAGTCCCTGCTGACCGCCCTGGAACAGGGGCAGCGCCCCGACACCGCGATGCGCGGCGCGATCGCCGAGGCCGCACGCGCGGTCGCCGAGCTCGCGAACGACGGCACCACCACGCCCGGCGGCAGCCTCAACGCGCCCGCGTGCACCTACGTCAGTGCGGTCTCCGCCGCCGGGCTGGTCACCATCGGCTGGGTCGGCGACACCCGCGCGTACTGGATCCCGGACGACCGGGTGGGCGCCGAGCCGTACCGGCTGACCGAGGACGACTCCTGGGCGGCCCGGATGGTCGCCGCCGGGCTGATGGGCGAGGCGGAGGCGTACGCCGACCCGCGCGCGCACGCCATCACCGGCTGGCTGGGCGCGGACGCCGAGGAGATCGACCCGCACACCGTCAGCTTCACCCCGCACGTCCCCGGCGTGCTGCTGATCTGCACCGACGGCCTGTGGAACTACGCCGAGGCCGCCACCGACCTGGCCGAGGTCGTCCGGGCCGACGCCCGGACGGACCCGCTGGCCGCCGCCCGGACCCTGGTGAGGTTCGCGGTGGAGGCCGGCGGCCACGACAACATCACCGTCGCCGTGCTGCCGATCACCCCGGCGGCCGACGAGCACGCCCCGACCCTGGTGGACCTGCGGGCCGTGCCGCCGCAGCCGACGTACGCGCCGACCGTCGCCACCGTCACCGTCTGACCATCACTCATCCGACCGCTCGACAGGAGCAGCAGCGATGGCAATTCTGTCCAAGTCGCACCCGCGATTCAGCGTCGACATCTTCCAGAACGAGTACCTCGCGGAGGGGGCTCGGGAGGTCAACGCGATCGTCACCGTCACCGCGACCGGCGGTGGCACCTCGGGTGGGCTGCCGACGGCACCCGTGGACGGCGCGGGCGCGGCCGTGGTCATCATGGTCGACTGCTCGGGTTCCATGGACTACCCCTCCGCCAAGATGCGCAACGCCCGGGAGGCCACCGCGGCCGCCATCGACACCCTGCGCGACGGCGTCGCCTTCGCCGTGGTGGCCGGCACCCACGAGGCCGTCGAGGTCTACCCGGCCAACCGGGGCCTCGCCATCGCCGACGACGCCACCCGGGGCCAGGCCAAGCAGGCCCTGCGCAAGCTCACCCCGGCCGGCGGCACCGCGATCGGCACCTGGCTGACCAAGGCCCACCAGCTGTTCGAGAGCCGCGCCGACATAGCCATCCGGCACGGCATCCTGCTCACCGACGGCCGCAACGAGCACGAGAAGCCGGCCGACCTGCAGCGCGTCCTGGACAAGGTCACCGGCCGCTTCACCGTCGACTGCCGGGGCGTCGGCACCGACTGGGAGGTCGCCGAGCTGCGCAAGATCTCCTCCACCCTGCTGGGCACCGTCGACATCGTCGCGGAGCCCTCCGGCCTGGCCGAGGACTTCCGCAGCATGATGGAGAAGGCGATGGGCAAGCAGGTCGCCGACGTCGCGCTGCGGGTCTGGACGCCCGCCAACGCGGTGGTGAAGTACGTCAAGCAGGTCGCCCCCGACATGGCGGACCTGACCGACCGCCGGGCCGAGGCGGGGCCCCGGGCGGGCGACTACCCGACCGGCTCGTGGGGCGACGAGAGCCGCGACTACCACGTGTGCGTCGAGGTGCCGGCCGCCGCCGTCGGCAACGAGATGCTCGCCGCCCGGATCAGCCTCGTCCTGCCGCAGCCCGACGGCGGCTCCGAGGTGCTCTCGCAGGGCCTCGTCAAGGCCGTCTGGACGGATGACCTGGCCTCCTCCACCCGGATCAGCCCGCAGGTCGCCCACTACACCGGCCAGGCCGAGCTCGCGTCCTCCATCCAGGAGGGCCTGGAGGCCCACCGCGCCGGGGACGTCGACCGCGCGACGGCCAAGCTGGGCGCGGCCGTACGACTCGCCCACGAGACCGGCAACGACGGCACGTTCAAGCTGCTGCAGAAGGTGGTCGACGTTGTCGATCCGAAGGAGGGTACGGTTCGGTTCCGTAAGAACGTGACCGAGGCCGACTCGATGACTCTCGAGACCCGGTCGACCAAGACCGTACGGGTGAAGAAGTGACCGGTTCAGCTGACCGAAGCAGGCCTGCTGGAATGTGGGGGAATTGATGGCGATCTGCCCTAGGGGCCATGAGTCGCAGGCCGAGGACTGGTGCGACTTCTGCGGCTTCCCGATGACGCCGCCGCCCGGCCTGGCCGTGCCGGGCTCGGCGCCGTTCGGCGCTCCTGCGGGCGCACCCCCCGCGCCGCCCGGCCCGCCGCCCGGCGCACCCCGGCCGCCGGCCCCGCCGGTGGGCCCGCCTACGGCGCAGCCGATGGGGCAGCCCGACGTCACGGCCGGCCTGGTCACCTGCCCGATCTGCCGGTCGCCGCAGACCGGGCGGTACTGCGAGGAGTGCGGGTACGACTACGACCTCTCCTCGCCGTCCCGCCGGCAGAGCCCGCCCGCCGCGGCCGCACCGGCCGGGTACGGCTACCCGCCGCCCGCGCCCTCCCCCTCCCCGTACCAGCCGCCGACCCCGGCGCCTGCGCCCACGCCCGCTCCGTACCAGCCGCCGGTGCCGCCGCCACCGCCCGCGGAGCCTTCGCCGTTCCGGCCCCCGACGCCCGCTCCCGGGCCGTTCGAGCCCTCCTCCTCGTTCGAGGGTGGCTCGCCGTTCGAGAAGGCCCGGCCCTACGAGAACGCGGCCCCGTTCGAGAAGGCCCGCCCGTTCGAGCAGGCGCCGGCGTTCCCCGAGCCCGACGGCTACGAGCGGACCGGCCCGGTGTATGCGCAGCCCGGCCCGAACGCCCCGGGTGACGAGTTCGGGACGTCGTTCCGGCTGGCGCCCCCCGCGGGTGCCCCGGCCGGGCCCCCGGCGCCGCCCGCCCGCGCCACCTGGATGGCCGTGGTCAGCGCCGACCGCGACTACTTCACCGACATGATGGCGCGCAGCGGCCCCGAGGCCGCCGGGCTGTTCTTCCCGCCGTACTGCCCGGAGCGTCGTATCCCGCTGACCGGCCGCGGCCAGCTGCGGATCGGCCGGCGCAGCCAGCACCGCGGCACCGTGCCGGAGATCGACCTCTCGGTGCCGCCGGAGGACCCGGGAGCCTCGCACCAGCACGCCATGCTGGCCGAACAGGCCGACGGCAGCTGGGTGCTGGTCGACCAGGACTCCACCAACGGCACCACCGTCAACGGCGGCGCCGACCCGGTGCCCCCGCACACGGCGATCCCGCTGAACGACGGCGACCGGATCCACATCGGCGCCTGGACCACCATCACCCTGCACCGCTCCTGACGGACCGTCGGCCGGGCCCTCGCGGCCCGGCCTCCACGGCCCGTCCGGCAATCCTCAAGATTCGCACAGAGACTCGCACGGGACCCTCACCAAGCCCTAGTGTCTGTGGGCATGACTGCAGCAATAACCGCTGACGTGATCCGGAAGCGGTACGGGGATGTCCAGGCCGTCGACGGGGTGTCACTCACCGTCGAGACTGGCGAGTTCTACGGAATTCTTGGGCCCAACGGGGCCGGTAAGACCACCACTCTGGAGATCCTGGAGGGGATCCGCGAGCCCGACGAGGGCCGCGTCGAGCTGCTGGGGATGGCCCCCTGGCCGCGCAACACCAAGCTGCTGCCGCGCATCGGCGTGCAGTTCCAGGCCTCGGCCTTCTTCGTGAAGCTGACGGCCCGTGAGACCATCCGCACCTTCGCCTCCTTCTACGGCGTCGGCCCCAAGCGCGCCGATGCGATGCTGGAGCGGGTCGGCCTGGCCGACTCCGCGTCCGTGCTGACCGACCAGATGTCCGGCGGCCAGGCGCAGCGGCTCTCCATCGCCTGCGCCCTGGCCCACGACCCGGAGCTGGTCTTCCTGGACGAGCCGACCACCGGCCTCGACCCGCAGGCCCGCCGCAACCTCTGGGACCTGCTCCGGGACATCAACTCCGAAGGCCGTACGGTCGTGCTGACCACCCACTACCTCGACGAGGCCGAGGTGCTCTGCGACCGGGTCTCGGTGATGGACCACGGCAAGGTGCTGCGGACGGGCGCCCCGGCGGCGCTGGTCCGCGAGATCGACGACACCGTGCGGGTGAGCGTCGAGTCAGGCCTGCTGACCGCGGACTCGGCCCGCGCGCTGTTCACCGCCGCCGGCGCCGAGATCACCAACCTGGAGGACGACGGGGTCTCACTCGCCGTCTCGACCCGCGCCCCGGCCCCGGTGCTCTCCGTACTGGCGGAGCAGGGCGCCCTGCGCGGACTCGAGGTGCGCGGAGCCACCCTGGAGGACGTCTTCCTCCAGCTGACCGGACGGGAGTACCGCGCATGAGCACTCCTCCCCCTGCTGACCGGACCGAGAAGGAGCGGGTCAGCGCGTTCGCCAGCCTCTCCCGGGTGATGCTGGTCGGCTTCCTGCGGGACAAGGCCGCGCTGTTCTTCGTGCTGGCCATGCCGCTGATGTTCCTGCTGCTCTTCGGCGTGCTGTTCAAGAGCGCCGGCGCCTCGCACGTGAAGGTCGCCCAGGTCGGCCAGGTGCAGGTGCTGGACTCGGTGCAGGGCGACGGCCGGGCGGAGCTGGAGAAGGTCCTCACCATCACCAAGGTCGACGACGAGAGCGCCGCCCTCCAGAAGGTGAAGAAGGGCGAGCTGGACGGGCTGATCGAGCAGGGCCCGGGCGGCCAGGTGGTGCTGCGCTTCAGCGCGGCCGACCAGGTCAAGGGCGGCAGCGTACGGGCCATCATCGACTCCGTGGTGCGGCAGGCCAACCAGGCGGCCTCCGGCCGGGAGCCGGCCTTCACGCTGGTACCGAGCCAGGTCGAGGACAACTCGCTGAAGCCGATCCAGTACCTGACACCCGGCCTGCTGGGCTGGGCGATCGCGACCGGCGCGGTGTTCGGCGCCTCGTTCACCCTGGTCAACTGGCGCAAGAAGCGGGTGCTCCGCCGGCTCCGGCTGGCACCGGTCAGCGCCGGCGCCGTGGTCGGCGCGCGGGTGGGCGTGAGCGTGGCGGTCGCGCTGGCCCAGACCGCGATCTTCCTGGTGGTGGCCACCATGCCGTTCTTCGGCCTGAAGCTCACCGGCGACTGGTGGCTGATCGTGCCGCTGGTGGTCTGCTCCACGATCGCCTTCATGTCGATCGGCCTGGTCACGGGCGCGGTCGCCAAGACCGAGGAGGCGGCGAACGGGATCAACCAGATCATCGTGCTGCCGATGTCGTTCCTCGGCGGTGCGTTCTTCCCGCTGGACGGAGCGCCCGACTGGCTGCAGACCTTCTCCCGCTTCCTGCCGCTGCGCTACCTGGTCACCTCCGCCCAGTCGGTGCTGACCCGGGGCGGCGGCCTGATGGACGCCCTGCCCGCCATGGGCGGACTGCTGGCCTTCGCCGCCGTGATGACGGCGATCGCCTGGCGCTTCTTCAGCTGGGACGACGCGTAGGACCGACCGACGCCGGTCTACGGATCGGGTGAGCAGGGGGTCGTACGCCGAAAGACCTGGTGTACGGCCCCTGCGGCCGTCTGCGACCATGGACGGGTGAATGACATCCGGCGTGGCACGCTCAGCGAGGAGACCTTCTTCGACACGGTCGGCGGTGAGCCGACCTTCCGGCGGCTGGTGCACCTGTTCTACCAGGGCGTCGCCGAGGACGAGTTGCTGCGGCCGATGTACCCGGAGGGGGACCTCGGCCCGGCCGAGGAGCGGCTGGCCCTGTTCCTGATGCAGTACTGGGGCGGCCCGCGCACGTACAGCGAGGAGCGCGGCCACCCCCGGCTGCGGATGCGGCACGTTCCGTTCAGGGTGGACCGCGCCGCCCACGACGCCTGGCTCAAGCACATGCGCACGGCCGTGGACGGGCTGGACCTGCCGGCCGAGGCCGAGCAGCAGCTCTGGGACTACCTGACGTACGCCGCCGCCTCGATGATCAACACGGCGGGCTGATCACCACGGCCGGCTGATCACCGCAGGGGGCTGAGCCCCAGGCCGGCGCCCGGAGCGGCCACGCCGCGCACGGCGATCGAACCGGTCGGCGCGCTCAACCGCAGCCAGGCCCCGGCCCTGTGGACGGTGAGCGGCACGGCGGGCTTGAGGAAGCCCATCACGTACGCGGCGTGGGCGGCCCGCAGCGGGAGTTCCGGCACGGTGGCGAGCGGGCGGGACCAGATCTCGTCCGCGAGGGCGTCCAGGACGCTGCGGGTCCGGTGGTGCTCGGGCACCGCCTCGCTGCGCTCCCTGAACTCCCGGACGGCCGCCATCACCTCCGGGAACACCTCGAACGCCGGCGGTTCGGCGAGCAGCTGCCAGCCGGTACGCGGCGGCAGCAGGCCCGCCCAGGCGGGGCCGGTGACGGGAGCCGGCAGGGCGACCGTGTTGGCGTCGTCGTCCACGGCGTCCAGCAGCCGGCCCGCCGACACCGTGAGGTCCTCGGGGCCGCCGAACTCGGCCAGCCGCGCCGTGCGTACCGCCAGCGCCCCCGAGCCGCCCAGCGGCAGCCGCCCGAAGACGGCCAGCACCCCCTCGCCCTCGACCACCGAGGCGACGGCCTGAAGCCGGACCGAGGCCGCCCGGTCGAAGCGCAGCAGGCGGACCAGGAAGCCGGACAGGTCGGCGGCCTCCCCGGCGTCGGCGAGCAGGAGATGGGCGGTGGTGGTCAAAGGATCAGCTCACTCGGGGTGGGGGCGGTGCGGTTCAGACTGCGGCGACGGCCGGGACCTCGGCCATGCTGCGCTCATCCATGAAGCGGATGAGGAACGCCTTCTCCACGGGGCTGATCCGGCGCGGCCGGCCCTCGCCCAGGTCGTAGGGGACGACCACGGTGGAGGCCCGGACGTAGACCGTCTCGGTGCCGTCCTCGGCGGTGTCCTTGATCTCGTAGGAGACCGTCAGCGAGGCGCCGCCGATCTTGGTGACCCAGGTCTCGATGGTCACCGGCTCGGGCCGGTGGACCAGCGGGCGCTTGTAGTCGATCTCGTGGCGCGCGACCACCGAGCCGCCCGCGAACTCCCCGGCGCCGGCCTCGGCGGCCTGGGTGAACATGAAGTCGATCCGGGCCTCCTCCAGGTAGCGCAGGAAGACCACGTTGTTGACGTGCCCGAAGGCGTCCATGTCGGACCACCGCAGGGGGCAGGCGTAGATGTGGCGTGCCACGGGCGTTCTCCTCAACTTCTGAATAACTCCGCCGGTAACTTACGGGCGGCGGCCCGGCAGACCGCCCTGGGGGAAGCCTGCCGGGCCGTTGTTGCGCCGGTGTTGCGTGCACCTGTCGGTCGCACGCAGCTCAGCCGTCACAGCTGTCGCAGCCGTCAGCCGCGGGTCAGCTTCTTGTAGGTGGCGCGGTGCGGACGGGTGGCGTCGGCACCGAGTCGCTCGACCTTGTTCTTCTCGTACGACTCGAAGTTGCCCTCGAACCAGAACCACTTGCTCTCGCCCTCGTAGGCGAGGATGTGGGTGGCCACCCGGTCCAGGAACCAGCGGTCGTGGGAGATGACCACGGCGCAGCCCGGGAACTCGAGCAGGGCGTTCTCCAGCGAGGAGAGCGTCTCGACGTCGAGGTCGTTGGTCGGCTCGTCGAGGAGCAGCAGGTTGCCGCCCTGCTTGAGGGTGAGCGCGAGGTTGAGGCGGTTGCGCTCACCGCCGGAGAGGATGCCGGCCGGCTTCTGCTGGTCCGGGCCCTTGAAGCCGAACGCCGAGACGTAGGCGCGGGACGGCATCTCGACCTGGCCGACGTTGATCCAGTCGAGCTCGTCGGAGACGACGGCCCACAGGGTCTTCTTCGGGTCGATGTTGGCGCGGCCCTGGTCGACGTAGCTGGTCTTGACGGTCTCGCCGACCTTGATGCTGCCGCCGTCCGGGGTCTCCTCGCCGAGCAGCATCTTGAACAGCGTGGTCTTGCCAGCACCGTTCGGGCCGATGATGCCGACGATGCCGTTGCGCGGCAGGGTGAAGCTCAGGTCGTCGATCAGGACCTTCTCGCCGAAGGCCTTGGAGAGGTTGTTGACCTCGATGACGATGTTGCCCAGGCGCGGGCCCGGCGGGATCTGGATCTCCTCGAAGTCCAGCTTCCGCATCTTGTCGGCCTCGGCCGCCATCTCCTCGTAGCGGGCGAGGCGGGCCTTGGACTTGGCCTGGCGGCCCTTGGCGTTGGAGCGGACCCACTCCAGCTCTTCCCTGAGCCGCTTGGCGCGCTTGGCGTCCTTCTGGCCCTCGACCTTGAGACGGGACTGCTTGGTCTCGAGGTAGGTGGAGTAGTTGCCCTCGTACGGGTAGGCGCGGCCGCGGTCGAGCTCGAGGATCCACTCGGCGACGTTGTCCAGGAAGTACCGGTCGTGGGTCACGGCGACGACGGTGCCGGCGTACTTCTCGAGGTGCTGCTCCAGCCAGTTCACCGACTCGGCGTCGAGGTGGTTGGTGGGCTCGTCGAGGAGCAGGAGGTCGGGGGCCTCGAGCAGCAGCTTGCAGAGCGCCACCCGGCGCTTCTCGCCACCGGATAGCTTGGTGACCGGCCAGTCGCCGGGCGGGCAGCCCAGGGCGTCCATGGCCTGCTCCAGCTGGGCGTCGAGGTCCCAGGCGTTGGCGTGGTCCAGGTCCTCCTGGAGCTTGCCCATCTCGTCCAGCAGCGCGTCCGAGTAGTCGGTCGCCATCAGCTCGGCGATCTCGTTGAAGCGGTTGAGCTTCCCCTTGATCTCCTTGACGCCGTCCTCGACGTTCTCCAGGACCGTCTTGGTCTCGTCGAGCGGGGGCTCCTGGAGGAGCATGCCGACGGTGTAGCCGGGCGAGATGTAGGCCTCGCCGTTGGAGGGCTGCTCCAGACCGGCCATCATCTTCAGCACGGTGGACTTACCGGCGCCGTTGGGGCCGACGACGCCGATCTTCGCCCCGGGGAGGAAGTTGAGCGTCACGTCGTCAAGGATGACCTTGTCGCCGTGTGCCTTGCGCACCTTGCGCATGGTGTAGATGAATTCCGCCACGTGAGATCGCTCCGGCGTCGTCGTGAGTATTCGGGCTGCAACCTTTCCATTGTGCCGCACTGCGCCCGGGCTCCCGAACGGCCGTCGCCGTACCGGGCGCCGTACGACGCGAGCCGGCCCCGTCCTTCGCGGGTGCGAGGGACGGGGCCGGCTCGGTCGGTCGGACGGTCAGCCCGAGGTCAGACCATCAGAGCGAGGTCGGACCGTCAGCCGGGTCAGGCCGAGGTGCGGCTGTGGCGGCCGCGGCGGCGCAGGGCGAAGACCGCCGCTCCACCGGCGATCACCAGCGCACCGGCGATACCGGCCAGCACCGGGGTCTCGCTGCCGCCACCGGTGGTGGCCAGGCCGCCGCCGGTCGTGGTGCCGGGGGTACCGGTGGTCGGGGTGGGCGTGGTGGTGGTGCTGTCGGTCTTGCAGTTCAGGACGCCCTTGAACTGCTGCTTGAAGCCGTTGGGGCCGGTGACGGTGATGTCGTACGGCTGGTCCTCGCCGACCTTGACCGGGACGCTCTGGGTGGCGCCCGGCTTCACGGTCACGGACTTGCCGGCCAGGGTGAAGGTGTAGTCCTGGTCGCCATTGTTGGTCGCGGTGACCACCACGGCGCCCTGGACGCAGTCGACCTTGGCGGTCACGGCCGGGATCGGGCCGGTGGGCGCCCAGTTGACGGTGACGCCCGCGGTGGCCGGGACCGGCTCGGAGCCCGCGAGGATCAGGGTCTGGCTGTGCTTGCCCTCGGCGTTCACACCGGTGAAGGCGCGGCCGATCGCCACCTCGGCGGAGGTGGTGGCCTTGATGGTGGCGGAACCGGGGTTCGCGCCCGCCGGGGCCTTGGCGTAGATCTGGTCACCGGACTTGGCGGACTTGACCGCCTTGCCCGCCTTGTCGGTGATGGCCAGGCCGGCCTTCGTCCCGGCCTCGTCCAGCGCCAGGGCCACCGAGGAACCGTTGGTGGTCACGGTGATCGGGCCGAGCAGAGCGCCGCTCTTGCCCGAGACCGCCGCGGGGTTGAGGGTGAGGGTCGGCTTCGGCTCCTCCAGCTTGATCGCGTGCCCGATCAGGTAGTCGGTGAGCTGACGCGCCTCCGCGTCCTCCGGGACGGCGTTCGCACCGTCGGAGAAGTGCCAGATGGCGGCCTGGGTGCCGGCGGCCGCGTCCTCCTTCGACAGGCCCTCGATCTTGGTGTCCTTGGCCAGCTGCTCGGCGCTCACCTTGGGGAAGGAGTGCTGCAGGATCCAGAGGATCTTGCCGGCCTGCTCGGGCTTGCCCGCCAGGGAGCTCGACTCCCAGCCGGTCTCCTGGTAGACCGCGCTCGGCTTGGTGCCGTTGAACAGGTCGATGCAGTAGGTGTCGAGAAGCTTGTCGCCGTCGGTCTTGAGCTGGATGATGCCGCCCTGGACCGTCTTGTCGCCGATCTTGATCGTCTCGCTGTAGCGGACACCGGGCACCAGCACCCCGGTCGCGCCCGTAGCACTCGGGCTCGCGGCAGCCGCCGCACCCGCGGTTGCGAGACCGCCGACCACGACCATGCCCGACGCGAGCATGACAGTGGCTATGCGGGAGAGAGCCCGCCCCTGCTTGTGGAACATGAATGATCCCTCCGGGCTGGGCCGTGCCGATGGCAGCCCGCCTGCAAAGCGGCACCCCCTGTGGCGCCGCTGCACTTGTGTGAACCAGACGCATCTTATTGACCGGCAGGCCCCCGCAAACCTCCATGCCAAACCAGGACAGTTCCGTATCTATATCGTTATCAAACAGGTGATCATTGGATCTAGTTGACGGATCACCAGATTCTCACGGGCAATCATGAGGCTTTGGCCGCCCTGCACTCCCGGCGACCGGAAGTGCCGCGGGAAGGCGCCTCGCTCACTCAAGCGGCGCCGACACGGTCCGTACGCGCAATGTCCTCACGATCTGCTCCCACCGTCTGCGCAACGCAGGCCACTTCGGACACCTCGGCCACCTCGGGTGCGGTTGCTCCGGCCGCCTCCGGCGCGCGCCTCGCTTCGACCGCCGCGACGATCCAGTCGGGCACCGCCTGCTCCACGGCGGGCAGCACCCGCTCCACCGAGGACCCGGCAGGCAGCGCCGGCACCTCCTCCCGCCCCGAACGCCCCGCCACGAGCTCGGGTTTGGCCTGTACCGCCCAGCGGAAGGCCGAGGTACCGCGCGCAAGATCGTGACCGACGGCCCGCGCGTCGATCTCCACCGTGCAGCGCCGCCGGTCCTCGTCGCCCCACTCTCTGATACGCAGTCGGCCGCTGACGACCACCGGGTCGCCCTTGTTCACCGAACTCACCACGTTGGTCGCCAACCAGCGCCAGGCCACCACCGTCACCCAGTTCGTGTCGCCGTCCACCCAGTCGCCTTTACCCCGGTCGTAACGGCGCTCCGTCGCCGCCATCCGGAAGTTCGCCACGGGCACTCCGGCGGGCGTTTGCGCATAGCTCACCGCCGAAGCGACATTGCCGACCATCGTCACCAGGGTCTCGTTCACGGAACACCCTCCGTCCATCAGGAATCACCGAGCGAAATCGCCGCGGTGAGGAGAGAGTGCCGGTGAAGGAAAATATCCGCCAGGCCATTCGGTAATCCTGTGGACAACTCGCGGCTGTGGATAACTCGCATCACTCACCGGAGTGAATCCTGGGTGGATTTCGTTACCCCAGAACCAGAGAATCTCCGAGGTCATGACAACTTTCGGGCCCCCGAGCCCCTGCGTCCGAGCCCCGTACGGGTGGCCGGCGAGCACATCCGGCCATGTCATCCGACCGAACGAACCCATATCCGCCCCCACCCGCCCGGGCGGCGGGCGATTCTCCGCACCGAATCCATAACGGGTGGGGCGACAGCCCCGTAACGACTGCACAACGTCCGGCGCCAGAAGCCGCCAGACCGCTGCAGGCCCGGCCGCCACCTGCGATTATCGGACCGCTCCACCGAGGCCGACACACCCGGCAAGACGGCTGAAGGCCCGGCGGAGTATCGGGTCACCCTTATCCTGTCCCGGAACATCCTGCCGCGGACAGGCCGAGGGGAACACCAACCCCATCCGTACCCAACGGGGCCAGGCTCCGGTCGCCACCGTGCGCCCGCAGGCAGGCCCCGCCGGCAGACCCCTCAGGCCGGCCGACGCCCTCCCGGGCCGATGCCCGTCATGCCCCCATAGCTCAGCGGATAGAGCACCCGCCTTCTAAGCGGTAGGTCGCAGGTTCGAATCCTGCTGGGGGCACCACCACAGTCCGGGCGCACGTCGGCGCCGCCGTTCACAGCGCGGCGAGATACCCGTCCAGCAGCTCGGCCTGCCGAGCCGCGGGGAACTCCCCGGGCGCGAAGAGCGCCTGCACCACCAGGCCGAGCACGAAGCCCTGCACGGCGGCCGCCACCTCCTCGGCGGGCTTCTCCAGGGACAGCTCCCCCAGCCGCTGGGCGTCGGCGACGTGCCCGGCGATCCGCTCGCGCGAGCGGCGGTACCGCTCGGCATGCTCGGCCGCCAGCTCCGGATCGGCCAGTGCCACGTCCCATGACCCGACCCAGATCCGGTTGCTCGCCGCGTTCTCGGGCGTGAGCGGCAGGGCGTCCAGCAGCACGGCCCGCAGCATCGCCAACCCCGCGACGGCGCCGTCACCTGGCGTTCCGCCGGCCAGCACGCTCTCGGCGGCGGGGCGCGGGCGGTCCGCCGTTCGCCGCTCCAGGACGTCCAGCGCGTACGCCAGCAGCGCCCGCTTGTTCGGGAAGTAGTGCGTGAGCAACCCGGTGGTCGCGCTCATCTCGGCGGCCACCGCGCGCAGGGTCAGCCCGCCGAAGCCGCGCTCGGCCAGCACCCGCCACACCGCCTCCGAGACCTCGATCCGGCGTGCGTCATGGTCTCCACGGGCAGGCGTCATGGGCGCTATGGTACCTACCAAACGTTTGTTATGTATCTACCCCGATCCGCCGACGGAGGCCCCGTGTACGCGATACCGCTCGCCGAGGACGCCGAGCTGCGCCCGCTCGAACCCTGGCAGGCTGCCGAGTTCCTGGCCCACATCGACCGCGCACGCCCCAACACCGACCCCTGGATCCCGTGGGCCTCCCGCTCCACCGACCTCGAGTCGGCCCGCGCCACGCTGCAGCTCTTCGCCGACAAGCAAGCGTCCGACACCGGCCGGATCTTCGGCATCTGGCACGCCGGCGCGCTGGTCGGCGGCGTGATGTTCGTGCACTTCGACACGGCGTCGGGCAATTGTGAGATCGGCGTCTGGACGGAGCCGGCCGGCGAGGGCCGCGGCCTGGTCAGCGCCGCCGTCCGCCATCTGATCGACTACGCACTGATCGAACGCGGAATGCACCGCGTCGAGTGGTTCAACAGCACCCTCAACGCCCGCAGCCGGGCCGTCGCCGAGCGCATGGGCATGCAGCTGGACGGCGTGCTGCGCGAGTACTTCCCCCACAACGGAATCCGGCACGACAAGGAGGTCTGGTCGATGCTGGCCGAGGAGTGGCGCAAAACCAGGTGACACCGGGGGCCCTGGTGTGGAGGATCGGCAGCTGACGACCCGTCGAAGGAGCGCAGATGGCCCAGCATCGCACCGTACCCGCACTGTTCCCGCCGCCGGGCTACGCCCACACCGCGGTGGTGGAGCCGGGTGAGCGGCTGGCCTTCCTGGCCGGGGCGGTGCCGCTGGACGCCGACGGCAAGCTGGTCGGGCCGGGCGACTTCGCCGCCCAGGCCCGCCAGGTGCTGGCCAACCTGGAGACGGCGCTGGACTCCGTCGGCAGCAGCCTGCCGCTCGTGGTCGCGAGCACGGTCTACGTCGTCGCCGACGCACCGGGCCCGCTCTCCGAGGTCTGGGACGTGGTGAACGCCTCCGGCCTGGCCGCCGGGCCGCACACCTCCACCCTGCTCGGTGTCGCCTGCCTCGGCTACACCGGGCAGTTGGTGGAGATCACAGTCACCGCCGTGGTCCCGGGGGCGGCCGCTGTGGAAGGGTGAGGCCCGACCCCGAGCTTCCCGGAGGCACCCCTTGCCCCAGCATGTCGACACCGGTGTGGCCGGCCTGCGCGCGTTCGTCGAGGACGGCGGTGTCGCCACCCTCGTCCTGGACCGCCCCGAGCGCCGCAACGCCGTCACCCTCGCGATGTGGCAGGGCCTCCCCCGGGTACTGGACCGCCTCGCGGTGCTCCCGTCCGTCCGGGCCCTGCTGGTGACCGGCGCCGGCCGGACCTTCAGCGCGGGCGCCGACATCGGCGAACTCGCCGAGGTGTACGCCGATCCGCAGCGGGCCGACGCCTACCACGCGGACAACGTCGCGGCGGAGGAGGCGCTGGCCGCCTTTCCGCACCCCACCATCGCGGTGGTGCACGGCTTCTGCGTGGGCGGCGGCTGCCAACTGGCCGTCGCCTGCGACCTGCGCTTCGTCTCCGAGGGCGCCCGGATGGGCATCACCCCGGCCAAGCTCGGCGTGGTCTACCCGGCGGTCCCCACCGTGCGGCTGGCCCGCCTGGTCGGTCCGGCCCGCGCCAAGTACCTGCTCTTCTCCGGCGAGTTGGTGACCGGCCGCCAGGCCGAGGTGTTCGGCCTGGCGGACGAGGTGCTGGTGAACACCGAACTCGACGCCCGGGCCATGGAGTTCGCCCGCCTGCTGGCCCGGCGCTCCCCGCAGACCATCGGCGCGGTCAAGGCCGCGCTGGCCGGTCCGTTGGAGGACGCGCAGGCGGCACTGGCCCCCTGGGAGCGCAAGTCCCGCCTGGCGCCCGACGTCCGGGAGGGCCTGGCGGCCTTCCTGGAACAGCGCGAGCCCCGCTTCTGAGCGGGCCGGACAGGGCCTACCGGATCGGCATCCCCGAGATGGTGCGGGCGATGACCAGCCGCTGGATCTCGCTGGTGCCCTCGAAGATGGTGTAGATGGCGCTGTCCCGGTGCATCCGCTCCACCGGGTACTCCCGGGTGTAGCCGTTGCCGCCGAGGATCTGCATCGCCTGCGCCGTCACCCACTTCGCCGTCTCGCCCGCGTACAGCTTGGACATCGAGCCCTCGGCCGAGGTGAACGGCTGGTTGTTGGCGGCCATCCAGGAGGCGCGCCAGACCAGCAGCCGGGAGGCGTCGATCCGGGTCTTCATGTCGGCGAGCGTGAAGGCCACGCCCTGGTTGTCGATGATCGGACGGCCGAACTGCACCCGGGTCTTGGCGTAGTCGAGGGCGACCTCGTACGCGGCACGGGCGATGCCGATCGCCTGGGCGCCGACAGCCGGACGGGAGGCCTCGAAGGTGGCCATCGCGGCGTTCTTGCCCGAGGTTCCGCGCGTTCCCTCGCGCGCCCGGGCGAGCCGCTCGTCCAGCTTCTCCTTGCCGCCGAGCAGACAGTGCCCGGGCACCCGGACGTTGTCCAGCACCACCTCGGCGGTGTGCGAGGCACGGATGCCGTGCTTCTTGAACTTCTGCCCCTGCGACAGGCCGGCCGTGCCCGGCGGCACCACGAAGGAGGCCTGGCCGCGCGCGCCGAGCGCGGGGTCGACGGTGGCCACCACCACGTGCACCGAGGCGATTCCGCCGTTGGTCGCCCAGGTCTTGGTGCCATTGAGGACCCACTCGTCCTTGGCCTCGTCGTAGACGGCCCGGGTGCGCAGCGCCGAGACGTCCGAGCCCGCGTCCGGCTCCGAGGAGCAGAAGGCGGCGACCTTGATGTCGTCCGGGGTGCCGAACATCTGCGGCGCCCAGGTGCCGATCTGCTCGTCCGTCCCGTTGGCCAGGACGGCGACGGCCGCCAGCGTCGTGCCGACGATGGCGAGGCCGATGCCGGCGTCGCCCCAGAACAGCTCCTCCATGGCGATCGGGATGCCGACGCCCGAGGGGTCGAAGTACTGCTGGGCGTAGAAGTCCAGCGAGTAGATGCCGATCTTGGCCGCCTCCTGGATGATCGGCCAGGGGGTCTCCTCGCGCTCGTCCCACTCGGCGGCGGCCGGGCGCATCACATCGGCCGCGAAGCCGTGCAGCCAGTCGCGGACGGCGAGCTGGTCCGCGCCCGGGTCAAGGGAGAAGGTGCTCATTGGTGCGTGCCTCCGGTCAGGGGGTGCGGGCAGCCGCCCACGCCACAGGGGTGTTACCTTCGGTAACACCCCTGAGTCTGCTACTCATTGGTAACGCATGTCAACGCCCGCAGCGAGGAGTACCACCGTGTCCGGCCCTGCCACCCCAGCCTCCGGCGAACCCCGCCGCGAGCAGCTGCTCAACGCCGCCGACCGGGTCATCCAGCGCGAGGGCCCCGGCGCGAGCATGAACGCGATCGCCGCCGAGGCGGGCATCACCAAGCCCATCCTCTACCGGCACTTCGGCGACCGGAACGGCCTGATCCGCGCCCTGACGGAGCGCCACACCAGCGGCCTGCTGGCCGCCGTACGGGCCGCGCTCAACGAACCGCTGGAGCGCCGCGACCGGGTCGAGCACGTACTGGACACCTACCTCGCGGCCATCGAGGCCCGCCCGCAGGTGTACCGCCTGCTGACCCACCCCGAGCCGGGCGACCCGACCGGCGCGGGCAACGCACTGGCGCCCGCGCTCAAGCAGATCGCCGAGGAGCTCACCAAGGCCGTCCGGGCCGAGGTCGACCTGGGGGCGGACGGCCGGCTGCTCTCCGAGACCTGGGGGCGGGCCATCACCGGGATGGTGCTGGCGGCCGGCGACTGGTGGCTGGACCAACAGCCCTGCCCCCGGGCCCGGATGGTGCAGGCGCTGGCGGACCTGCTCTGGGGGCGCCTGGCGGCGGCGGCCGCACTGCCCCGGTCGGTCGCGCCGTCGGCCACCGATTGAACATGAGCTTGGCTCACCTCTTGTGCGGCGTATGACGGTGCGGCAGGATCGGCGCTCACCACCCTCCTCCGGCCTTCTCCGAGGTGCATCGTGCGTGTCCGCCGTACCGCTGCCGCCCTGTTCCTGGCCACCGCAGCCGCCGTCAGCGGCACCGCCGTACCGGCCGGGGCGGCCGACCATCAGGCCGAGAGCCGGCACCGGCAGCCGCTCTTCCCGGCCGGCGCCACGACCACTGCGGACGGGCGCACCGTCCTCACCGACACCGCCGGCCGGGCGCTGCACCTGCGCGGCTTCAACGTCGACAAGTACGGCGAGACCACCGAGGCGGACCTCAGGTCCATCGCCGCCCACGGCTTCACCCTGATCCGGGTGGCGGTCTCCTGGACCCGCCTTGAACCCGCCCGGGGCCACTACGACCAGGCCGAGCTGGCCAAGCTGCACCACGTGCTCGACTGGGCGGAGCGGTACGGGCTGCTGGCCGTCGTCGACTTCCACCAGGACGTGTACGGGCCGAAGTTCGGCGGCGGCGACCGCGGGATCCCGGTCTGGGCGACGCGGGACGACGACCTGCCCTTCGTCCCCGACCCGGACGACTGGTTCGCCGGCTACTTCCAACCCGCCGTCCAGGCCGCCTTCCGGCACCTCTACGACGACCCGGACCTGCGGCGGTGGCAGACCGACTTCTACACCCGGATCGCCCGCGAACTCCGCGGCCACCGCTCACTGCTGGGCTACGACCTGTTCAACGAGCCGTTCGGACCGGTCGACGGCGACCCGAGCGACCCGGCCGTCCTGGTGCGCGCCTCCGCCGAGTTGGAGAGCGGCCGCCTCGCCGCGATGTACCGGCGGCTGATCGCGGCGGTGCGCGAGGCCGACAGCCGCTCCTGGCTGTTCGTCGAACCCACCGTGCTCGTGGGCCAGGGAGTGCCGACCCGGCTGCCCGCCTTCACCGACCCCCGGCCCGGCGCCGCCCGCTTGGGCTACGCGCCGCACTTCTACGACACCTCGGTCGAGGCAGGACGGGACTGGGACCCCTCGAACGGCTTCGTCGAGAACTACACGGCCGCCGTCACCGCCTACCCGCAGGCCAACCGGCTGCCGGTGCTGGTCGGCGAGTGGGGCCCGCCGAACTCGCGTACGCCGGGCAACACCGAGCTGGTGAAGCGGCAGGTCGCCGCGATGTCGGGCTTCGCCGGCGGGTGGACGATGTGGTACTGGTGCCAGGGCAGTGGCGGCTACTGCGTGCTGGGCCCGGACGGCAGGCCGGCGCCCGGCGAGGAGCCCGCCTTCGGGCCGTACGCCGCCGCGGTCGCGGGCCTGCCCGTCACGGAGTCGGACCACGCCGGTGCCTACACGCTCACCTTCACCGCGAGCGGCACCGGCGGCTGGACCGAGCTGGTGCTGCCGGGCACCGCCTACCCGAACGGCGCGAGGGTGAGCGTCAGCGGGGCCAGGGCCTCGGTGGTGCAGATCGAGCAACCGCACGGCGACCGGGCCGGTCTGGCCCGGGTACTGCTGCCGATCGTCCGCCCGGGGGCACGGATCACGCTGACGCTCACCCACCGATAGGTAGTTGCACTGTCCAGGGGCGCGGGGAACTGCGCGAAACGGTGGGGCACAGGCCGGTGCCTCCCGCCACGCCCATTTTCCCCGCGCCCCTGAGACCGGCGGAGCCTAGAGCAGGCCCCGGCGGGCGAGCAGCGGCTCGATCTCCGGGTCGCGGCCGACCACGGCCCGGAAGCACTCGAGCGCGTCGACGCTGCCGCCCCGGGAGAGCAGCCCGGCCCGGAAGGTCTCGCCGCTCTCCCGCACCGTACGGCCGTTGCTGCCGAACCACTCGACGGTGTCGGCGTCCAGCACCTCGGACCAGATGTAGGCGTAGTACCCGGCGCTGTAGTCGTTCGAGAAGATGTGGCTGAAGTACGTGGTGCGGTAGCGCGGCGGGATAGCCGGCACGGCCAGCCCGGCCTCGGCGAGCGCGGCGGCCTCGAACTCCTGGGCGTCGGCGATCTCCTGTCCGGCGGGCACGCTGTGCCAGGCCCAGTCGAGCAGCGCGGCCGCCAGGTACTCGACGGTGCGGAAGCCCTGGCCGAAGTTCTCGGCGGCCCCCATCCGCGCGACCAGCTCGGCCGGCAGCGGCTCACCGGTCAGGTGGTGCTTGGCGTAGTTGGCCAGGACCTCGGGCCGGACCATCCACATCTCGTTGACCTGGGACGGGAACTCCACGAAGTCGCGGGGCACCTCCGTACCGGAGAACAGCGGGTAGCGGACGTCGGAGAAGAGCCCGTGCAGGGCGTGGCCGAACTCGTGGAACAGCGTGCGCACCTCGTCCCAGGTCAGCAGGACGGGCTCGCCGGGCGCCGGGCTGGCGATGTTGAGGTTGTTGACCACCACCGGGCGCTTGCCCAGCAGCTCCGACTGCTGCACCAGTTCGTTCATCCAGGCCCCGCCGCCCTTGGAGTCGCGGGCGTGGAAGTCGCCGAGGAAGAGGCCGAGCGAGCTGCCGTCCGCCTCGAACACCTCGAAGACCCGGGCGTCGGGGTGGTACCCCGTCAGGTCGGGCCGCTCGGTGAAGGTCAGGCCGTAGGCCAGCCCGGCGGCGAAGAACACACCGTCGTGCAGCACCCGTTCGAGCTCGAAGTAGGGGCGCAGCACCGAGGCATCCAGGTCGTAGGAGGCCTGGCGGACGCGCTCCGAGTAGTAGGCCCAGTCGTGTGCCGCGAGCTCGCCGACGCCGTCGGCGGCAGCGGCCTCGGCAAGCTCGGCGGCCTCGCGCCCGGCGTTCTCGACCGCGGCCGGGACCAGGCGGGCCAGCATGGCGGAGACCGCCTCGACGCTGCCGGCGGTCTCGTCGGCGACCACGTACGCGGCGTGGCTCGGGTAGCCGAGCAGGGCGGCGCGCTCGGCGCGCAGTGCGGCCAGCCGGATCGCCAGCGGGCCGTTGGTCGCCACCGCGCGGCCGAGCGAGGCCTCCAGCAGACGGGCCCGCACGGCGCGGTCGGTGAGCTGGGCGAGCTGGGACTGGTTGGAGAAGTTCTTCAGGCTCAGGACGTACTTGTCGTCGTGGCCGAGCACCCGGCCGTTCTCGGCGGCGGCGGCGATCGCGTCGGGCGACAGCCCGTCGAGCTCCTCGGGGCTGTCCAGCACGAGGGCGCGGGCCCGGGTGTCCGCGAGCACGTTCTGCCGGAAGGCGGTCGCGTCCGAGGCCAGTTGGGCGTTGATCTCGCGCAGGCGCTGCTGGTCGGCGGCGGACAGCCGGGCACCGGCCCGGACGAACCGGGTGTGGTAGCGCTCCAGCAGGCGGAGGGCCTGGGCGTCGAGACCGAGCGAGTCGCGGGCCTCGTACAGGGCCCGGACCCGCGCGTAGAGCTCGGGGTCGAGGTGGATCGCGTCGGCGTGCGCGGCAAGCCTGGGGCTCAGCTCCGCGTCCAGCTCCTGGACGGCGGGCGTGGTGTCGGAGGAGTTCTGGTTGTCGAAGACCAGCTGGACCCGGCGGAGCAGCGCGCCCGAACGCTCCAGTGCGACCACGGTGTTGTCGAAGGTCGGCGCCTGGGGATCGGCCGTGATGGCGGCGATCTCGGCGAGCTGGTCCGCCATGCCGCGCTCGAAGGCGGGCAGGTAGTGCTCTTCCCGGATCTCGGCGAAGGGCGGCAGTTCGTGGACCAGGGTGCTGGGCGCGAAGAAGGGATTGTCGCTCATTTTTCCGACCATAGACCCTTCGTCAATCGGTGGTGGCCAGGTCCCGAGTGGTGCACCGTGCCCGACCTGCCTCCGCCCGGTTGTCGGTGGAACCCGATACGGTCGAACACACCAACGTCTGGAAGGAGGCGGCATCGATGGCCCCGAGAATCGCCCTGGCCCCCGACCAGCACGGCCCCGGCGGCCGCCTCCAGCCGCTGGCCGACGACGGCACCCCGCTCGGCCCGCCCGTCCGGGCGCCGGACCTCGCGGCCGCCGTGGCCGAGCGCGAGGCCGCCGAGCAGCCTCGCTGGGTCTGGGCCGCCGCCGACAGCGCGTACGCACCGCTGCTCCCGCTCCGGCTGGCCCGCTGCCACGATCTGCGGCTGGTCGAGGCCCTGTTGCTCGCCCACGCGGGCGCCTGGGGCGCGCCGCGCTCGCTCGGGGCCGCCTGGGCCCGGCTGCGGCACCTGCCCGTCCCGGCCGACCTTCCCGACAGCGGGAGCTCCGAGGACCAGGACAGCCTCTTCGCGCCCGACCGCCTGCAACTGCCGCCCGGCACCGACGCACTGGAGGCGGTGGTCGCCGTCCACGCCGACCAGCAGCGCCGGATCCAGGCCATCGACGACCCGGCCGCCCGCTCCCGCTTCCGGCTGCTGGTCGCCGCCGAGTCGGCAGGCGCCCTGCTCGCCACCGAGATGGCGTACGACGGCCTGCCCTGGCGCACCGACATCCACGACCAGCTGCTCACCGACCTGCTCGGCCCGCGCCCGCACATCGCCGGCACGCAGCCGAAGCTGCTCGCCGAGCTCGCCGTCGAGCTGCAACAGGCGCTCGGCTCGCGCCCGTTCAATCCCGACTCGCACACCCAGGTGCTCCGCGCCTTCGCCGACCAGGGCATCCAGCTCGCCTCCACCCGCTCCTGGGAGCTGCAGAAGGTCGATCACCCGGCCGCCCGGCTGATGGTCCGTTACAAGGAGCTCTCCCGGATCCACGCCGCCCACGGCTGGGCCTGGCAGGACACCTGGGCCCGCGGCGGCCGCTTCCGCCCCGAGTACGTGGTCGGCGGCGTGGTCTCCGGCCGCTGGGCCAGCCGCGGCGGCGGCGCGCTGCAGATCCCCCGCATCCTGCGCCGGGCCGTGGTGGCCGACCCGGGGTGGGCCCTGGTGGTCGCGGACGCCGCCCAGCTCGAACCGCGCGTCCTCGCCGCACTCTCCCAGGACGCCGGCCTGGCCCGCACCGCCGCCGAGGGCGACCTCTACGAGGCGCTCGCGGCCAACGCGTTCCAGGGCGACCGCGAGAAGGCGAAGCTCGGCCTGCTGGGCGCGATGTACGGCCAGACCAGCGGCGACATCGGCCCGCTGCTGGCCACCCTGCGCCGCCGTTACCCGGCTGCGATGGGCTACGTCGAGGCGGCCGCCCGCACCGGGGAGGACGGCGGCATCGTCCGCTCCCGGCTCGGCCGGGCCTGCCCGCCGCCGTCCGCCGACTGGCTGGACCTGACCGAGGCCCCGGAGACCGCCGGCGAGGCCGGCGGCCGCTCCGCCCGGGCGCGCGGGCGCTTCACCCGCAACTACGTCATCCAGGCCAGCGGGGCGGAGTGGGCGCTGGCCCTGCTGGCCGCGCTGCGCCGCCGGCTGACCGCCCTGGAGTCCGGCGCGGACCGGCCGCACCTGGTCTTCTTCCAGCACGACGAGGTGGTCGTGCACACCCCCGCCAACCTGGCCGACCAGGTGGCGGCCGCCGTCGCCGCAGTCGGCGAGGAGGCCCGCACCCTGGTCTTCGGGGACACCCCCGTCCGCTTCCCGCTCAGCACCGCCGTGGTGCAGTGCTACGCGGACGCCAAGTGACGGTGCGTCACTCGCCCTCGGGCAGCACCCGGGTGCCCTCGGCCCGGACCGAGGCCAGCGCACGCGGGTCCAGGCCCAGGAACTTCAGGATGCTCGGCGCGACCTGGGCGGTGCTCACCCGGGTGTCCACCCGCTCTCCCTCTCCACCGGGCCCGGCGACCAGCAGTGCGACATGGGTGTCGTCGGCCGTGAAGCCGCCGTGCTCGGCGACCTTGGTGGCGGACGGCTTGGTGTACACCGTGCCGGGCTTCGGCAGCACCACCACGTCCGGGGTCCGCGCATCGGTCGCCGGGTTACCGAACTGCCGCGCCAGCGCCGGGCCGACCAGCAGCTGGTCGAGGTTCAGCTCGGCCGCGTGCGCCCGCAGCGCAGCAGCCACCGCCTCGGCCTGACCGCCGTCCGTCAGCCACAGCAGCGCCACGTCGTCGGCGGTGGCCTGGGCCAGCAGGCCGGGCCGGACGCCGTTCACCACCGCGGCGAGCAGCTTCTTGTCGACGATCCTCAGCTGAGACCGGTCGACGGGCGACTGGCCGTGCTTGGCGCTCAGCACGATCTCGGTACGGCGGTCCAGGCCCCGGGCGTGCAGCTCGGCGGTCAGGCTGCCGATCGCCGCGTCCGTCTGCGCCAGCGCATCGGCGATCTGCGGGGAGAAGGCCCCCTTCGGCGCGTAGCCGGCGGTCTTCTGCGCGACGCTCACGGCCTGGAAGTTGAGCCCGAAGACGGCCGGCACCGGCTGCGCCCTGGTGCCGGTGTGGTCGCGGCCGTCGATCTGGTTGCGCACCGCGGCAACCTTCAGCGCGTCGTAGGCGATCGTCCCGGCGACGGTGCCGTCGGTGGCGGCGATCTCCGGGTTGTAGGCGTCCTGCACGCCCGTCCCCGAGGGCCCGTTCAGCAGGTCGTACGCCGGGTGCTTGTCCGCCCAGGCGGTGGTCAGACCGGCCGAACGCGCCACCTCGAAGACGGTGTTGGTGCGCAGGAAGGAGTGCGGATAGACCGGCGTGCAGCCCTTGGCCGGGTCCAGCGGGAGCTTGGCCGGGTCGATGCCCCCGCCCGCGTCGAGCGCGGCCGGGTCACGGTCCACCGCCTCGTCGAAGACCACCTCGGTGCCGACCGTACGGCAGTCCGAACCGGCCGGGGAGAGCGTGCGGTCGTACGAGTCGTCGTAGTACACCCCGGTGCTCCTCGGGGTACCGCCGGTGGTCAGGGCGAGGATCCCCGGGAAGGAGTCGGAGGGCTGCGAGCTGCGGGCGTCGGTGTACGTGGTACCCCGCCGGGCCAGCCGGGCCAGCGCCGAGCCCGGGTGCTGGGCGACCCAGGCACTGAGGTCGTCGGCGTGCAGCCCGTCGATGCTGATCATCAGGACGTGGCGGTCACGGTGGGCATGCTGGCCCAGGTCCGCCGCACCGGCCGGCGCGGCCGCGGCGGCCAGCAGTGCCACGGCGGCGGTGAACAGGACGGACTTGGGCTTCGAGCGGATCGTCACGATGGGCTCCCGGTGCTCGTTTCCCGTCGCCCGGGGCGACGGTGATGGCGTCTGCGGTGCCGGATGACCACACCAGCGGCGGGTGAACACCACCTCGGCAGAGCGTGTCGAGCCCGTGTACGGGAGCCGCCCTGCGCGATTTTTGCCCTGTCGTGACTCTCGCTTGACCCGCGCCCGGGTCAGAACTTCCGGAAGTCCCGGGCCTCTTCGGCCGCCCCCACCACCTCGGCCAGCGCCGCCCCGGCCGAGGCGGTGACGACGGCCGCCACCGCGCCCTCGACGAACGGCGCGTCCACCAGCACCACATCGGCGCGCGGGTCATCCTCCAGGGCGGCCCGCGCCGTCAGCACCGAGCTGCCGAGGTCGGGGACGACCACCACCCCCGCGCCGGCGTCCGCCTCCGCGACCGCCCGCACGATCAGCTCGTAGCTGGTGCCGAGCCCGCCGTCCTCGGTACCCGCGGCGAGCACCACGGGGACGGCGCCGGAGCCGAGTTCGGCGAGGAGTTCACGGAGCCCGGCCGCCATGGCCGCGCTGTGCGACACGAGAACGATTCCCACGTGGTTGCTCATCCTCCGACCCTAGACCGCCCCACCGCCCGGCACTCGCCGAGCAGTTCACGGCGACGTGGCGGCGAGGCGGCGTGTCGTACCGCATGCCGAGCCTGCCCTGCTGGCGTAACGTCGGCCGCACGATCTGCCAGAGGGAGAGCCGCCTTGAAGAAGCTGATCAACACCCCGGAGAGCGTCCTCGCCGACGCGCTGGCCGGATTCGGCGCCGCCCACCCGGAGTTGACGGTCGACCTCGTCGACCGGGTGATCAGCAGAGCCGCCCGTCCCGCCACCCCCAAGGTCGCCCTGGTCTCCGGCGGAGGCTCCGGCCACGAACCGTTGCACGGCGGCTTCGTCGGCCTCGGGATGCTCGACGCGACCTGCCCCGGCGAGGTGTTCACCTCCCCGGTGCCGGACCAGATGCTCGCCGCCGCCCAGGCCGTCCACAGCGGGGCGGGCGTGGTCTTCGTGGTCAAGAACTACACCGGTGACGTGATGAACTTCCAGCTCGCCGCCGAGCTCGCCGCCGAGGAGGGCATCGAGGTCCGTACCGTCCTGGTCAACGACGACGTGGCGGTGGAGGACTCCACCTGGACGGCGGGCCGCCGGGGCACCGGCGCGACCGTGATGGTGGAGAAGATCGCGGGCGCCCTGGCGGAACGCGGCGCGCCCCTGGACCAGGTGGCCGCCCTCGGAGACCGGGTCAACGCCGCCTCCCGCTCCTTTGCGATCGCGCTCACCGCAGCGACCACGCCGGCGGCCGGCAAACCCGGCTTCGACCTGCCGGAGGACCAGATCGAGGCCGGCGTGGGCATCCACGGCGAACCGGGCCGCCGCCGCGAGACGCTCCGGCCCGCCCGGGAACTCGCGGCCGAGGTGGTCGACACCATCCTCGCCGACCACGACCTGGCCGCAGGCGACGAGGTGATCGCCCTGGTCAACGGCCTCGGCGGGACGCCGCTGCTGGAGCTTTACGTGGTCTTCGGCGAGGTGCACGCCCGGCTCGCCGAGCGGGGCATCAGGATCGCCCGGAACCTGGTGGGCAACTACGTCACCAGCCTGGACATGGCCGGCTTCTCGCTGACCCTCACCAAGGCCGACCCCGACCTGCTGGAGCTCTGGGACGCCCCCGTGGCGACCCCGGCCCTGAGCTGGTCCTGACCTGACCTCGGAGGAGCCCGAAGTGGACACCACCCTCGCGCTGGCTTGGGTCCGGGAGATCGCCTCCGCCGTCGAGGAGCACGAGGCACAGCTGACCGAGTTGGACTCCGCTATCGGCGACGGCGACCACGGCAGCAACCTGCGCCGCGGCTTCACCGCCGCGCTGGCCGCCCTGGACGGCCTGGACCCGGCCTCGGTCGGCGCCGCCCTGAGCAGGACCGGCACCACGCTGATCTCCAAGGTGGGCGGCGCCTCCGGCCCGCTGTACGGCAGCGCGTTCCGGGCGATGGGGACGGCGCTGCCCGGGGAGCGCGCCGACGCCGCCGAGTTCGGCGCCGCGCTGGCGGCGGGGCTGGCGGCGATCCGCAGGCTGGGCGCGGCCGAGCCCGGCGACAAGACCATCGTCGACGCCTGGACACCCGCCCTGGCCGCCTTCGAACTGGCCGCGCCGACCGGCTTCGCCGCCGCCGCGGAGGCGGCCGCCGGGGCTGCCGAGCAGGGGATGCGCGACACCGTCCCGCTGCAGGCCAGGAAGGGACGCGCCTCCTACCTCGGCCCGCGCAGCATCGGCCACCAGGACCCGGGGGCCACCTCGACGGCCCTGCTCTTCCGCGCTCTCGCCCGGGTGGCCGAGAAGGCCGGCTAGGCAGTCGGGTCACCACAAGGGGGCGCGGGGAACTGCGCGAGATCGGGAGGCACAGGCGGTCCCCTTCCGATCTCGCGCAGTTCCCCGCGCCCCTGGGATACCCAATCCTGCATCGATGCCTCTGCGTCAGGCGATCCCCGGCCCGTCCCCGTCGGTCCGGCTGATCAGCAGCAGCAGGGCGTCGTCGCCGAGCTCACCGCCGGTGTGCGCCAGCAGATCGGCGTAGAGCCGCCCGACCGCGGTCTCCAACTCCGTCGGCGAGCGGGCCGCGCCCCCTACCAGCGGGCCGGCCCGCTCGGCCAGCGGGTAGAACTCGCCCGAGCGGTGGTGCCTGGCCTCCACCACACCGTCGGTGCAGAGCACCAGCACGTCGTCGGCGCCGAACGGCAGCTCCAGGCTCTTCGGCTGGCCGCTGGCCAGGCTGCCGAGTCCGAGCGGTACCCAGGGGTCGGGCGCCTCCAGCACCCGCACCGTCCCGTCCCCGGTGACCTGGATCGGCGGCACGTGCCCGTAGTGCAGCAGCTTGACGGCGCCGGGCTGTCGGAACTCCGCGAACAGCGCGGTGGTGAACTCCCCGTCCGGCACATGTCGCTCGACGCTGGCCTCGATCCGGGCCGCCACGGCGCGCAGCCCGTTCTCGTCGTAGGCCGCCTCGCGGAAGGCACCGAGCACCACGGCGGCGGTCTGCACGGCACCGAGCCCCTTGCCACGGACGTCACCCACCAGCACCCGGGTGCCGTGCGGGGTGTCCAGGACCGAGTACAGGTCCCCGCCGATCCGGGCGGCGTCGGCGGCCGAGACGTACCGGACGGCCAGTCGGAGCGGCCCCACCGAGGGTCCGGGCCGGTGGAGCAGCGCCCGCTGGGCCGCCTCGGCGACCGAGCTGACGGCGGCGAAGGCGGCCGCACGGTGCATGCGGAGCCGGGCCACCCAGGCACTGAACAGCGTCAGCGCGATGTAGCTGAGCAGCGCACCGAACAGGAATCTCCCGTCGTTCAGGCTGTCCGTCTGGTCGTAGTGGCTCAGGCCGAGCAGTGAGAGGAAGCCGAGCAGGCAGACCAGCAGGAGTTCGGCCGGCCGCAGGGTGAGTGCGGCGATCGAGGGCACCACCACCATCAGCGGGGCCAGGTAGCGGTCCTGACCGGAGAGGAGATCGGCCAGCGAGACCACCAGGACGGCCAGCAGGGCCGGCGCGGCACGGCGCCGCAAGGAGAGGTCCTGCAGGTCGGTGGCGAGCAGCGCCCGGCGGCGCCTGGCCGGTGACAACCCGGCGGCCTCGGGCGCTTCGGGCGACTGGGCTCGACCGTTCCGGAACACATCTCCGACATTACGGATGAATCACCCCCGCCCGCCACGCGTCGGCCGGCGGTTCCGGCAGGATCCCTCGGAGCCACCCGTCCTCACCCGACGACCGGCCGACCACAGGACACGCCCCACTGGTCCCCAGGGGCGGACATCACGCAACAGCGCGACTACTCTCTGCTAGCGATCAGCGGAAACGCTGCGATCCACGCCACAACGACCACCCACCCCCGGAATACCCCAGGGGGGTATGGTGTTGTGAGCAGACAGAGCAGTGAGTAGACAGAGCCCGGCACCTGCCCGGGCAGGAGCTTCCCGGAGGTCCCCGATGTCCAGCACCACCACCTACACCGTCAGTGGCATGAGCTGCGGCCACTGCGAGAAGTCGGTCAGCGCCGAGGTCTCGGCCATCCCCGGCGTGATCGAGGTCGCCGCCGATGCCAAGGCCGGGACGGTGACGGTCTCCTCCCGGTCCCCGTTGGACGAGGACCAGGTCCGCGCCGCCGTGGACGAGGCCGGCTACGAACTGGTCGGCCCGGCAGCCTGAGCCTCCCGTGGCGGGGGCGGGCCCGGACCGCGCGCCCCCGCTGCGCTCTCTCCCAAGGAGCAGATGAGCATGAGCACCACGACCCCCGGCATAGACACCGGGGCTGTCCGCGACCGCGTGGAGCTGTCCATCGGCGGCATGACCTGTGCCTCCTGCGCGGCGCGGATCGAGAAGAAGCTCAACCGGCTGGACGGCGTCGAGGCCACCGTCAACTTCGCCACGGAGCGGGCCCGGGTGGACTTCGGGCCCGAGGTGAGCGTGGCGGACCTGATCGCCACCGTGGAGCGGACCGGCTACACCGCCGAGCTGCCCACGCCGCCCGCGCCGGCTGCCACGGAGCCGACCCCGGAAGCCGCTCCTGCCGTCGAGGTCGATCCACTGCGTGAGCGACTGCTCGTCAGCGCCGCGCTGTCCGTCCCGGTGGTGCTGCTCTCGATGATCCCGGCCCTCCAGTTCGACAACTGGCAGTGGCTGGCCTTCGCACTTACCGGCCCGGTCGTCGTCCACGGCGGCCTGCCCTTCCACCGGGCCGCCTGGACCAACCTCAAGCACGGCGCGGCCACCATGGACACCCTGGTCTCGCTCGGCACCCTGGCCGCCTTCGGCTGGTCCGTCTGGGCACTCTTCCTCGGCCACGCCGGGATGACCGGCATGCGGCACGAGTTCGCCCTCACCGTCGGCAACTCCAACGCCTCCTCGACGCTCTACCTGGAGACCGCCGCCGGCGTCACCACCCTGATCCTGCTCGGCCGATGGCTGGAGTCCCGCTCCAAGCGCCGCGCCGGCGCCGCCCTGCACGCACTGCTCGACCTCGGCGCCAAGGACGTCGCGGTGCTGGAGCACGGCCGCGAGGTACGGCTGCCGGTCTCGCAGCTCGCGGTCGGCATGCGCTTCGTGGTCCGGCCCGGCGAGAAGATCGCCACCGACGGCACGGTGGTCGAGGGTGCCTCCGCCGTGGACGCCTCGATGCTCACCGGCGAGTCCGTCCCCGCCGAGGTCACCGTCGGCGACGCCGTCACGGGTGCAACGGTCAACGCCGGCGGGCGCCTGGTGGTCGAGGCCACCCGGATCGGCGCCGACACCCAGCTGGCCCGGATGGCGAAGCTGGTCGAGGAGGCCCAGAACGGCAAGGCGGCGGCTCAGCGCCTCGCCGACCGGATCTCCGCGGTCTTCGTCCCGGTGGTCATCCTGATCGCCCTCGGCACCCTGGTCGCCTGGCTGCTCGTCAGCAGCAGCCTCACCGACGCGTTCACGGCAGCGGTGGCGGTGCTGATCATCGCCTGCCCGTGCGCCCTGGGCCTGGCCACGCCGACCGCCCTGATGGTCGGTACGGGCCGGGGCGCCCAGCTCGGCATCCTGATCAAGGGCCCGGAGGTGCTGGAGACCACCCGCACGGTGGACACCATCGTGCTGGACAAGACCGGCACCGTGACCACCGGGAGGATGGCGCTCACCGCCGTGCACACCGTCGACGGCGTCTCGGAGGCCGAGGCGCTGCGGCTGGCCGGCGCCCTGGAGCACGCCTCCGAGCACCCGATCGCCGCGGCCATCGCCGCTGCGGCGGCCGAGCGGGTCGGCGAGCTGCCGGGCGTCGAGGGCTTCGAGAACATCCCGGGTCACGGGGTGCAGGGGGTGGTGGACGGCCATGCGGTGGTCGCGGGCCGCGAGGCGCTGCTGGCCGACTGGGCCCAGCACCTGCCGCCCGTACTCGCCGAGGCCAAGGCCGCAGCCGAGGCCGCCGGGCGGACCGCCGTCGCGGTCGGCTGGGACGGCGCGGCGCGGGCCGTCCTGGTGGTCGCCGACACCGTCAAGCCCACCAGCGCCGAGGCGATCCGCGAGCTGCGTGCGCTGGGCCTGCGCCCGGTGCTGCTCACCGGCGACAACCGGACCGTCGCCGAGGCCGTGGCGGCCGAGGTCGGCATCGAGCCGGCCGACGTGATCGCCGAGGTGCTGCCCGAGGACAAGGTGGAGACCGTCCGGCGGCTGCAGGCCGAGGGCCGTTCGGTGGCGATGGTCGGCGACGGTGTGAACGACGCCGCCGCCCTCGCCCAGGCCGACCTCGGGCTGGCCATGGGTACCGGTACCGACGCCGCGATCGAGGCCGGCGACCTGACCCTGGTCCGGGGCGACCTGCGCTCCGCCGCCGACGCGATCCGGCTCTCCCGGCGGACGCTGGCGACCATCAAGGGCAACCTGTTCTGGGCCTTCGCCTACAACGTGGCAGCGATCCCGTTGGCCGCGGCCGGCCTGCTCAACCCGGTGGTCGCCGGGGCGACCATGGCCTTCTCCTCGGTCTTCGTGGTCACCAACAGCCTGCGGCTGCGGCGGTTCGCGGCCTCGTGAGCCGGAGTCGGTGAGCTCCTGCGGGTGCGTCAGCGCCCCAGGAGCTCACCGCCGTTGCAGTGCAGGATCTCGCCGGTGATGAAGCCCGCCTCGGGCGAGGCCAGGAAGTAGACCGCCGCCGCGACCTCACCCGACTCGCCGATCCGGCCGAGCAGCGTCCGGGCCGCACGTCGCGACACCTCGGCCTCGTCCAGCCGCGGCCCGAAGAACTCGGTGCCCGACACGGTGCCCGGGGCGACGATGTTCGCGGTGATGCCGGAGGCACCGAGCTGCGCGGCCAGGAAGTGGTTCCAGGCGTGCAGCGAGGCCTTGGCAGCGCCGTACGAACCGGCACCGCGCAGGGCCGCGATCGAGCTGACGGTGACCACCCGGCCGGTGCCCTGGGTGAGCCGGTCCCGGATCGACTCGGTGAGCAGCACGACCGTCAGCACATTGCGCTCGAAGTCCCCCCGCCAGCGCGCCAGCACGGCGTGCGGCCCGGCGCCGATCACGGTCTCGCGGCTGCCCGCGTTGTTGACCAGGACGTCGATCTCGGCGGGCAGTTCGGCCAGCGCGGCCTCGACGGCGTCGGGATCGGCCAGGTCGCAGACCAGCGGCCTGACGTTGGCGCCCAGGTCGGCGGCGGCCCGCTCCAGCACCGCCCGCCGGCGACCGACGATGACGACTTGCTCCCCCGCCTCGGCGAACCGACGGGCCACCTCGTACCCGATGCCGGTGCCACCGCCGGTGACTACCACGTTCCTGGCCATCTGCGCACTCCCTCCCCTGCCCCGCCGCCGCGCTGCTGAGGGTGCGGGCGGTCCGTGCCGGAATGAGACGATTCCTATCACGCTGGGTCGCCATGACTGCGGGGAGGGTGACGTCGCGCTCGGCACATCGTGTGATATGGGCGAGGCACCAGGCGCACACGGAGCGTGGAGAGAGCCAACTCACACCCCCCGGGCGTAACTTTGCGCCCCCGGATACGTCTTACCTTTTGTAGTGCGGCAGCTTTCGGTGGGCGGCGGCGTGGAGAACGGCATCACGTCACCGCACGACCACCACTGCCGACGACGGGGCTCCGGCGGGCCCCGGGACGGCTGCCGAGTCGGTTCGGCGGCCTTCGCGCACGACGCCGGGGGCGGCGGGTCGGAACGCTTTGAGCGGCCGTTCCCGGCCAGGCCGCCCTCGGGCGTCGTGCGCCGCTTCTTCTCCCCTCCCGAGGGGACGCGAAAGGGCCCGACTGCTGGTCAGCAGTCGGGCCCTTTCGCGTCGAGACGTGGAGACGTCGGGACGTGTCAGCGAGGTGTCAGCGGTCGCCGAGGGCGACGTAGTCGCGGATCGCGGTGCCCGTGTAGATCTGACGCGGACGGCCGATGCGGCTCGTCGGGTCGTTGATCATCTCGTGCCAGTGGGCGATCCACCCCGGCAGCCGGCCGAGCGCGAACAGCACGGTGAACATGCTGGTCGGGAAGCCCATGGCGCGGTAGATCAGGCCGGTGTAGAAGTCCACGTTCGGGTAGAGCTTGCGCGAGATGAAGAAGTCGTCGCTCAGCGCGTGCTCCTCCAGCTTGAGCGCGATGTCCAGCAGCTCGTCGGACTTGCCGAGCTGGCCGAGGACCTCGTGCGCCAGGAGCTTGACCTGCGCGGCGCGCGGGTCGAAGGCCTTGTACACGCGGTGACCGAAGCCCATGAGCTTCACGCCGTCCTCGCGGTTCTTCACCTTGCGGATGAAGGAGTCGACGTCGCCGCCGTCCTTCTGGATCTGCTCCAGCATCTCCAGGACGGCCTGGTTGGCGCCGCCGTGCAGCGGGCCCCAGAGCGCCGAGATGCCGGCCGAGATCGAGGCGAACTGGTTCGCGTGGCTGGAACCCACCAGACGGACGGTGGAGGTCGAGCAGTTCTGCTCGTGGTCCGCGTGCAGGATCAGCAGCTTGTCCAGCGCGTTGACGACGACCGGGTTGATCTCGTAGTCCTCGGCGGGCACCGCGAAGGTCATCCGGAGGAAGTTCTCGACGTAGCTCAGGTCGTTGCGCGGGTAGACGAACGGCTGGCCGACGGACTTCTTGTACGCGTACGCGGCGATCGTCGGCAGCTTGGCGAGCAGGCGCACCGTCGACAGGTGGCGCTGGCCGGCGTCGAAGGGGTTGTGGCTGTCCTGGTAGAAGGTGGACAGCGCGCCCACCACCGAGGACAGCATCGCCATCGGGTGCGCGTCACGCGGGAAGCCCTGGTAGAAGCGCTTGACGTCCTCGTGCAGCAGCGTGTGCTGGGTGATCTCGGCGTTGAACGCCGCCAGCTGATCGGTGGTCGGCAGCTCGCCGTTGATCAGGAGGTACGCGGTCTCGATGAAGCTGCCCTGCTCGGCCAGCTGCTCGATCGGGTAGCCGCGGTAGCGCAGGATGCCGTTGTCACCGTCCACGAAGGTGATCGCGGACTTGTACGCGGCGGTGTTGCCGAAGCCGTTGTCCAGGGTGACCAGGCCGGTCTGCGGAAGCAGCTTCGAGATGTCGAAGCCGGCGTTGCCCGCAGTGCTCTCGACGACGGGGTACTCGTACTCGCCGTCCTGGTACCGCAGTACTACCGATTTGTCGCTCACGTCTTCCTCACCGACGAAATGAATCCTCTTCCAAGGTGCCCTGACTGTTTCTACGATCCCCCATCCGGGGGACAGCCGCGCACCCGGGGTGGGCCGAAAAGGGCCCCGCCCTACAAAAGCTGTCGCCGCAGCCGGTACGAACCGGACAAGATCGGCACCAGACCAGGCTCCGCCCTAAATCTCTTCACGTCAAGACAACCTAGTCCACGGCAGCAGCCCTGGATGATCATCCAGTTGCCAGCCGATGATCCAGCGCAGAGTGCCTCCTACCTGCACTGACGGCCCTGACCGCCTGTCCGATCGCTCTGCGTGACCCGACCAGCACGACCAGTTTCTTCGCCCGGGTCACGGCGGTGTAGAGCAGGTTCCGCTGCAGCATCGTCCACGCGGAGGTGGTGACGGGAATCACCACCGCCGGGTACTCACTTCCCTGCGATCGGTGGATGGTCACCGCATACGCGTGCGCAAGCTCGTCGAGCTCGTCGAAGTCGTAGCCGACCTCCTCGTCCTCGTCGGTGAGCACGATCAGCCGCTGGTCCTCCACGCTGAGCGACGTCACCACGCCGACCGTGCCGTTGAAGACCCCGTTCTGCCCCTTCTCGTAGTTGTTCCGGATCTGGGTGACCTTGTCCCCCACCCGGAAGGTCCGGCCGCCGAACCTGCGCTCGGGCAGGCCCTCGCGGCCCGGCGTCACCGCCGCCTGCAGCAGCGTGTTGAGATTCCCCGCACCGGCCGGCCCCCGGTGCATCGGGGCCAGCACCTGGACGTCCCGGCGGGGGTTCAGCCCGAACTTCTGCGGGATCCGCCGGGCCACCACGTCCACCGTCAGCCCCGCTGCCTTCTCCGAGTCCTCCTCCGCGAACAGGAAGAAGTCCGGCAGCCCGTCCGTGACAGGCGGCAGCCCCTCGTTGATCCGGTGCGCGTTGGTCACCACCCCGGACTGCTGGGCCTGCCGGAAGATCCTGGTGAGCCGGACGGACGGGATCGGGCCGGTCGCCGCCAGCATGTCCCTCAGCACTTCACCGGCCCCGACCGAGGGGAGCTGGTCGACATCCCCCACGAACAGCAGGTGGGCGCCCGGTGCAACCGCCTTCACCAGCTTGTTCGCCAGGATCAGATCGAGCATCGATGCCTCGTCCACCACCACCAGGTCCGCCTCCAGCGGCCGGTCGCGGTCGTACGCCGCCTCGCCGCCGGGCCGCAGCTCCAGCAGCCGGTGCACCGTCGACGCCTCGACGCCCGTCAGCTCCGACAGCCGCTTCGCAGCCCGGCCGGTGGGTGCCGCCAGCACCACCTTCGCCTTCTTCGCCAGCGCGAGCGTCACGATCGACTTCACCGTGAACGACTTGCCGCAGCCGGGCCCGCCCGTCAGCACCGCGACCTTCTCGGTCAGCGCCAGCTTCACGGAGTCGCGCTGCTCCGGCGCGAGTTCCGCCCCCGTACGCTTCGCCAGCCAGGCCAGCGCGGCCTCCCAGTCGACGGCTGCGAAACCCGGCATGCGGTCGGTGTCGGCGCGGAGCAGACGCAGCAGCTGGTTGGCGAGGGAGATCTCCGCCCGGTGGAACGGCACCAGGTACACCGCCGAGACCGGCTCACCCGCCTCCCCGGGCACGCTCTCGCGGACCACGCCCTCCTCGGCGACCAGCTCGGCCAGACAGTCGATCACCAGGCCGACATCCACCTGAAGGAGCTTCACCCCGTCCGCGATCAGCCGCTCCTCCGGCAGGTAGCAGTGGCCCTGGTCGCTGCTCTGCGAGAGCGCGTACTGCAGGCCCGCCTTGACGCGCTCCGGGCTGTCATGGGGGATGCCGACCGACTGGGCGATCTTGTCTGCCGTCAGAAAGCCGATGCCCCAGACGTCGGACGCCAGCCGGTACGGCTCGTTCCGCACCACACCGATGGAGCCGTCCCCGTACTTCTTGAAGATCCGCACCGCGAGGGAGGTGGAGACCCCCACACCCTGCAGAAAGACCATCACCTCCTTGATGGCCTTCTGCTCCTCCCAGGCCGCGGCGATCATCTTCGTACGCTTCGGCCCGAGCCCCGGCACCTCGATCAGGCGCTTCGGGTCCTGCTCGATCACGTCCAGGGTGTCGACGCCGAACCTCTCCACGATCCGCTCGGCGAATCGCGGCCCGATCCCCTTGATCAGCCCCGAGCCGAGATACCGCTGGATGCCCTGGACCGTCGCCGGCAGCACGGTCGTGTAGTTCTCCACCATGAACTGCTTGCCGTACTGCGGATGCGAGCCCCATCGCCCGTGCAGCCGCAGCGACTCCCCGGGCTGCGCGCCGAGCAGTGCCCCGACGACCGTCAGCAGGTCGTTCGCACCGCGGCCGGTGTCGACCCGGGCCACCGTGTAGCCGGTCTCCTCGTTGGCGTAGGTGATCCGCTCCAGCACACCGTCCACCTGGGCGAGCTGGCGCTGCTGCGGGGGCTGCTGGGGCTGCTGCCGGGCCTGTTGCTGGGCCTGTTGCTGGGCCTGTTTCGGAGCCTGCTCGGGCTGTTGCCGGGCCTGTCGTTGCTGCATGCCCACAAGCCCCCCTCTCGGTGCCGGTGACCGTCCGCTACGCACCGTACCTCCCCGCACTGACATCGCGGGGTGGCCGCCGGGCTGCTCAGGGCCGAGGATGCCACAGGGGGCACTCATCACGCCCATCCGCGAGGACGGGTCCGCCGAAGGAGCAGTGCACCGTGCTCACCACCGATTTCGTCCCCGGCTCTCCCAACTGGCTCGACCTCGGAAGCCCTGACACCGAAGCCGCCGAGGCCTTCTACACCGCACTCTTCGGCTGGACCTTCACCTCGGCGGGACCGCAGGCCGGCGGTTACGGCTTCTTCCAGAAGGACGGCCGGACGGTCGCGGCACTCGGCCCCCTGACGGAGGAGGGCGCCGAACCCGCGTGGACCCTCTACTTCACCACCCCCGACGCCGACGCCACCGCCGCTCTGGTGCAGGACTCCGGCGGCACGGTCCGCGCCGCCCCCTTCGACGTGTTCACCAACGGCCGGATGGCCGGGTTCACCGACCCGACCGGCGCCGAGTTCGCCGTCTGGCAGCCCGGCGACACGGTCGGCCTCGACGCCGTCACCTCCCCCGGCACGCTGTGCTGGACGGAGCTCTACAGCTCCGACCCCGCCGCCGCGAAGGCCTTCTACCGGGCCGTCCTCGGCTGGCAGGAGCAGGACGTCCCGTTCGGCGACACGGCTACCTACACGGTGCTCACCCCGGCCGGCGGCGGCACCGACGACGGCCAGGGCGGCATCCTGCAGCTGCTCCCCGAACAGACCGCGGCGGGCGTCAGCTCGCACTGGCTCCCGTACTTCGAGGTGCCGGACACCGACGCTGCCGTCGCCGAGGCCCAGCGGCTGGGCGGCGCGGTACGGGCTCCCGCCACGGAGGTCCACGGCGTCGGCCGGTTCGCGCAGCTCACGGACCCGCACGGAGCGGTCTTCGCCGTCATCACCAGTGCCGCCCCGGGTGAGTGACACCCCGTCGGAGGCCGGCGGGCAGCTGACGTAGGGTCCGACCATGAGCGACCTCACGATCCGTCCCGTCGTCCTTGCCGACCTCCCCGCCATCGTCGCGATGCTGGCCGACGACCCCATCGGCGCGAAGCGCGAGTCCCCGGACGACCTCACGCCCTACGAGCAGGCCTTCGCCCGTCTGGCCGCCGACCCGCACCAGCACCTGGTGGTGGCCGTACGGGAGGGCCGGACGGTCGGCACCCTTCAGCTGAGCCTCATTCCCGGGCTCTCCCGCCGCGGCTCCACCCGGACCATCATCGAGGCCGTACGCATCGACGCCACGGAGCGGGGCAGCGGCCTCGGGACCGAACTCATCGAGTGGGCCATCGACACCTCACGCACACTCGGCGCCAACCTGGTCCAGCTGACGTCGGATGCCACCCGGACGGACGCGCACCGCTTCTACGAGCGGCTCGGGTTCGTGGCGTCACATCTGGGATTCAAGCTCGCCCTGTAGGGCGGGGGTGGGGGGCGCGGGCCGGCCTCATGGCCGGCTCGGGAAATGCAGAAAGCCCCCTCCCGTTCCCGGGAGGGGGCTTTCTGTAAATGATTGTTCGGCGGCGTCCTACTCTCCCACAGGGTCCCCCCTGCAGTACCATCGGCGCTACGAGGCTTAGCTTCCGGGTTCGGAATGTAACCGGGCGTTTCCCTCACGCTATGACCACCGAAACACTATGAAACCGTTGACCGCACCACACCGTGACCTGGTGTGGGGTCGTTGTTTCAGAACAACACAGTGGACGCGAGCAACTGAGGACAAGCCCTCGGCCTATTAGTACCGGTCAGCTCCACCCCTTACAGGGCTTCCACATCCGGCCTATCAACCCAGTCGTCTACTGGGAGCCTTACCCTCTCAAGGAGGTGGGAGCGCTCATCTCGAAGCAGGCTTCCCGCTTAGATGCTTTCAGCGGTTATCCCTCCCGAACGTAGCCAACCAGCCATGCCCTTGGCAGGACAACTGGCACACCAGAGGTTCGTCCGTCCCGGTCCTCTCGTACTAGGGACAGCCCTTCTCAACACTCCTACGCGCACAGCGGATAGGGACCGAACTGTCTCACGACGTTCTAAACCCAGCTCGCGTACCGCTTTAATGGGCGAACAGCCCAACCCTTGGGACCTACTCCAGCCCCAGGATGCGACGAGCCGACATCGAGGTGCCAAACCATCCCGTCGATATGGACTCTTGGGGAAGATCAGCCTGTTATCCCCGGGGTACCTTTTATCCGTTGAGCGACGGCGCTTCCACAAGCCACCGCCGGATCACTAGTCCCTGCTTTCGCACCTGCTCGACCCGTCGGTCTCACAGTCAAGCTCCCTTGTGCACTTACACTCAACACCTGATTGCCAACCAGGCTGAGGGAACCTTTGGGCGCCTCCGTTACTCTTTAGGAGGCAACCGCCCCAGTTAAACTACCCACCAGACACTGTCCCTGATCCGGATCACGGACCCAGGTTAGACATCCAGCACGACCAGAGTGGTATTTCAACGACGACTCCACCCAAACTGGCGTTTGGGTTTCAAAGTCTCCCACCTATCCTACACAAGCCGAACCGAACACCAATATCAAGCTATAGTAAAGGTCCCGGGGTCTTTCCGTCCTGCTGCGCGAAACGAGCATCTTTACTCGTAATGCAATTTCACCGGGCCTATGGTTGAGACAGTCGAGAAGTCGTTACGCCATTCGTGCAGGTCGGAACTTACCCGACAAGGAATTTCGCTACCTTAGGATGGTTATAGTTACCACCGCCGTTTACTGGCGCTTAAGTTCTCAGCTTCGCCCGACCGAAATCGGACTAACCGGTCCCCTTAACGTTCCAGCACCGGGCAGGCGTCAGTCCGTATACATCGCCTTACGGCTTCGCACGGACCTGTGTTTTTAGTAAACAGTCGCTTCTCGCTGGTCTCTGCGGCCGGCCCCAGCTCAGGAAGCAAGTTCCCTCACCAGATCCGGCCCCCCTTCTCCCGAAGTTACGGGGGCATTTTGCCGAGTTCCTTAACCATAGTTCACCCGAACGCCTCGGTATTCTCTACCTGACCACCTGAGTCGGTTTGGGGTACGGGCCGCCATGAAACTCGCTAGAGGCTTTTCTCGACAGCATAGGATCATCCACTTCACCACAATCGGCTCGGCATCAGGTCTCAGCCTTAATGAGTGACGGATTTGCCTATCACTCGGCCTACACCCTTACCCCGGGACAACCACCGCCCGGGCTGGACTACCTTCCTGCGTCACCCCATCGCTCACCTACTGCAGACTTGGTCCGGCGGCTCCACCACGTCCCTTTGTCCGAAGACTCCGGGCCGGCTTCGCGGCCTTAGCATCACCTGGTTCAGCGTTGGCGCTTCAAAGCGGGTACGGGAATATCAACCCGTTGTCCATCGACTACGCCTGTCGGCCTCGCCTTAGGTCCCGACTTACCCTGGGCAGATCAGCTTGACCCAGGAACCCTTGGTCAATCGGCGCAAGAGTTTCCCACTCTTGTATCGCTACTCATGCCTGCATTCTCACTCGTGTACCGTCCACAACTGGTTTCCACCGCTGCTTCACCCGGCACACGACGCTCCCCTACCCATCACAGCCCCCGTTGGGGGTATTGCTGCAATGACACGACTTCGGTGGTGTGCTTGAGCCCCGCTACATTGTCGGCGCGGAATCACTTGACCAGTGAGCTATTACGCACTCTTTCAAGGGTGGCTGCTTCTAAGCCAACCTCCTGGTTGTCTCTGCGACTCCACATCCTTTCCCACTTAGCACACGCTTAGGGACCTTAGTCGGTGTTCTGGGCTGTTTCCCTCTCGACCATGGAGCTTATCCCCCACAGTCTCACTGCCACGCTCTCACTTACCGGCATTCGGAGTTTGGCTAAGGTCAGTAACCCGGTGAGGCCCATCGCCTATCCAGTGCTCTACCTCCGGCAAGAAACACGTGACGCTGCACCTAAATGCATTTCGGGGAGAACCAGCTATCACGGAGTTTGATTGGCCTTTCACCCCTAACCACAGGTCATCCCCCAGGTTTTCAACCCTGGTGGGTTCGGTCCTCCACACGGTCTTACCCGCGCTTCAACCTGCCCATGGCTAGATCACTCCGCTTCGGGTCTTGGGCATGCAACTCAAACGCCCTATTCGGACTCGCTTTCGCTACGGCTACCCCACACGGGTTAACCTCGCTACACACCGCAAACTCGCAGGCTCATTCTTCAAAAGGCACGCAGTCACGACCCGCCGTCCGAAAACGACGAGCGACGCTCCCACGGCTTGTAGGCACACGGTTTCAGGTACTATTTCACTCCGCTCCCGCGGTACTTTTCACCATTCCCTCACGGTACTATCCGCTATCGGTCACCAGGGAATATTTAGGCTTAGCGGGTGGTCCCGCCAGATTCACACGGGATTTCTCGGGCCCCGTGCTACTTGGGAAATGAGCAAGCAAGCCGCTGATGTTTCGTCTACGGGGGTCTTACCCTCTACGCCGGACCTTTCGCATGTCCTTCGACTACACCAACGGTTTCTGACTCGCCGACCGGCCGGCAGACCGATCAAGCTCACTCCCACGACCCCGAAACGGCAACCCCTGCCGGGTCTCACACCATCTCGGTTTAGCCTCATCCGGTTTCGCTCGCCACTACTCCCGGAATCACGGTTGTTTTCTCTTCCTGCGGGTACTGAGATGTTTCACTTCCCCGCGTTCCCTCCACATACCCTATGTGTTCAGGTATGGGTGACAGCCCATGACGACTGCCGGGTTTCCCCATTCGGAAACCCCCGGATCAAAGCCTGGTTGACGGCTCCCCGGGGACTATCGTGGCCTCCCACGTCCTTCATCGGTTCCTGGTGCCAAGGCATCCACCGTGCGCCCTTAAAAACTTGGCCACAGATGCTCGCGTCCACTGTGCAGTTCTCAAACAACGACCAGTCACCCACCATCAACACGCACACGCGCATCTCAAGTAGGACCGGCATCTCTGAAGCAACGACCATACGGCCGTTCCCTCAGGACCCAACAACGTGCCCGACACGCCTGACTGATGATGTGCTTTCCACGCCGAAGCAGTACTCACACTCATAACCAAGCGTGCCGAATAGTCAACGTTCCACCCATGAGCAACCGTGCGAGACATTCGCTCGCAACCGGCTATTGCTCCTTAGAAAGGAGGTGATCCAGCCGCACCTTCCGGTACGGCTACCTTGTTACGACTTCGTCCCAATCGCTGGTCCCACCTTCGACGGCTCCTCCCCTTACGGGTTAGGCCACCGGCTTCGGGTGTTACCGACTTTCGTGACGTGACGGGCGGTGTGTACAAGGCCCGGGAACGTATTCACCGCAGCATGCTGATCTGCGATTACTAGCAACTCCAACTTCATGGGGTCGAGTTGCAGACCCCAATCCGAACTGAGGCCGGCTTTTTGGGATTCGCTCCGCCTCGCGGCATCGCAGCCCTTTGTACCGACCATTGTAGCACGTGTGCAGCCCAAGACATAAGGGGCATGATGATTTGACGTCGTCCCCACCTTCCTCCGAGTTGACCCCGGCAGTCTCCTGTGAGTCCCCATCACCCCGAAAGGCATGCTGGCAACACAGAACAAGGGTTGCGCTCGTTGCGGGACTTAACCCAACATCTCACGACACGAGCTGACGACAACCATGCACCACCTGTATACCGACCACAAGGGGGGCTACATCTCTGCAGCTTTCCGGTATATGTCAAGCCTTGGTAAGGTTCTTCGCGTTGCGTCGAATTAAGCCACATGCTCCGCTGCTTGTGCGGGCCCCCGTCAATTCCTTTGAGTTTTAGCCTTGCGGCCGTACTCCCCAGGCGGGGAACTTAATGCGTTAGCTGCGGCACCGACGACGTGGAATGTCGCCAACACCTAGTTCCCAACGTTTACGGCGTGGACTACCAGGGTATCTAATCCTGTTCGCTCCCCACGCTTTCGCTCCTCAGCGTCAGTAATGGCCCAGAGATCCGCCTTCGCCACCGGTGTTCCTCCTGATATCTGCGCATTTCACCGCTACACCAGGAATTCCGATCTCCCCTACCACACTCCAGCCTGCCCGTATCGAATGCAGACCCGGGGTTAAGCCCCGGGCTTTCACATCCGACGCGACAGGCCGCCTACGAGCTCTTTACGCCCAATAATTCCGGACAACGCTCGCACCCTACGTATTACCGCGGCTGCTGGCACGTAGTTAGCCGGTGCTTCTTCTGCAGGTACCGTCACTTGCGCTTCTTCCCTGCTGAAAGAGGTTTACAACCCGAAGGCCGTCATCCCTCACGCGGCGTCGCTGCATCAGGCTTTCGCCCATTGTGCAATATTCCCCACTGCTGCCTCCCGTAGGAGTCTGGGCCGTGTCTCAGTCCCAGTGTGGCCGGTCGCCCTCTCAGGCCGGCTACCCGTCGTCGCCTTGGTGGGCCGTTACCCCACCAACAAGCTGATAGGCCGCGGGATCATCCTGCACCGCCGGAGCTTTCCACCCACCCCCATGCGGAGGCAGGTCATATCCGGTATTAGACCTCGTTTCCAAGGCTTGTCCCAGAGTGCAGGGCAGATTTCCCACGTGTTACTCACCCGTTCGCCACTAATCCACTCCGAAGAGCTTCATCGTTCGACTTGCATGTGTTAAGCACGCCGCCAGCGTTCGTCCTGAGCCAGGATCAAACTCTCCGTGAATGTTTACCCGTAATCGGGTGAGACACTCGCGTTGAGCGGCACGGCAACCACCGGAATAGGGTGATCCCGCGCACTGCGTCCTCGCTGTGTTTTTACTTCAAAAGGAATCTCCAACCCGGACCGAACGGTCCAGGCCGGGGATGTCAACATATCTGGCGTTGACTTTTGGCACGCTGTTGAGTTCTCAAGGAACGGACACTTCCTTCAAAACACTCTCGTGTCTCTCCGGGCGCTTCGTTCTTTCGTGTTTCAAGCTTATCAGACGATTTCCGCTCCGTTTTCCGGAGTTTCACTCACCAGACCCGCTTTTCTTCGCCCCTCGCGGTGCGACTCCGGAACTGTACGGGGACCGGCGCCCCACAAGCAAATCGCCTCCGCCCGGCACTCCGGGCGGAGGCGATCAGCGTTTGCTCAGCGGACCTCGGTGATCTCCGGGCCGCGTGCGAACGGGTCGAGCGAAGCGCCGCCGAAGCGGGTGCCGTCACCCTCGCCCGCGCCGCCGTCAGCGACCATCTGGGCGTCCTCGGGGAGCTTGAGGACGATCGGGTCGCGAGGCGCCATCGGCGTCTCGCCGCGGACGACCACGGTCTGCTGGAAGACCTGCTCAAGGACCCCGGCCATCTCGGGCTGCACGGCAGCCTGGCCGGAGATCACGCCGCGCAGGAACCAGCGCGGGCCGTCACAGCCCACGAAGCGGACGAGCTGGACGCCCTGCGTCCCGTCCGGCAGCTGCACCGGCACCTGAGCCCGGAGGTGCCAGCCCAGCGGGCCCTCCTCCTCCTCGACCAGGCCGCCCTGCTGGGTGATGCCGTTGGCGATCTCCTCGCGGACCTCGCCCCAGATGCCCTCGGACTTGGGGGCGGCAAAGGCCTGGAGCTGGATCGCACTGTTACCGAGGACCAGGGTTGCGGCCACGATCGCGTCGCCGGCCACCTCGACGCGCAGCTCCATGCCCTCCACGCCGGGGACCAGGAGGCCGCCGAGGTCCACCCGGCCGTCCTCCGGATTCTCCAGCTCGGAGATGTCCCACGGGCCGTCCGGACGCGGAGCCGGCGGCAGGCCGACCCGGTCCGCCGGGTCCTGCTCAGTCACGTTCTCGCTCTCGGAGTCGGCGGAACCTTCGACGTCATCGGCCGTCTCGTCGGCGCTGATGGCGTCGTCGGCGAGCTGCTCGACAGCGTCCTCGCTCTTCTGGCGACGACGGAACACGGTCACTGTCCTTCCCGGTCCAAGACCGAAGCGAATACCTGCTCGGCTACTGCGAGGCCGCGGGAATGCTAAACCGCGGCGTGACCGCCGGTCGACCCGAACCCGCCTGCGGCACGTGCCGACCCGGGCAGTTCGGCCACCTCGTGGAAACGCGCCTTCTCGACCTGCTGGATCACCAGCTGGGCGATGCGGTCCCCACGGCGGAAGCTGACCCCCTCGCGCGGGTCCAGATTGACCACGATCACCTTGATCTCACCACGGTACCCGGCATCGACCGTCCCTGGGGCGTTCACCAGTGCAACTCCGCAACGAGCTGCGAGTCCCGAACGCGGGTGCACGAACGCCGCGTAGCCGTCCGGAAGGGCGATCCCGATGCCGGTGGGGAGCACCGCGCGCTCGCCCGGGGCCAGTTCGGCGTCGACGGTGGTGCGCAGGTCGGCGCCGGCGTCGCCGGGGTGCTCGTACGCGGGCAGCGGCAGCTCGGGGTCGAGCCGCCGGATCAGGACGTCTACCGGCGGGCGGGCGGTACTACTCACGGGTTCACCTCAAAGGCTCGGGCGCGCTTGAACAGATCCGGGTCGTCCATGGCCTTCTTGATGTCCTCGGGACGACCGTGCGTGGTGAAGTGTTCCAGCTTCACCTGGACGAAGAGTGCCTGGGCTCTGATGGCCACCGGCCCGTCCGGTCCGCCGATCCGTCCCTCCGCCGCGCTGTAGATCTTGCGGCCGTGCACCCCGGTGACCCAGGCGCGGATGTGCAGCACGGCATCCACCGGCACCGGCCGGACGAAGTCGGTCTCCAGCCTGCCGGTCACCGCGGCGGCGTGCAGCAGCCAGTTCAGCGTGCCGAGGGTCTCGTCCATGGCGGTCACCAGCACACCGCCGTGGGCCAGCCCGGGGCCGCCCTGATGGCTCGGCCTGACGGTGAACTCGGCGGTCACGTCCAGGCCCTCGCCGGCCACGGCGGTCAGCTGGAGGCCCTGCGGATGCTGCGGGCCGCAGCCGAAGCAGTGGTCGTAGTGCGAGCCGAGCAGGGTGCCAGGGGCCGGCGCCTCGGGGGCGCGGGGCGGCAGGACGGCGCCCGCCGGGGGCGTGGTCGGCGGGAGGGCGACGGCCCGGGCGGCGGGCTCTTCCGAGCCCTGCGGCGCAGGCGGGGAGGCGGATGGTCCGTTCACACGCGCGACCTTACCGCCGAGTAGCAAAACGAGTGCAAGGCGAGTCGCACGACGAGTGGCACGAGCTGCGCCGAGGAGCCGCCTGCCAGGCCTGCCGCACCGGGGCGGGGGCGCCACCGGGGCGGGGCCGCGCAGCCCACACAATGGGTGCATGTACGACGAACGCCTCACCGTCCCCCGCTCCTGGTGGCTGCTCCCGGCCGCGGCCGGGCTCTCCTTCGCGCTGATCATGCTGCGCTTCAGCCCGGTGGCCGCTCTGATCGGGCTGGTGGTCGGCATCGCGGCCGGCGCGGCGGCGCTCAGCAGCTACGGCTCCGCACGGATCCGCGTGGTGCAGGGCTCGCTGGTGGCCGGACAGGCCCGGATCCCGGTCGGTGCGCTGGGTACGGCACATCCGCTGGATCGCGCCGAGGCGGTGGCCTGGCGCTCGGTGAAGGCCGACCCGCGCGCCTTCATGCTGCTGCGCAGCTACATCCCCACCGCGCTGCGGGTCGAGATCACCGACCCGGCCGACCCGACGCCGTACGTCTACCTGTCGACCCGCTCGCCGGAGCGGCTGGTCGAGGCACTGGCCGCAGCCCGCGAGGGCACGGCCCGCTAGGACCCTGCGGGTCCGGCGCCCTTCGAACCGGGCCCGGAAACGGAGGAGGGACGGCTCCGCTGTGTGCGGGACCGTCCCGGTGCTCCGGTGGTGCTGTGTGCAGGGCTCGCCTGCTTGTGCGGTCGCTGGCGGCGACCGCCGCTTCTGCCTCCGACCCCGCTGCTCAGGGCCGGACGGGGCGGTGAACCGGGCCGACGGAAGCCGTCGGACCCGGGGCATGCCCGCCAGGTGCTCAGGCGCCGCAGTCCCGGCAGATCGGGTTGCCGTTCTTCTCGCTGTACAGCTGGCTGCGGTGGTGCACGAGGAAGCAGCTCATGCAGGTGAACTCGTCGGCCTGCCGGGGCAGAACCCGGACCGAGAGTTCCTCGTTCGAGAGGTCGGCGCCCGGAAGCTCCAGCCCCTCGGCCGCGTCGAACTCGTCGACGTCGACCGAACTGCCCGACTTTTCGTTACGCCGGGCCTTCAGTTCCTCGATGCTGTCCTCGTTGAGGTCGTCATCGGTCTTGCGTGGGGTGTCGTAGTCCGTTGCCATTTTTCGCTCTCCCCCTCTGGGTGTGTGCGGTATCTCCAGCGCACGTAACGCATGGGGGGTCGGTCTTGTGCCCGACCCGAGGCGGAGATTTTGCCTTACTTCAAGCCCTGTTACTCAATCGACACCCAGCAGCAGGCCCGTCGGGGTGATCGAATGCGGTCCGAACGGCCTCACCCGCAGCTACCACGAACGGCCCAATAAGGTGGGCGATTCACTACGTTGAGTGACCGGCGGCCAATCCCTTGACCCGCAATCTACTTGCAGGTCAAGGGAATTGACGATAGGTCGACAAATTCTCCTGGGACCTGACCCGTCACCCTGGGCGACTGCGCCACTCGAACCGGTGATCACCCTGCGAGATCATCCGAACGTGTCGCGCAACAAAGTGTGAGCTTGGTCACATCGGTCATTTTTCGGGCAAATTCTCGAAAATCACCCAGCCGAAGGCTACTTCTTCGCGGCGTTCGCGGCGCGTCGGGCGAGCAGGGCGGCCTGCCGCTCGTCGAACTTGGCGGCCTGCGCGTCGAGGCCGGCCAGGAACAGTCCGAGCTCCTCCTGGGCCTTCAGGCCCTCGGGGCCGAGCCCGCCGATCTCCATCACCCTGAGGTGGCGCAGCACCGGCTGCAGCACGTCGTCGTGGTGGATGCGCAGGTTGTAGATCCCGCCGATGGCGATCTGAGCGGCGGAGCGCTCGAAGCCGGGCATCCCGTGGCCGGGCATCCGGAAGTTGATGACGACGTCCGCAATGGCCCGCATCGCCTGGTCCGGCGCCAGCTCCAGGGCGGCCCGCAGCAGGTTCCGGTAGAAGACCATGTGCAGGTTCTCGTCGTTGGCGATCTTCGCCAGCAGCTGGTCGCAGAGCGGGTCGCCGGAGTGGTGGCCGGTGTTGCGGTGCGAGATGCGGGTCGCGAGCTCCTGGAAGGCCACGTACGCGACCGAGTGCAGCATGCTGTGCGCGTTGTCGGACTCGAAGCCCTCCGACATGTGGAACATCCGCGCCCGCTCCAGCTCGACCGGGTCGACGGCCCGGGTGGCGAGCAGGTAGTCGCGAATGGCTATGCCGTGCCGGCCCTCCTCGGCCGTCCAGCGGTGCACCCAGGTGCCCCAGGCGCCCTCGCGGCCGAACATGGTCGCGATCTCGTGGTGGTAGCTGGGGAGGTTGTCCTCGGTCAGCAGGTTCACGACCAGCGAGATCCGGCCGAGCGGGGTGACCTTGGACTGCTCCAGCGACCACGCCTCACCGCCGAGCACGCCGTCGAAGTCCCGCCCCTGGCTCCACGGCACGTACTCGTGCGGCATCCACTCCTTGGCCACCTTCAGGTGGCGGTTGAGCTCGGTCTCCACCACCTCTTCGAGCGCCAGGATCAGGCGGGCGTCGGTCCAGGCGGTGGAGGCGGTGCGCTGCACGGGTGCGATGGTCACGTCGGGTGCTCCTGAGGGCGGGCGGCAGGGACGGGTGGGACGCGCTGGGGCCGGGCGGAGCCGGACTCTGGCGACTCACTTACGGCTGCGTAGGTTACGTAACCGTAAGTTGTTCCGGCGGCAAATGACAAGCCGCCCCTGCCAGGGCTTATGTCGTCTTGACATGAGCGGCAGGGGCGGCAGTGGATGGTCCGCGCACGGAGCGAGAGAGGGCCGGAAGGCGTAGGAGGGCCTCCCAGCGCCCTGGCGGGAGGGTCAGGCGCCTGGGATGCGTACCCGGATCGTGAGGCCGCCACCGGTGCGTGGGGTGGCCTCGATGGTGCCTCCGTGCGCCCGGACGACCGAGCGGACGATGGAGAGTCCGAGCCCGACGCCTCGGTCGCTGCGGGTGCGGTCGGCGCCCTTGACCCGGCGGAACGGCTCGAAGATGTGCTCCAGCTCATAGCCCGGGACCACCGGACCGGTGTTGGTCACCACCAGCTCCCCTCCCCCGCCCGGGGAGGTGGCGGTGGAGATCTCCACCCAGCCGTCGGGGACGTTGTACCGGACGGCGTTCTGCAACAGGTTGAGCGCGATGCGTTCCAGCAGGATGCCGTTGCCCGAGACGGTGGCCGGCTCCAGCCCCGGGCGCAGCACGACCTCACGGGTGGCCGCCTCCGGCCGGATCTGTTCCAGGGCGCGGAGGGCGACCTCGGAGAGCTCGACCGGCCGGCGGTCGGTGAGCTCGTTGTCGCTGCGGGCGAGCAGGAGCAGGCCCTCGACGAGCTGTTCGCTGCGCTCGTTGGTGGCCAGCAGGGTTTTGCCGAGCTGCTGCAGGTCGGGCGAGGCGTTCGGGTCGGAGAGCTGGACCTCGAGCAGGGTGCGGTTGATCGCCAGCGGCGTGCGCAGCTCGTGCGAGGCGTTGGCGACGAAGCGGCGCTGGGAGTCGAAGGAGCGGTCCAGCCGGTCGAGCATCTCGTCGAAGGTGTCGGCGAGCTCCTTGAGCTCGTCGTCGGGGCCCTCCATCTGGATCCGGCGGTGCATCTCGGAGCTCGCGACCTCGCGGGCGGTCCTGGTGATCCGCCCCAGCGGGTGGAGCACCCGGCCGGCCAGTGCGTAGCCGGCCATGAAGGCGATGACCGCGAGGCAGACCAGGGCGGTGAGCGCCTTGCGGAGCAGGGTGGCCAGTGCGGCGTGCGCCTGGGTGGCCTGCATGTGGTCCAGGTACTGGTTGAAGTTGTTCGCCGTGATCTCGGAGCCGTCCTGCGTGACGATCTTGACGCCGGGTCCGAGGGTCAGATTGGGCAGCGAGGCGTCCTCGAACGCCTGCTGGACGAAGTAGTACATCAGCACCAGCAGGACGACCCCGGCCATCAGGAACATCCCGCCGTAGAGCAGGGTGAGCCGGATCCGGATGGTCGGGCGCAGCGGCAGCCAGCTGAGCAGTCCGTCGCCCGGGGTGTACCCGGTGGACTCGGCCTTGGGGCCGGCCGGCGCCTCGGCGGCCGGCGGGTGCGCCGGGCGCGGCGGTACCGGGCCCGGGCCGCCGGCGGGCGTGCCGGGGGCCCCGCCGATGGGGGGCGGGGTGGTCATGGCTGTCCTCTCGGGTGCTGCTTCGGTCGGGTCTGCGGTGGGCCGCGGTGGGCCGGGGTCGGCTGCGGCGGGCTCAGATGCGGTAGCCGGATCCCGGGACGGTGACGATGACCGCCGGGTCGCCGAGCTTGCGGCGCAGCGTCATCACGGTGACCCGGACGACGTTGGTGAACGGGTCGGTGTGCTCGTCCCAGGCCTTCTCGAGCAGCTGCTCGGCGGAGACCACCGCGCCGCCGGCCCGCATCAGGACCTCCAGGACGGCGAACTCCTTGGGGGCGAGCTGGATGGGCTTCTCGTCCCGGAGCACCTCGCGTCGGCCGGGGTCGAGCGAGATCCCGGCCCGCTCCAGCACGGGCGGCAGCGGTACGGTCGCCCGGCGGCCCAGGGCCCTTACGCGGGCGACGAGTTCGCTGAAGGCGAACGGCTTGGGGAGGTAGTCGTCGGCGCCGATCTCCAGGCCCTCGACCCGGTCGCTGATGTCGCCGGAGGCGGTCAGCATGATCACCCGGGTGGACAGTCCCTGCTCGACGATGCTGCGGCAGACGTCGTCGCCGTGGACCAGGGGGAGGTCGCGGTCCAGGACCACCACGTCGTAGTCGTTGACGGCGATCCGCTGGAGTGCGGCCTCACCGTCGTAGACCACGTCGACGGCCATGGCCTCGCGGCGCAGACCGGTCGCGACGGCTTCGGCGAGCAACTGCTCGTCCTCCACGACGAGTACCCGCACGGTGGTTGTCCCTTCTCCAGGCCGACACACGGCTCCGACGGTGCTTCCATCCTGCCTGGTTGCGGCGTAAAGCATCAGTAAGCGGGCACAAGGCGGGCCGACCCCGGGTACCCGAACCTGATCGGTGCCCGACCGGCGGAGCCGCTAAGCGGTACGGCAGTGCCCTGATTGGACTGTGACGCGGGCAACTTTCTCGGGCCGGGAGGTTTCCCGCTCCGGGGCGTGGGGAGGACAGGTTCACACCCGCGATCGGGCCGAGCGTCGATCGCAAACCACCCGCCGTGCGTTCATCCGCACCGGCTCAGGGGATCCAGAGTCACCGGGAGCGGCCGAGGCCGTCTCCGCACCCGACCGGAGAGCAGCACCGGCTGGGGCGTTGCCGTTGACCGCCGTCCCTCGGCCGGGGAACGCCGGACCGTGCCCGTCCGACAAAGCAAGGGGGCCCGTATGGACGCCTTTACCGCCGGAATCCTGCAGCGCATACAGAACGCCGAACAGGATCTCCACCGCGCACTCGAGTCCGGGGACGAGTTCCTGGCCGAGGTCGAGCAGTCCGAACTGGACGACCTGCGTCGGCTCGCAGCCGAACACGGCGTCGACCCGGTGCACGAGATGCACCGCACCGCCGCCTGACCCGACAGTCCCGGACCTGCCGGCAGCGCGCCGGCACCCCGCCCCGAGAGCCGTACGGGGCAGCAGAACCAGGCCCTGGCATCACATCCCGTGTGCCAGGGCTCTTCGCTGCCCGCCGGCCGTCGGGCCGGGCGCGCCTCAGTCGTGCCAGGCACCGAGTTCCTCCAGGCGCGCCTGGAGCTGCTCGAAGGCGCCGGGCGGGGCGGTCACCGTGAGGCCGCCGTGCGGCTCCTCCCCCGGGCGGCCGCCGGAGCGGGCACCGGCCTCGCGGGCGATCAGCACGCCGGCCGCCATGTCCCAGGGCTGGAGTCCGCGCTCGTAGAACGCGTCCAGCCGGCCGGCCGCGACGTCGCAGAGGTCGACGGCCGCCGCGCCGGCCCGGCGGATGTCGCGGACCTCCGGCATCAGGGCGAGCAGGACCTCGGCCTGGTGGACGCGCACGGCCTGGACATAGTTGAAGCCGGTACCGACCAGGGCCTGGCCCCAGGGCGGGGCGGGGCGGCAGGAGACCGGGCGGCCGTTGAGGAAGGCGCCGCCGCCCAGCACCGCGTGGAAGAGCTCGTCCCGAGCCGGGACCGCCACCACACCCACCACGGCCCGGCCGTCGACCTCGACTCCGACGCTGACGCCCCAGGAGGGCAGCCCGTACAGGTAGTTGACGGTGCCGTCGAGCGGGTCGACGACCCAGCGGACACCGCTGGTGCCCGGGCGGTCGGCGCCCTCCTCGCCCAGGTAGCCGTCCTCGGGGCGGCGTTCGCCGATCAGCTCCAGGATGAGCTTCTCGGAGGCCAGGTCCATCTCGGTGACCACGTCGACCGGGCTGCTCTTGGTCGCGGCCACGCCCAGGTCGGCGGGCCGGCCGTCACGCAGCAGCGCACCGGCCCGGGTGGCGGCCTCCACGGCGACGTCCAGCAGTTCGGCGAGCAGCTCGGGGTTGGGCACTGGGTTCCTTCCGGAGGGGGGGTCAGAGCTGGGCGGCGGCCGGGCGGGGCGCGCGGGGGTTGGGGCAGCACGCGACGGCGCACACGTCGTGGCTCGCGCCGAGCGCACCCAGGGCGCACCGCTCGACGGGCACGCCTCGCTCGGTCGCCGCGCGCTCCAGGACCAGTTCCCGGACCGCCGCGGTGAAGCGCGGGTCGGCGCCGACGGTGGCCGCCCGGGCGACGGGCAGGCCGAGCTCGGCAGCCTTGGCGCGGGCCTCGGTGTCGAGGTCGTACTTGACCTCCATGTGGTCGGAGACGAAGCCGATCGGCACCATCACCGCCGCCGGGGCACCCGCCGCGTGCAGGCTCTCCAGGTGGTCGCAGATGTCCGGCTCCAGCCAGGGGATGTGCGGGGCGCCGCTGCGGCTCTGGAAGACCAGCTCCCACGGCCGTCCGGCGACGCCGGTGGCCTCGGCGACGGCCTCGGCGACCAGCCGGGCGACCTCCAGGTGCTGGGCCACGTACGCGCCGCCGGGCCGGCCGCGCGCGGGGTCGTCGGGGGCGCCGGAGGACTCGGCCATCGCGTCCGGGATGGAGTGGGTGGTGAAGGCCAGGTGGGCCCGGTCGCGGGCATCGGCGGGCAGCTCGTCGAGCGCGGCCAGGGTGGCGTCGATCATCGGCCGGACGAAGCCGGGGTGGTTGTAGAAGTGCCGCAGCTTGTCGACCCGCAGCTCGGGCAGGCCCTCCTCGGCCAGCGTGGCGAGCGCGTCGGCGAGGTTCTCGCGGTACTGGCGGCAGCCGGAGTAGCCGGCGTAGGCGCTGGTGGCCAGGACCAGCACGCGGCGGTGGCCGTCGGTGGCGATCTCGCGCAGGGTGTCGACCAGGTACGGGGCCCAGTTGCGGTTGCCCCAGTAGACCGGCAGGTCCAGGCCGTTCCCGGCGAAGTCCTTGCGCAGGGCGGCGAGCAGCTCGCGGTTCTGCTCGTTGATCGGGCTGACCCCGCCGAACAGGAAGTAGTGCTTGCCGACCTCGGCGAGACGCTCCTTGGGGATGCCCCGGCCACGGGTGACGTTCTCCAGGAACGGCACCACGTCCTCCGGGGCCTCGGGGCCCCCGAAGGAGAGCAACAGGAGCGCGTCGTACGGCGTGTGGTCGATGGGGATGCGCGAGTCGGACATGGCACCGATCCTGCCACTAGCAGGCCGTCGGCCGGTGACAGGCCGTCCGGCGAGTAATCGATTGCCAGGCTTCGTAAGCTGTCTACTGGAGTCTTGTTCCTTACCCGTCCAGCGGAGCCCGTGTGCTGTCCAGCTACCGCCAGATCTTCGCCGCCCCCGGCAGTCTGGCCTTCTCGTCCTCCGGCTTCATCGCCCGGCTGCCGATCTCGATGACCGGGATCGGCATCGTGACCATGCTGTCCCAGCTGCGCGGCTCGTACGGGATGGCGGGCGCGGTCGCGGCGGTGCTGGCCCTGGCTGCGGCGGCGCTGGGCCCGCAGGTCTCCCGCCTGGTGGACCGGTACGGGCAGCGCCGGGTGGCCCTGCCCGCCACCGCGCTCACGATGGCCGCAGCGGTCGCGCTGCTGCTGTGCGCGCGCTTCGAGGCACCGGACTGGACGCTGTTCGTCGCCGCCGCCGGGATGGGCGTGATGCCGAGCACCGGCTCGATGGTCCGGGCCCGCTGGGCGCATTTGTACAGCGGCGAGCCGCCCAGGCTGCACACCGCGTACTCCTTCGAGGCGGTGGTGGACGAGGTCTGCTTCATCGTCGGCCCGATCCTGTCCATCGGCCTGGCCACCTCGGTCTTCCCGGAGGCGGGCGTGCTGCTCGCCGGGGTCTTCCTGACCGTCGGCGTGGTGCTGTTCACCGCCCAGCGGCGTACCGAACCCCCGGTGCACCCGGAGGCGCACCACGAAGGCCGCTCGGCGATCCGCTCGGCGGGGCTGCAGGTGCTGGTGCTGACCTTCGTCGCGACCGGGGCGATCTTCGGTTCGGTCGAGGTGGTGACGGTGGCCTTCGCCCAGGACCAGGGGCACACGACGGCCGCCAGCCTGGTGCTGGCCGTGTACGCGCTCGGCTCCTGCCTGGCCGGGGTGGTCTTCGGGACGCTGAAACTCAAGGGCTCGATGGCGGGGCGGTTCCTGGTCGGGGTCGCCGTGATGGCGGCCAGCATGGTGCCGCTGGTGGTGGTCTCCGGGCTGGTGGCCGGCGTGACCGGGCTGGCCGCGATCGGCGGGGCGCTCTTCGTGGCGGGCCTTTCCATCTCGCCGACCCTGATCACGGCGATGGCCCTGGTCGAGCGGCTGGTACCGGTCTCCCAGCTGAACGAGGGGATGACCTGGACGACCACCGGGCTGGCGCTGGGGGTGGCCCTCGGCTCCTCGGCCGCGGGCTGGGTGGTGGACGCCGAGGGCAGTGCCGCCGGGTACTGGGTGCCGGTGGCGGCCGGACTGTTCGGCGTGCTGACGGCACTGGCGGGCCTGCCCCGGTTGCGGGCCGGGCTGACCTCCGCGGCCCGCGCTGCGGACGAGACGGCGCTCAGCGGCAAGGCGTAGACCGGCGCCGACCAACTGGCTACGCTCCCCCTACTCGTTGGTAGGACGTGCGGGGGCCTGCGCTCCCGGCACCCGAGCAGGAGGCACCCGCATGCCGCAGGGCAGCACCACCGGCTGGACCAACTGGGCCGGCAACCAGAGCGCCCGCCCGAGCCGGGTGGCCGCCCCGGCCTCGGCCGCCGAGCTGGGCGAGGTGATCCGCCGGGCCGCCGACGAGGGCAGGACGGTCAAGGCGGTCGGGTCCGGCCACTCCTTCACCTCGATTGCCTCCGCCGGTGACGGCGTGCTGGTCCGCCCCGACGCGCTGACCGCCGTCCGGGAGCTCGACCGCGAGGCCGGGACGGTCACCGTGGAGTCCGGGCTGCCCCTCGCCAAGCTCAACCGGCTGCTGGAGGCCGCGGGCCTCTCCCTCACCAACATGGGCGACATCGAGGTCCAGACCGTCGCCGGCGCCACCAGCACCGGCACCCACGGCACCGGGCGCGACTCGGGCTCGCTCGCGGCGCAGATCAAGGCGCTGGAGATCGTGCTGGCGGACGGTAGCGTCCAGCGCTGCTCGCCGACCGAGAACGCCGAGCTGTTCCGGGGCGCCCGGCTCGGCCTGGGCGCGCTCGGCGTGGTCAGCGCGATCACCTTCGGGGTCGAGCCGGCCTTCCTGCTGACGGCCCATGAGAAGCCGATGACCTTCGACGAGGTGCTGGGCGGCTTCGACGAGTTCGCGGCCGTCAACGAGCACTTCGAGTTCTACTGGTTCCCGCACACGGACCGCTGTTCCACCAAGCGCAACAACCGCAGCCAGGGCCCGGCCAGGCCGCTGCCGCCGTTCAAGGCCTGGCTGGACGACGACTTCCTCTCCAACACCGTCTGGGAGGGCGCCTGCCGGGTGGGCCAGCGCTTCCCGCGGACCGTCCCGACGATCGCTCAGGCCGCGAGCCGGGCGTGGTCGGAGCGGACCTACACCGACCTCGCGTACAAGGTGTTCACCAGCCCGCGCAAGGTGCGCTTCATCGAGATGGAGTACGCCGTGCCGCGCGAGGCGGCCACCACCGTGCTGCGGGAGCTGAAGGCCCTGGTCGAGCGGTCCGACTGGCGGATCAGCTTCCCCGTCGAGGTGCGGATCGCCCCCGCCGACGACCTGTGGCTGTCCACCGCGAGCGGCCGGGACACCGTCTACATCGCCGTCCACCTCTACCGGGGCACCGCCGAGCAGGGCTACTTCACCGAGGTGGAGAAGCTGATGACGGCTCACCAGGGCCGCCCGCACTGGGGCAAGCTGCACACCAGGGACGCGGCCTACCTGGCCTCGGTGTACCCGCACTTCGCCGACTTCACGGCGCTGCGCGACAAGCTCGACCCCGGTCGGCTGTTCGCCAACGACTACCTGCGCCGGGTGCTCGGCGAGTAGCCGCTCAGGGTGTCGGGGCGGCCGTCGGCGGGGTGGCGGACGAGGTCGCCGCGTCGCCGGAGCTGCCGGTCGGTGTGGTCGTCGGCGTCGCGGTGGGCGAGGGGCTTCCGCTCACGGACGGGGACGGCGACGGCGAGGTGGAGGCCGAGGGGCTGCTGCTCGGCGACCCCGAGGGGGTGGCACTCGGCGACGTCGAGGGGACGGCCGGCGGGCCGGTGCTCGCGCTCCCGGAGGGCTCGACCGACGGCGCGGGGGACGTTCTGCCGCCCGGGTTCAGGGAGGTGCCCGAGCCCGACCGGCCCGTGGTGATGTCGTGCAGCGGCTTGCCGGCCGCCACCTCGACGACCAGGATCGGCGTCATCGCGACCGCGAAGACCAGCGCCGAGACGGCGGCGTACGTCTTCCAGGTCCAGCGCCGCTTGGCCCGGACGGTCCGCGGCGCGTTCCAGTCGGAGGAGATCTCGGCCACCGGCTCCGGCTGCGGGTCGACAGCGCCGCGCAGGTGCTCGCCGGTGCGCTTGAAGAGGTGCTGGAAGACCGCGCCGCCGACCGTGGCCCCGACGCTGACCACGGCCGCGCCGATGATCGTCCCGTACACACCGAGCCCGGAGGCGAGCACCGCGCCGGCCACCGTCGCCAGAGCACTGGCGGCCACCTGAGCCACACTCAGGTCGATCCGCCTTCGGCCGTCGACGGCGGGCTTCGGCGGCGCCTGCGCGCTCTGCTGTGGCATCAACATCCCTCGGTCGGTACGGCTCGACATCGAACAAGTCCCTCCATCTTGCACAAAGAAGGACACAAGGGTCGAAATTCTGGTTCTGGGCGGTCGATATATGTGAAGATGATCACCGTCCACTGACCAGCGGTCGGCCATTGGAGTGCCCTCCCTTGAGATTCCCGTGAATCGCGGGAGACTTGAGCGGCGAGCCGCCCCTCCGGATGCCACGAATGGAGTACTGTTCGTGGAGCCTGAGCCTTCGGTCAACGTGTCGACTGTCCATCAGACGGCGGCCGGGGCACCCGGGCGCGACGTCGACCGGCGACGTGGCAAACAGGCAACCGTGCCACAACGGCAGGTCCGGGCGAAAGCCCGACACGCCGAGTAACTCTGCAAGGTTGTGGCCAGTCGCGAGTGGGCAGGCCACACTCAGTACGGGAGCAGCGACGCAGGTGACGTCGGCAGGCACCACCCGGGAGGTAACCGTGCCCGAACTGCGCGTCGTGGCCGTCAGCAATGACGGCACACGTCTGGTGCTCAAGGCTGCCGACAGCACGGAGTACACCCTCCCCATCGACGAGCGGCTGCGCGCCGCCATCCGCGGTGACCGGCCCCGCCTCGGCCAGATCGAGATCGAGGTCGAGAGCCACCTGCGGCCGCGGGACATCCAGGCGCGGATACGAGCCGGTGCCTCCGCGGAGGAGGTCGCCCAGGCCGCCGGCATCTCGGTGGACCGGGTACGGCGCTTCGAGGGCCCGGTGCTGGCCGAGCGCGCCTTCATGGCCGAGCGGGCGCGGAAGACCGCGATCCGACGCCACGGCGAGTCCACCGGCCCGCAGCTGGGCGAGGCGGTGGCCGAGCGGCTGGCGCTGCGCGGCGCGGAGAAGGACGCCGAGCGGTGGGACTCCTGGCGGCGTGACGACGGCACCTGGGAGGTCATCCTCGCCTACCGGGCCGACGGCGAGGGCCGCACCGCGAGCTGGACGTACGACCCGCCGCGCCGGCTGGTGCAGCCGAACGACGACGAGGCCCGCGCGCTGATCGGCGAGAGCGTCGAGCGCGAGGAGGACTCGGTCTTCCCGTTCATCCCGCGGATCGCCCGGCTCCCCCAGGACCGTCCGGCCCGCCCGATGATCGAGCGCCCCTCGGCGGACCGGATCATGTCCGCTCGCGAGGTGCGGGAGAGCCGGGAGGCCACGGCCGAGAACCGGGACTCGCTCACCAGCCTGCTCGACGTGGTGCCGGCCTTCCGTGGCGACCTCGCCGTCCCCGCGGTCGAGCCGGTGCCGAGCGAGGCGCCGGAGGAGGCCGAGGAGCAGCAGGCCCCTGCGGCCAGCATCGGTGCGGGCTCCGCGTACGCGGACATCCTGATGCCGCGTGCGGTCTCCCCGCACCGGGAGCGGCTGGTCGGCACGACGGACCGTCAGGCCGAGGCGGACGGCGTCCGGCCGGGCCGCCGGGCCACCGTGCCGAGCTGGGACGAGATCGTCTTCGGCAGCAGGCGCAAGAAGCAGGAGTAGCCCGCGCGGCCGAACCGTGCGCATTGGGCCAACCACAGCAGGGGCGCGGGGAACTGCGCGATCAACCGTGCACCTACGTCGTGCCCTGGTCGCGCAGTTCCCCGCGCCCCTGTGGGTACCCAACTGCGTCGGGGTCGCCCCTGCCGGTGGTCAGCCGGGCAGCTCTGTGGTGGCCACCGGGTTGTCGGGGTTGGCGGACCACTCGCTCCAGGAACCCGGGTAGAGGGCGACGCCCCGGAAGCCGGCCACCTCGAGGGCGAGCAGCTCATGGGCGGCGGTCACGCCCGAGCCGCAGTAGACGCCGACCCGCCGGTCAGCCGCGCCCAGCCCGCGGAAGCGCTCGGCCAGCACGGCGGGAGCAAGGAAGCGTCCGTCTGCAGCCAGGTTCTCCGTGGTGGGCGCGCTCACCGCTCCCGGGATGTGCCCGGCGCGCGGGTCGACCGGCTCGACCTCGCCCCGGTACCGCTCACCGGCCCGGGCGTCCAGCAGCAGTCCCTCGCGGGCCAGTCCGGCGGCCCGGGCGGCGTCGAGGGTGGGCAGCTGCCCGGGCACCGGCTTGAAGTCACCGGCCTGGGCCGGCGGCACCTCGGTGGTCTCCGGCAGCCCGGCCGCACGCCAGGCGGCCAGCCCGCCGTCCAGCACCCTGACCTCGGGGTGCCCGGCCCAGCGCAGCAGCCACCAGGCCCGGGCCGCCGAGGTGGCAGGCCCCGCGTCGTACACCACGACCGGGCGGTCGGAGCTCACCCCTGCACGGCGAAGGGCCCCGCCGAGGACCTCCGGATCGGGCAGCGGGTGACGGCCGGCGACGCCCGGTGGGGAGGCCAGCTCACGGTCCAGGTCGACGTAGTACGCGCCGGGCAGGTGCCCCGCCGCGTACTCCTCGGCCCCCGGCGGGCCGCCCAACTGCCAGCGGATGTCGAGCAGCACCGGCGGACGGGAGGAGTCGAGTGCCGCGGCGAGTTCGGTGACGGAGATCAGCGGTGAGGAGGTCATGTCCGCCATTGTGACGCGCGCGACTCCGCTCTTTGTACGGTCTTTGCCCGGCTCGCCGCGCGGCCGCACCCCGTCGGCGGGTCACGGGTGGAACCATCGCCCTGGGACGCGCGTCGGCCCCGTCGACCGCCCCCGTCGAGGAGGCACGCGATGACTGCGGTGAAGGTCCGGCTGGCTCAGGGCACGCCCTGCTGGGTGAGTCTGATGACCAGTGACCAGGAAGGCGCCATGGCCTTCTACGGCGCGCTGCTGGGCTGGGAGTTCACCCCCGGCCCCACCCCGCTCGGGGCGTACGTGCGGGCCACCCTGAACGGCGCCAAGGTCGCCGGCATCGGTGCCACCCCCGCGCGTACCGGCCACCCCGTCGAGTGGACCACCTACTTCGCCGTGGACAGCGCGGACGACGTGTCCCAGCGGATCCGCGAGTGCGGCGGCACCGTCGCGGTCGGGCCGCTGCAGGCCGAGCACGCCGGGCGGCTGGCGATCGCGGCAGACCTGTCCGGCGCGGTGTTCGGCCTCTGGCAGGGCGAGGAGCACATCGGCTGGGAGGTGGTCGGCGAGCCGGGCGCACCGGCCTGGAACGAGCTGCTGACCTCTGACGAACCGGCGGCCTCCGCGTTCTACGGCGCGGTGCTCGGCCGGTCCGTGGTCGAGTCGGACGCGGCGGCCGTCGCCCGGGGCGAGGACGACGCGACGCTGGTGGTCGGCGGCTTCCCGGTGGCCGGCATCCGGCGCAGCACCGACCTGCGGGACGGTCCGCCGCGCTGGCGGGTCCACTTCGCCGTCGCCGACACCGATCTGACGGTCCGCCGGGCTCTGCAGTTGGGCGGACGGGTACTGGTCGGCCCGCACGACACCCCGTACGGCCGGGTCGCCCGACTCACCGACCCCCAGGGCGGGCGCTTCTCGGTCGTCCAGACCTGAGCACCATACGCAGAGGGCCAACCACAGCAGGGGCGCGGGGAACTGCGCGATCAACCGTCAACGTACGTCGTGCCCTGGTCGCGCAGTTCCCCGCGCCCCTGGTGGGTACCCAGTTGCGTACCTACGTCTTGCTACGCGTGCTGGTTCTCGAAGGGGAGGACGTCCGGGGAGAGGACGGCCGCGCGGGCCGTGGCCGCCGTGAGGCGGCGGCGGTGGTGGCGGCGGCAGAGCACCTCGTACCCGACCTCGCCCTCGCTGACGGCGATGTCGCCGACGACGACCTGGGCGCCCTCGACGACCATCACGCCGCCGACGGTGCGGGCGTTGTGGGTGGCCCGGGCGCCGCACCAGCACAGGGCCTCGACCTGCAGGACCTCGACCCGGTCCGCGAGCTCGATCAGGCGCTGGGAGCCGGGGAAGAGCTTGGTCCGGAAGTCGGTGGTGATGCCGAAGGTGAAGACGTCGATGCCGAGCTCGTCGACCACCCGGGCGAGCTGGTCGACCTGCTCGGAGGTGTAGAAGTTGGCCTCGTCGCAGATCAGGTAGTCCACCTTGCCGCCCGCCGAGAGCAGCTGGACGACGTGCGCGTGGAAGTCGAAGCCGTCCGTGACCTCGACGGCGTCCGCGCGCAGGCCGAGCCGGCTGGAGATGGTGGAGGCACCCGCACGGTCGTGCCGGGAGAAGATGATCCCCTGCCGGCCACGGGCCGCGTGGTTGTGGTCCAGCTGCAGCGCGAGCGTCGACTTGCCGCAGTCCATCGTGCCCGAGAAGAACACCAGTTCAGCCATGGGTGGAGCAGAGGCCTTTCAGCGAAGGGACGGGATCAGGCGCGGACTTCGAGCAGCGGCACCAGCTGCTCCACCGGGGTCATCGAGCCGTGCAGGCCGACCATCGAGGACTCGCCGGGCTCGCTGCGCGAAGCGATCACCGCGACGTCGTCCCGGGCGGCGGCCACCACGTCGCCGATCCGCAGGTAGACCCGCTCGTCCACCACGGGGCCGAACCAGCCCGCCGCTATCGCCTGGTCCCTGGTCGCGACCCACATCCGGTCCCCGAGCACCTCGCTCCAGACCGTGAACACGTCGGCGGCCGCCCCCGGCACCGCGTACACGTGCCGGGCCCGGCCCTCGCCGCCCAGCAGGGCGACGCCCGCGCTGAGCTCCCAGTCCTCGTCGAAGTCGACCCGGTCCTCGGGCGCGATGTCGATCATGCCGTGGTCGGCGGTGACGTAGAGCGCCGAGCGCGGCGGGAGCTGTTCGGCGAGCCGCTGCGCCAGCCGGTCCACGGTGTTCAGGGTCATCCGCCACTCGTCCGAGTCGACCCCGAAGCGGTGGCCGGCGCCGTCCAGTTCGCTGACGTACGTGTAGACCAGTGCCCGGTCGTGCTCGCCCAGCCACTGGGCCGCGAGGTCCATCCGCTCCTCTCCGGTGGTCCGGCCGAGGAAGGTGCCGCCGGAGAGGGCGACCTGGGTGAGCGGGGTGGTCGAGAACAGCGGCGAGGAGACCTGGCAGGTCGCCACGCCGGCCGCCTGGACCTGCTCGAAGACCGTCGGGTACGGCTGCCAGCTGCTCGGCTCCACCGGCGGCTGCCAGCGCAGCTGGTTCATCAGGTAGCCGGCACCCGGCACCGCCACGGTGTACCCGGCCAGGCCGTGCAGGCCGGGCGTGAGGCCGGTGCCGACCGAGGCCAGCGAGGTCGCGGTGGTGGACGGGAAGCCCGAGGTGATCGCCCGGCCGCCGGCGATCAGCGAGGTCAGGAACGGCGCGTACTCGGGGTGACGCTTGATCAGCTCCCAGCCCATCCCGTCGACCAGGAAGACGCAGACCCGGTCGGCGGGCGCCAGCGGCAGGCCGCTCGCGAAGCCGGGCACGCCGAGACCTGCCGCCACGGCGGGCAGCAGGTCCGAGAGCGAGGTGCTCCCGTACGTGGGAGCGGGGGCGTCGGAGGGATCCAGGATCTCGAAAGCGTCGTAACCGAGGTGCGTCGTCATGGGGAGCGTCGGACCTCAGACCCGGTCGGCGATCGTGGCTTCGGACAGCGCGCGGGCGAAGATCAGCGCCTGCGACACCGTCTCCGGACCGTCCCCCGCCTCGCTGACCCGCAGTGACAGGTCGTCAGCCGTCGCCGAACCGGTGTAGCCGTGGTCGGCCTCGCAGTTCGGGTCGGAACAGCCGGCCGGCTCCAGGTCGATCCGCTGCACCGCGCCCCAGCCGATGGTCAGCACGACCTCGCGGGGCAGCGTGCCGGGCGTGTACGTCTCCGGGTTGGAGACCATCCGGCTGAGCACCACCGAACCGATCCGGTCGAGCCGGACGCACTCGGTGGAGGTGGTCGCGTACGGCACCGGGCTGGTCGCGTCCCCGGCCTGCTCGTCGGTGTGGCTGACCACGAAGCGGGTCGGGGTCAGTACCAGCACGGTGACGTGCCGGCGGACCTCGTTCGCGTCGAAGGTCGTCTCCTGGTGGACCAGGTAGGAGGTGATCGGCTCGGGGCCCACCGCGGACTCGACGGCCTCGGACACCAGGGCCGGGTAGTAGCCGCTGCGCTCGATCGCCGAGCGCAGGTCCTGCGTGGTGGTGGTACCGGTCTTCGCCATAGCTCCATCCTGGCATGTCCCGCCGCCGAAGCGGGCGGCACTGCGCCGAGCTTCTGGCCTTCCGCGCCTTCTGGCAGACGCAACCAAGGAAGGTTACAGGCTGCTCATCGCGCGCGGACCCAGATCGCTGCGCACCGGCAGGGGTGCGATGCGGACCCGGGCCCCCAGTACCGCAAGGCCGTGCGGGGCCACGACCACGGGTTCGAGATCGACCGAGGCCACCTCGGGCAGGTCGTCGACCAGCCGGGAGACCCGCAGCAGCAGTTCCTCCAGCGCGGCGGTGTCCACCGGCTCCGCGCCGCGCCAGCCGAACAGCAGCGGGGCGGCCCGCACCTCGCGGATCAGGGCGGCCGCGTCCTGGTCGGTGGCCGGGACCAGCCGGTGGGCGACGTCACCGAGCAGCTCGGCGGGGGCGCCGGCCAGGCCGAAGGAGAGGATCGCGCCGACGGCCGGGTCGACGGTCGCGCCGATCACGGTGTCCACACCGCGCGGGGCGAGCGGCTGGACCACCAGCCGGGCCTTGGCGGCACCGCCGAGCAGAGTGTCCAGCTCGCGGTACGCGCGGCGCAGACCCGGCTCGCCGGTGAGGTCCAGGCGGACGCTGCCCAGGTCGGGGCGGTGGCGCAGGTGCTCGGCGGTGGCCTTGAGGGCGACGGGGTAGCCGAGGGTGGCGGCGGCCCGGACGGCGCTCTCCTCGTCGGGGGCGGGAAGCGTGGGGAGCACGTCGATGCCGTAGTGGGCGAGCAGCGCGACGGCGTCCGCATCGGGGAGGGCGATCCTGGCGCCACCCGGCTGGGTGCGGGCGGCGACCGCCGTACGGGTCTCCAGGGCGGCCTCGACCAGGGTGCGCGCCTTGGCCTCCTCGATCCGGTCGAGCTCGGGGACGCGGGCGGTCTGCTCGGCCTCGGCCGTACGGCGGCGCCACTCGGCGTAGTGCACGGCCCGGGCGAGCGCGTGCACGGCGCGCTCGGGGGCCGGGTAGGCGGGGATGCCGGCGGCGCGGAGCCGGTCGGGGAGCTCGGTGAGCGCCAGGTGGGCGAGCAGCAGCGGCTTGCCCGCCTCCTGCGCACGGGAGGCCGCTTCGAGCAGGGCCTCGGCGAACGCGGGCTCGTCCGCGCCGAGATCCTCGGCGGGCAGGTGGGTGCCGATCGGCGGGATGGCCACCGCGATCACGGCGTCCACGGCCGGGTCGGTGAGCGCCACGTGGAGGGCGATCCGGAAGTTCTCGCCGGTGGCGCCGGTGGTGAGGTCGACGGGCGTACGGGGGCGCAGCCCGGCGCTCAGGCAGGCGTCGTGGGTGAGCAGACCGAGCGAGTCGGAGTTGCCGACCACGGCGACCCGGTCCCCGGCCGGGAGGGGCTGGCCGGCCAGCAGCTCGCCGGTGTCGTACAGCTCGGTGATGGTGTCCACCCGCAGTACGCCGGCCTGCTGGAACAGGGCGTCGACCGTGGCGTCCCGCAGGCCGCTCGCGGCGGGCTGGACGGCATGCCCGGGCGGGAGGCTGCCGGTGTGACGGGCGCCCTTGACCACCACGACCGGTTTGACGGCGGCCAGGCGGCGGGCGATCCGGGTGAACTTGCGCGGGTTGCCGAAGGACTCCAGGTAGAGCAGCACGACCCGGGTCGCCGGGTCCTCCTCCCAGTACTGGAGCCAGTCGTTGCCGGAGACGTCCGCGCGGTTGCCGACCGAGGCGAAGGAGGAGATGCCCAGGCCCCGGCGGTGGGCGGCCTCCAGGAGCGCGACGCCGATCGCGCCGGACTGGCAGAACAGGCCGAACGGGCCGCGTTCGGGCAGCACGGGGGCGAGCGAGGCGTTGAGCGGCTGCTCGGGGTCGGTGTTGAGCAGGCCGAAGGCGTTCGGGCCGACCACCCGCATCCCGGCGGCCCTGGCCTGGCGGACCAGCGCGCGCTGCCGGTCGCGGCCCTCCGGCCCGGTCTCGGCGTACCCGGCGGAGACCACCACCAGGCCCTGGACGCCGTGCGCGCCGCACTCTGCGACGGCGGCGGGGACCGCCGGGGCGGGCACCGCGATGACCGCGAGATCGACGGGGCCGGGGATCTCCAGCACCGAGCGGTAGGTGACGGCGCCGTCCAGCTCGGTGCCGGGCGGGGCGTTGCGGTTCACCGCGTACACCGGGCCGTGGAAGCCGGCCAGGTCGCGCAGCAGCGCGCGGCCGACGGACTGCGGATTGCGGGAGACCCCGAGCACCGCGACCGACCGCGGGGTGAGCAGCCGCTGGACGGAGCGGGCCTCGGCCCGGTGCTCGCGGGCCCGCATCACCGCCAGCGAGGCAGCGGTGGGCTCCAGGTCGAACTCGAGGTGGACGACGCCGTCGGCGAAGCTGCGGCGCTGGGTGTAGCCCGCGTCGGTGAAGACCTTGATCATCTTGCGGTTCTCGGGGAGCACCTCGGCCGTGAAGCGCAGGATGCCGCGCTCCTGGGCGACGGCGGCGATGTGCTCCAGCAGGGCGGAGGCGACACCGCGGCCCTGGTGGGCGTCCTGGACCAGGAAGGCGACCTCGGCGTCCGTCCCGCTCTCGGACGGGCGGCCCTCGGCGTCGATCCGGTCGTAGCGGACGGTGGCGATGAAGCGGTCCCGGACCACGACGGCCAGGCCGACCCGGTTGATGTAGTCGTGGTGGGTGAAGTGCCGGACGTCCTTGTCGGAGAGCCGGGGGTACGGGGCGAAGAAGCGGAAGTACTTGGACTGGTCGGAGACCTGTTCGTAGAACTCGACCAGCCGGTCGGCGTCGGCCGGGGTGATCGGCCGGATCCGGGCGGTGCCGCCGTCGCGCAGCAGGACGTCGGCCTCCCAGTGCTGGGGGTAGCTGTGCTCGTCGCTCCGCTGCGGGGGCCCGGGGTCGTCCACATTCGTCAGGTTATCCGGCGACGAGCCGCTTGGCGCCGGGTGCGACGGGGGTTGCGCACGCGTGCAACACTGGTCTAGACAACACAGCTCCACCCAGCACCACCTGAAAGGCACGTCTCATGGCCGAGCGCCGCGTCACCATCGGTTGGGCCGAGGGCCTGCACGCCCGTCCCGCCTCCATCTTCGTCCGCGCGGCCACCGCCGTGGGCGTGCCCGTCACCATCGCCAAGGACGGCGGCACCCCGGTCAACGCCGCCTCCATGCTCGGCCTGCTCGGCCTCGGCGCCGAGGGCGGCGAAACCGTCATCCTCGCCTCCGACGCCCCCGGCGCGGACGAGGCGCTGGACCGCCTCGCCAAGCTGGTCCAGGAGGGCCTGAGCGAGCTTCCCGCCGCCTGACCCCGCACCTCCCCTGGGGGCGCCCCTCTCACACAGGGGCGCCCCCAGGGGCGCGTGGGGGACCTCCCGGCCGAAGGCTGGGGGAGAACTGCGCGAATCGGAAGCCTCGATCGCCGCACCCGCCCTCCGGGGGCGAGTCGCACCACCTGCTCCGAGCAGCTTCCCGCGCCCCTGCTCGGTGCATGGCCGATCAGAAGACGGACCAGCCCGTCGCCGTCGTCAGCGCGTCGAGCGCCGCCACGCCCAGCACCGAGTTCCCCGCCGTGTCCAGCCCCGGGCTCCACACGCACACCGCGCCCCGCCCCGGCAGCACCGCCAGCACTCCCCCGCCGACCCCGCTCTTGCCCGGCAGCCCCACCCGGAACGCGAACTCCCCCGCCGCGTCGTACGTCCCGCAGGTCAGCAGCACCGCGTTCACCCGCTTCGCCTCGCTGCGCGTCAGCAGCCGCGAACCGTCCGCCCGCAGACCGTGCCGGGCCAGGAACCGTCCCACCAGCGCCAGATCACGGCAGCTCGCCGAGATCGCGCAGTGCGCGTAGTAGTGCGCCAGCACGCTGTCCACCGGGTTGCGCAGATTGCCGTAGCTCGCGATGAAGTGCGCCAACGCCGCGTTGCGGTGGCCGTGCCGCGCCTCCGATGCCGCCACCGTGTCGTCGGTGGAGATCAGCTCGTTGCCCGACTCCGCGCGCAGGAACTCCCGTACCGCGCCGGCCGCGTCACCCGACAGCTCCAGCAGCCGGTCGGTGACCACCAGCGCGCCCGCGTTGATGAACGGATTGCGGGGGATGCCGTGCTCGGTCTCCAACTGCACCAGCGAGTTGAACGGGTTCCCCGACGGCTCCCGGCCCACCCGCTTCCAGAGGTCGTCGCCGCCCTCCGCCAACGCCAAAGCGAGGGTGAACAGTTTGGAGATGCTCTGGATCGAGAACGGCCGCTCCCAGTCACCGGCCCCGTACACCTCGCCGTCCACGGTGGCCAGGGCCACCCCGAACGCCTCCGGATCCGCCGACGCCAGGGCGGGGATGTAGTCGGCGGGCCGGCCCCGGCCGGGGGTCCGGCGGGCGGTGTCCATCACGTCGTGCAAGAGCTCCTGGTAGTCCACGCGGCCATTGTGCCGGGGCCGTCCGAGGCGTGAAATCACCACCGTGTACCGACCGACCCCGCCTACCCCGATCTGACGGCCCGCCACCGCCGCCCTGCACCTGTGGCGGCGCAACGCGCTGCTCGGCATCGTGGCGGGCACGGGGGTCTACATGCTGGTCAGCCACCTCTGCTGATGGTGCATCGTTGTGGACAGCGCCGCACAACACATCCGACAATCTCCCCATGACGCCAGCTGAGTTCCGGACCCGAGTGTCCCGACCGTCGGAGGCCGAGCGGGACCGGGCGCTCGGCGTGCTCCGCGACAGCGTCGGCAGCGGCAGGATGTCCCACGACACCTTCATGGGCCGGATGGAGCTCGTGCTCACCGCCCGCAGCCAGGCCGAACTCGACCACGCGCTCCGCGACCTGCAGGCCGCCGGACGGGTCTCCGCACTGGCCCTGCGCACGGTCGGCCGGATCTCCGCCTTCACCGCCCGGCTGCGCCGCACCTGGCACACCGAGCAGCTCCCCGGCCTCAGCCTCCCGGCCCCCGGCACCGCACCCCTGCGCATCGGCCGCATCCCGGGGTCCGACCTACGCCTCAGCGACGGCTCGGTCTCCCGCCGGCACGCCGAACTCCGCTACGAGGCCGACGGCTGGACCCTCCACGACCTCGGCTCCACCAACGGCACCCACGTCAACGGCCTCCGCGTCGCCGGCACCATCCGCGTCCACCCCGGCGACCAGGTCCGCTTCGGCCGCCTCAGCTTCCGCCTGGCGGCGGGCTGATCAGCGAATCGCGGCTCTGTTGGACCGCACAGTGAGCAGCTGCGCTGCGAGGCGTTGGCGCCTCCGCGGACCACAGCGAATCGCCAGGGTGCGCCTGCCGCGCACCCTGGCCTGATCTCAACCCTTCACACAGACGACCTGCTTGAGGTGGGCGACCACCTCGACCAGGTCCTCCTGCTGGGCCATGACCTTCTCGATCGACTTGTACGCGCCCGGGATCTCGTCGACCACGCCGCTGTCCTTCCGGCACTCCACGCCCCGGGTCTGCTCCGCCAGGTCCCGCGCGGTGAAGCGCTTCTTGGCGGCGGTGCGGCTCATCTTCCGGCCGGCGCCGTGCGAGGCCGAGTTGAAGGCCGCCTCGTTGCCGAGACCGCGGACGATGTACGAGCCGGTGCCCATCGAGCCCGGGATGATGCCGAAGTCGCCGGAGCCGGCCTTGATCGCGCCCTTACGGGTCACCAGCAGGTCGACACCGTCGTACCGCTCCTCCGCCACGTAGTTGTGGTGGCAACTGATCACCTCGTCGAAGGTGACCCTAGCCTTGGGGAACTCACGGCGAACGATGTCCTGGAACAGCGCCATCATCACCGCGCGGTTGTTCTTGGCGTACTCCTGCGCCCAGAACAGGTCCTGACGGTAGGCAGCCATCTGCGGGGTGTCGGCGATGAACACCGCGAGGTCGCGGTCGACCAGGCCCTGGTTGTGGGGGAGCGACCGGGCGACGCCCATATGGTGCTCCGCCAGCTCCTTGCCAATGTTGCGCGATCCAGAATGCAACATCAACCAGACAGAACCGGTCGCATCAATGCAGACCTCGCAGAAATGGTTGCCTGATCCGAGCGTTCCCATCTGCTGCATGGCCCGCTCGCGCCGCCACTTCACCTCGTGCGCCACCCCGTCGAAGCGCAACCAGAAGTCGTCCCAGCCGGTCGTGGCGAACCCGTGGAGCTTGCGCGGGTCGACCGGCTCGGAGTGGAGGCCGCGGCCCACCGGGATGATCTGCTCGATCTTGGAACGCAGCCGGGACAGGTCGTCGGGGAGGTCGCGGGCGGTGAGGGAGGTCTTGACCGCGCTCATTCCGCAGCCGATGTCGACGCCGACGGCAGCGGGACAGACGGCACCCTTCATGGCGATGACGGAACCGACGGTCGCGCCCTTGCCCAGGTGGACGTCGGGCATCACGGCGAGGCCGTGCAGCCAGGGCAGGGAGCTGATGTTGCGAAGCTGCTGCATGGCCTGGCCCTCGACGGTGGCCGGGTCGGTCCACATCCGGATCGGGACCCGGACGCCAGGCACCTCGGTGTACGACATGGTTGAACGACCTCCAAAGGTCGGCTGATTCAAGCCTAGGTGGGGTGTACTGCCACGCGAAGCTTCCGGCGTGGCTCGGGGAAGTCTGAGAGGACGGCTCAGGCGGTGGCGCATCGGAGGGACAGCGGTCGTGGGGAGCTGTAGCGCCTGGTGGCTTGCTCGACCCGCATGGTGACCGCCTCCTCTCCTGTGATGTGCGCCTGACCGGCTGCGGGAGCTATCTACCCACAGCGGCGGCGAGAGCCGCAAGAGATTAAACGACGGCGGCCCGGCGGAGTACTGATACTCCGTCGGGCCGCCGTCGGGCGAGGTCAGGACGTGATGACCGTGACCTCGCCGATGCCGAGTTCCTTGACCGGGTCGGCGATGGTCGCCGCGTCGCCGACCAGGACGGTGACGAGCCGGTCGGGCGGGAAGGCCGCGACGACGGCCTCGGTGGCGGCGGCCGTGTCGAGGGCCGCGAGCTGCCGGTAGACCTCGGCCTGGAAGTCGTCGGGCAGGTCCTGCTCGACCTGGTCGGCGAGGGTGCCGGCGACGGAGCTCGCGGTCTCGTACTTGAGCGGGGCGACCCCGACCAGGAACTGCACGGCGTCGTCGCGTTCGGCGTCGGTGAGGCCTTCGGCGGCGAGGGTGCGCAGGATGGTCCAGGTGTCGGCCAGGGCGGGGGCGGTGGAGGCGGTGTCCACGGAGCCGCTGATGGCGAGCAGGGCGCGGCCGGAGCCGTCGGCGCTGGAGCGCAGCGGCTGGGCGAAGGCGCGGACGCCGTAGGTGTAGCCCTTCTCCTCGCGCAGGACGCGGTCGAGGCGCGAGGTGAGGGTGCCGCCGAGGCAGTAGGTGCCGAGGATCTGCGCGGCCCAGGTGGGGTCGTGGCGATCGGGGCCGATGCGGCCGATGAGCAGCTGGGTCTGCACGGATCCCGGTCGGTCGACGATGACCACGCGGCCCTGGTCGTCCGCGGTGACGGGTGCGTGGACGCTCGCGTCGGCCGGGGCGCCGGTCCAGGTGCCGAGGGTGGCTTCGAGGAGGGCGGTGAGGTCGATGCCGGTGAGGTCGCCGACGACCACGGCGGTGGCGGTGGCGGGGCGCACGTGGGCGTCGTAGAAGGCCTTGACCGCTGCGCGGGTGATGTTCTTGACGGTGTCGGCGGTGCCGCTGCGGGGGCGGGAGAGCCGGTCGGCGCTGTCGAAGAGGTCGGCGTAGAGGGCCTTGGCGGCGCGCCGCGCGGGGTTGGCCTGCTCGTGGACGATCTCGTCGAGGCGGTTGGCGACGAGCCGCTCGATCTCGTCCTCGGGGAGGGCGGGTGCGCGCAGGGCGTCGGCGAGGAGGGTGAGTCCGCGTTCCAGGCGGGAGGCGGGGACCTCCAGGGAGACGCGGATGCCGGGGTGGTCGGCGTGGGCGTCGAGGGTGGCTCCGGCCCGTTCGAGCTCGCCGGCGAACTCCTCGGCGGTGAGGGTGTCGGTGCCCTCGTTGAGGGCTCGGGCGAGGATGTTGGCCACGCCGTCCAGGCCGTCGGGTTCGGCGGCGAGCGGGACGTCGAGCTGGACCTCGACGGCGACCAGCTGCTGGCCGGGGCGGTCGCAGTGGAGCACGGTGAGGCCGTTGCCGAGGGCGCCGCGCTCGGGGGCGGGGAAGGCCCACGGGGTGGCGGTGCCGGGGGTCGGCTGGGGGTGGAACGTCATGGTGGGGGTGTAGTCGGTGGTCATGCCGCCTCCTCCTCGGTCTCGTCGTCGGCGGTGGTGGTCGGCTCGTACACCAGGACGGCCCGGTTGTCGGGGCGCAGGCGTGCGGCGGCGACGGCCTGGACTTCCTCGGTGGTGATGTCGAGGACCTTGGCGAGCGCGTTGTTGAGGAGCCCGGGGTCGCCGAAGAGGACGGCGAAGCGGCAGAGTTCGTCGGCGCGGCCGGCGACGGTGGTGAGGCGGTCGAGCCACTCGCGCTCGATCTGGGCCTGGGCGCGCTCGAGTTCCTCTGCGGTGGGGCCTTCGGCGGCGAAGCGGGCGAGTTCCTCGTCGACGGCGGTCTCGATCTGGTCGATGGTGGCGTCGCCGGAGGTCTTGACGTCGAGCCAGCCGAGGGAGGGTGCGCCGGCGAGGCGGAGCAGGCCGAATCCGGCGGCGACGGCGGTGCGGTCGCGGCGGACGAGGCGGTTGTACAGGCGGCTGGACTCGCCGGAGCCGAGGATGGTGAGCGCCAGGTCGGCGGCGTCGGCCTCGCGGGTGCCGTCGTGCGGCAGGCGGTAGGCGGCCATCAGGGCGCGGGAGGGGACGTCCTCCTCGACCAGCTCGCGGAGCTCCTTGCCGATCACGTCGGGCAGGGTGCCGTCGCGCGGGGGCTGCTTGCCGTCGTGGGCGGGGATGCTGCCGAAGTACTTCTCCACCCAGGCGATGGCCTGCTCGGGGTCGAGGTCGCCGACGATGGCGAGGACGGCGTTGTTGGGCGCGTAGTAGGTGCGGAAGAACGCGCGGGCGTCCTCCAGCGTGGCGGCGTCCAGGTCGGCCATGGAGCCGATGGGGGTGTGGTGGTACGGGTGGCCGTCGGGGAAGGAGAGCGCGGTGAGCTTCTCGAAGGCGGTGCCGTACGGGACGTTGTCGTAGCGCTGGCGGCGCTCGTTCTTGACGACGTCGCGCTGGTTCTCCATCGAGGTGTCGTCGAGGGCGGCCAGCAGGGAGCCCATGCGGTCGGCCTCCAGCCAGAGCGCGAGCTCGAGCTGGTGGGCGGGCATGGTCTCGAAGTAGTTGGTGCGCTCGAAGCTGGTGGTGCCGTTGAGGGAGCCGCCGGCGCCCTGGACCAGTTCGAAGTGCCCGTTGTTGGAGACGTTGGCGGAGCCCTGGAACATGAGGTGCTCGAAGAGGTGGGCCAGGCCCGTGCGGCCCTTCACCTCGTGGCGGGAGCCGACGTCGTACCAGAGGCAGACGGCGGTGACCGGGGTGAGGTGGTCCTCGGAGAGCACGACGCGCAGGCCGTTGGCCAGGCGGTGCTCGGTGATGGCGAGGCCTTGGGAGGCGGGGGCCGGGTTGGCCATGCGGTTGCCGGTCCTTTCCGGGAAGAGGGGTCTTCCCGTCTTCGACTGCTGGTCGGGGGCAAGTGCCGTGTCCCCATTGTGGTGCAACGTACGGAGGGCCGGGATATGTCCGCGCGGGACGGGCGTTCGCCAGGGGCGGAAGTGGGGCGGAGTGGGGAGGGGGAGGGCCCTTGGCGCTGCCTGTCGGTGGGAGGGTCCACAATGGGGGGCGCCGTACCCCGGTACGGCCTCGGTAGTTACAGATCAGTAGTCACAGGAACGACGAAGCCGACAGACGCAAGGGAGCCCCGCCGCGATGGCCCGCCGCAGTTCGCCTACCCCGCCGCCCGGAGACTTCGAGGAGCGCATCCTCGATGTCGACGTGGTGGACGAGATGCAGGGCTCCTTCCTGGAGTACGCCTACTCGGTGATCTACTCCCGTGCGCTGCCGGACGCGCGGGACGGCCTGAAGCCGGTGCACCGCCGCATCCTGTACCAGGCCAACGAGATGGGCCTGCGGCCGGATCGTGCGCATGTGAAGTGCGCGCGCGTGGTCGGCGAGGTGATGGGCCGGCTGCACCCGCACGGTGACGCGTCGATCTACGACTCGGTCGTGCGCATGGCGCAGCCGTTCTCGATGCGGCTGCCGCTGATCGACGGGCACGGGAACTTCGGTTCGCTGGGCAACGACGACCCGCCGGCCGCGATGCGGTACACGGAGTCGCGGCTGACGGCGGCGTCGATGGCACTGGTGGAGTCGATCCACGAGGACACCGTCGACTTCGGCCCGAACTACGACGGCAGCGAGCAGGAGCCGCTGGTGCTCCCGGCGGCGTTCCCGAACCTGCTGGTGAACGGCACCTCGGGCATCGCGGTGGGTATGGCGACGAACATGCCGCCGCACAACCTGGCAGAGGTGGTGGCCGCGGCGCGGCACCTGATCAAGCACCCGACGGCCGATCTCGACACCCTGATGCGTTTCATCCCCGGTCCGGACCTGCCGACCGGCGGCCGGATCGTGGGGCTCTCGGGGATCCGGGACGCGTATGAGTCGGGGCGTGGCACGTTCAAGATCCGGGCGACGGTGTCGATCGAGTCGGTGACGGCGCGCCGCAAGGGCATCGTGGTCACGGAGCTGCCGTACACGGTCGGTCCGGAGAAGGTGATCGCGAAGATCAAGGACCTGGTCGGCGCGAAGAAGCTGCAGGGCATCGCGGACGTCAAGGACCTGACGGACCGTGAGCACGGTCTGCGCCTCGTGATCGAGGTGAAGAACGGCTTCGTGCCGGAGGCGCTGCTGGAGCAGCTCTACAAGCTGACGCCGATGGAGGAGACCTTCGGCATCAACAACGTGGCGCTGGTGGACGGCCAGCCGCTGACGCTGGGCCTGAAGGAGCTGCTGGAGGTCTATGTCGACCACCGGTTCACGGTGGTGCGGCGGCGCAGCGACTTCCGTCGGCGCAAGCGCCAGGAGCGGCTGCACCTGGTCGAGGGCCTGCTGGTGGCGCTGGTCGACATCGACGAGGTCATCGCGATCATCCGGTCGAGCGACAACGCGACGCAGGCGAAGGAGCGGCTGATCGAGCGCTTCTCGCTGTCGGAGACGCAGACGTCGTACATCCTGGACACTCCGCTGCGCCGGCTGACCCGCTTCGACCGGGTGGAGCTGGAGGACGAGAAGGCCAAGCTCACCACGGAGATCGCGGAGTTGACCGAGATCCTGGAGTCGGACACCAAGCTGCGCAGCGTGGTGTCGGGCGAACTCGGCGCGGTGGCGAAGCAGTTCGGTACGGAGCGGCGCACGGTGCTGCTGGAGGCGGGTGCGGTGCCGAGCGCGGCGCTGTCGGTGCCGCTGGAGGTGGCGGACGACCCGTGCCGGGTGCTGCTGTCGTCGACGGGGCTGCTGGCGCGGACGGCGGACGGGGAGCCGCTGGAGCTTCCGGAGTCGCGCTCCAAGCACGACCTGATCGTCTCGGCGGTGCCAGCGACGGCTCGTGCGGATGTGGGTGCCGTGACCTCGGCCGGGCGGGTGCTGCGGCTGACGGTCATCGACCTTCCCGCGCTGCCTCCGACGCCTTCGCCGACGCTGGCCGGCGGGGCGCAGGTGAGTGAGTTCCTGCGGCTGGACGAGGGCGAGCGGGTGATCGCGCTGACCACGCTGGACGAGTCCTCGCCGGGTCTGGCGCTGGGCACGCTGCAGGGTGTGGTGAAGCGGGTGGTGCCGGAGTGGCCGGCGAACAAGGACGAGTTCGAGGTGATCGCCCTCAAGGAGGGTGACGAGCTGGTCGGCGCGGTGGAACTGCGCACGGGCGAGGAGGACTTGGTCTTCATCACCTCGGATGCGCAGCTGCTGCGGTACCCGGCCGGGCAGGTCCGGCCGCAGGGCCGGCCGGCGGGCGGTATGGCGGGCATCAAGCTGTCGGACGGGGCGCGGGTGCTGTCGTTCACGGCGGTGGACCCGGCGGCGGACGCGGTGGTGGTCTCGGTCGCGGGTGCGTCGGGGACGCTGACGGGTGAGGCGCAGAGCAGCTGGAAGGTCACGCCGTTCGAGCAGTACCCGCGCAAGGGCCGGGCGACGGGCGGGGTGCGCTGCCAGCGCTTCCTGCGCGGTGAGGATGCGCTGGCGTTCGGCTGGGCCGGTGCGGCGCCCGCTCGCGCGGCGACGGCGAACGGTACCCCGGTGGACCTGCCGGAGCGGGACCCGCGCCGGGACGGCTCGGGCACCCCGGTGACGACGCCGATCGCGGCGGTGGCCGGCCCCGCGTGATTGGTTGCCTTCAGGGGCGCGGGGAACTGCGCGACCAGCCCTCTACGGAGGTGCATGGCTTTTCGCGCAGTTCCCCGCGCCCCTGGGTGGTGCCTGGTTGATCAGGTGCCTCGGTGACGGGCGGTGCATGGTTCTCGCGCAGTTCCCCGCGCCCCTGGGGCGAGCCCTCAGCGCTCTTGAAGGGCCCTTGTAGGGTGCCAGGGTGAGCACCTGCAGCACGCTGTCGCGTGAACTGACCGAGCCGCTGGCCGCCACGGCCGCGACTGCGGTGACTTGGCTGCTGATCGAGCAGGCCGGGCCGTGGGGCGCCAAGGCGCTCACCGAGAGCCATCTGGACACCGAGCTCGGCAGGGCGCTGGACGCCGCGGCCGCCGGCACGGGGGTGCGGATCGCGCTGATCCGGCGGCCGGGGCGGCATGCCGACCATCTGCCGACCTCCCGGCACGAGGTGCTGGTCGCGCACACGGTGCCGGGTCGCTCCTGGGTACGCCGTGGCGTGGTCGCCGACCCCGCGGAGCTGCTCGGGCTGGACTTCGCCGCTCTCGGTGCGGGCGAGCACGGCGGCTTCGGTGCGGAGCACCCGGGCGGCCCGATCGCCCTGGTGTGCACCAACGGACGCCGGGACCGCTGCTGTGCGCTGCTCGGCCGCCCGCTCGCCGCGGAGCTGGCGGTGGCGGGGCACAGCGAGGTCTGGGAGGTGACCCACCTCGGCGGTCACCGCTTCTCCCCCACGATGCTGGTGCTGCCGTACGGCTACGCGTACGGCCGGCTGACCGGTACGACCGCCAAGGAGGTGCTGGCCGCGACGGCCGCCGGGCACATGGTGCCGGAGTGGTCGCGCGGGCGCTCGTGCTGGGAGCGTCCGGGCCAGGCTGCCGAGCAGGCCGTACGGCTGCTGACCGGGGAGACGGGGATCGAGGAGCTGACGGTCGTTCAGGCCGGTGATGCGATGGAGGTCCGGCACACGGACGGCCGGCGCTGGTCGGTGGAGGTGGCGGAGCACCCGAGCGAGCCGCCCCGGCCAGAGAGTTGTGGAAAGGCCCCGGTCAGGCCGTCCCGGATGGACGTGACGGCCGTCAGGGAACTGTGACGGCCCCTCACCCGCTGTCCAGGAAGGTGAGGGGCCGTTGCAGCGTATACGGTCAGCCGGTGACGGCCTTGCTCACGAACTCGGTGGTGTAGGTCTTGGTGAGGTCGATCGACGCCTCCTTGCCCTTGACGTCCGGGTGGAAGGCGCCGAGGACGGCGAGGACGGTCTTCGGGCCCTCGGCCGGCATCACGCCGTCGGTGGTGAACATCGGCAGCGTCGCCTTGATCGCCTCGGCGTACTGCTCGGCACCGCCCTGGGCGTAGTCGGCCGGCATCTTTGCGGCGATCTCGGCGGGCGTGTGGCCGGCCATCCACTTCAGGGTCTTCACAAAGGCGTTGGCCAGCTTCTGGGTCGTCTCCTTGTTCTTCTCGACCCAGTCGGTGTTCATGTAGAGCGAGGACGAGGGGTAGAGGCCGCCCAGGGCCGCCTTGGAGCCCTCGGGGGTTCGCATGTCGTAGAGCACCGTGCCGAGCTTCTTGGAGAGGATGTTGGCCACCGTCGGGTCGGTGGTCATGCCGGCGTCGATGCTGCCCTGCTGCATGGCGGCGATGAAGGTCTGGCCCGCGCCGACCGCGATCGGGCTGAACTCGCTCACCGCGACGCCGTTCTTGACGGCCAGGTACTTGGTGAGGAAGTCGGTGGAGGAGCCGATGCTGGTGACGCCGAGCTTCTTGCCCTTGAAGTCGGCACCGGTCTTGATGGCGTCGGCCTGCTTGGCGGAGACCACCTCGACCTCGCCGGGGGCCTGGGAGAACTGGACGACCGACTCGACGCTCTTGCCCTTGGCCTGGAGGTCGATGGTGTGGTCGTAGAAGCCGACCGCGCCCTGGACGTCACCGGCGAGCAGCGCGGTGGTGGCGTTGACGCCGGCGGGCTCGCTCATCAGCTCGACGTTGACGCCGGCCTCGGCGAAGTAGCCGAGCCGCTGGGTGAGCATCGCGGGGAGGTAGATGACCTTGTCCAGGCCGCCGACCATGATCTTGACCTTCGGACCCTCGACGCTCGGCCCGGCGGGGGCGGCACCGTTGTGCGAGGTGGAGGCCGCGTCGTTGGCACAGGCGGCGAGGGGCAGGAGCAGCACGGCGGCGAGGGCGGCTGCGGCGGTTCTGCGCATGGGTGGGCGCCTTTCTGGTGACACGGGGTGGGGGAGTTTCAGCGGCCTTCGCCGGATCAGCGGCCGTCGCCGGAGTCGGCGGGCTTCCAGCGGAAGAGCCGTTTCTCGGCGAAGGTGAGGAGGCCTTCGGTGAACAGGGCGACCACGGCGAGGATGGTCATCGCGGCGTACACGCCTGCCGCGTTGAAGGTGCCCTGTGCGGCGGCGACCATCAGGCCGAGGCCCTTGGTGGCGCCGATGTACTCGCCGACGATGGCGCCGATCAGGGCGAAGCCGAAGCTGACGTGCAGGCTGGTGAAGATCCAGGTGGTGGCGGCGGGGATGACCACCTGGAGGGTGACCCTGCGGTTGTCGGCGCCGAGGATCCGGGCGTTGGCGACCAGGTTGCGGTCGACCTCGCGGGCCCCCTGGAAGGCGTTGAAGAAGACCGGGAAGAAGACCAGCACGACCGCCGAGGCGACCTTGGAGGCCGGGCCGAGGCCGAACCAGATCAGGAAGATCGGCGCGAGCACGATCCTGGGGATCGCGTTGAGGACCTTGATGTACGGGCCGAACACGTCGGCGAGGAAGCGGATCCGGCCGAGCGCGATGCCCAGCAGAACACCGCCGGTGACGCCGATCACCCAGCCGGTGAGGGCCTCGTAGAGGGTGTAGCCGATCTGCTCACCGAGTGAGCCCTGCGCGGTGCCGTGGGTGATCCACTGCCAGATCTGCGCCCAGATCTTCGACGGCTGGGAGAAGTTGAACGGGTCGATGATCTCGGTGCGGGCGCACAGCTCCCAGAGCCCCAGGAAGGCGACCAGCACGGCGGCGCGGGCGCCGTACACGCTGAACTTCCGGTTACGGGCGGCGCGTTCGCGGGCCGCGGTTCTCGTCACGACGACCGGCGCGGCGACTGTGGTGGTCTCAAGCGGCATTTCCCGCTCCTCTCTCACGGGTGATGCGCACCTCTTCGCCGAGCGATGCCCAGATCTCGCGGTAGAGCTCCACGAAGCGGGGCTCCAGGCGGACGGCCTCGACGGTGCGGGGCCGGGGCAGGTCGACGGTGAAGATCTCCTTGACGGTGGCGGGGCCCGCCGTCATGACGACCACGCGGTCGGCGAGGGCGATCGCCTCGTCCAGGTCGTGGGTGACGAAGACGACGGAGGAGCCGGTACCGGCCCAGAGCTCCAGCAGCTGGTCCGACATCAGGGCCCGGGTCTGCACGTCGAGGGCCGAGAAGGGCTCGTCCATCAGCAGGATCTTGGGGTCGTTGACGAAGGTCTGGGCGAGGGCGACGCGCTTGCGCATGCCGCCGGAGAGCTGGTGCGGGTAGCGGTCCTCGAAGGCGGCCAGGCCCACCCGGGCCAGCCAGTCGCGGGCCCGCTCCTTGGCCTCGGCGGTCGGGACACCGCGAAAACGGGGGCCGGCCATCACGTTGGAGAGCACGGTGCGCCAGGGGAAGACGGCGTCCTGCTGGAAGACGAAGCCGACGTGCTCGTTGATCCCGTCGACGTTCTCGCCGTGCACCTTGACCCCGCCCTCGGTGGGCTCCTCCAGGCCGCTGACGAGGGTCAGCGTGGTGGACTTGCCGCACCCGGTCGGGCCGACGACGGCGACGAACTCGCCGGGGGCCACCGTCAGATCGAGATCCCGTACGGCAGTGTGCAGGGCACCCGAGGGGGTCCTGAACCGCTTTGTCGCACCGGTCAACTCGATCGCCGGGGCTGTACTGATCAGCCCGCTCATATCCACCTCCGGGGGTCCGGCGTCGTCGCCGGGTCTGTGCTGTGCTCGGAGGTTAGGAGTGGCGCGGGCCACGGCGGCACCCTTGCGGGCGTACTGCGGCTTCAGTGCGTTGAGGGCTGTTCTGCTCGTTTTGCTTCCGCTACAACAGCGGAGCAGGGCTGACAGAAACACCGCGGAAACATATGGTGTGCGTCCCACCCCCACCTGCCGAGAGGAGACCCGCGATGAGGCGTCCGCACTGGCCACGCCGGGTCTTCGCCCAGCTGCTGCTGAGCCAGACCGTGGTCACCGTCGGCGTCACCGCCGTGACGGCCGGGCTGTTCCTCGCCCCGGTGAGCCGCGAGCTGGACCGCGACGCGATGCAGCGCGCCCTCTCGATCGCCCAGGCGACCGCGACGGACGAGGTGCTCGCCCGGGCCGCGGCCGCCCACGACTCCGTCTCCGTGCAGCACAACGCCGAGCAGATCCGGCTGGCCACCGGCGCCAGCTTCGTGGTGGTCACCGACCTGGACGGCATCCGGCTCTCCCACACCGACCCCGCGAAGATCGGCTTCCGGGTCAGCACCGACCCGGAGCCCGCGCTGCGCGGGGAGAGCGTGACCGCCATCCAGGAGGGCACCCTCGGGCGCACGGCCCGCGGCAAGGTGCCGCTCCGGCTGGCGGACGGGCGGATCGTCGGCGAGGTGTCGGTGGGCATCAGCGACGACTCCATCCGGCGGCGGCTGCTCAGCATGGTGGCGGGCATCCTGCTCTGCGCGGGTGCGGGCCTGGCGGCGGGCACGGTGGCCACTCTGGTGCTGGCCCGGCGGCTGAAGCGGCGGACGCACAACATCGCGATCGCCGACATCTCCGCGCTGCTGGTGGAGCGGGAGGCGATGCTGCACGGCATCCGCGAGGGCATGGTCGCGCTGGACCGGCGCGGGCGGATCCGGCTGGCCAACGACGAGGCCGTCCGGCTGCTGGCCCTGCCCGAGGACTGCGCCGGCCGGGCGATCGACGAGGTGCTGCCCCCCGGCCGGCTGGCGGAGGTCCTCACCGGCCGGATCGAGGGCACCGACCTGCCCGCCGTCCGGGACGACCGCGTGCTGGTCGTGAACCGGATGGCGACCGCCGACGATGGCGCCGTGGTGACCCTGCGGGACCGTACCGAACTCGAGTCCCTGGTGAGAGAGCTGGACACCACCCGGAGCCTCACCGAGGCGCTGCGCGCGCAGGACCACGAGCACGCCAACCGGATGCACACCCTGCTCGGCCTGCTGGAGCTCGGCCGGCACGAGCAGGCGGCGGAGTTCATCTCGGAGCAGTCCGGCTCGCACGCGGCCGTCGCCGCCGGGATCGCCGAGCAGGTGCAGGACCCTCATGTGGCCGCCCTGCTGGCGGGCAAGGCCGCGGTCGCGGCCGAGCGCGGCGTACGGCTGGCGATCGATCCGGGCAGCCATCTGCCGGACGCGGCGGTGGACCCGCGCGCGCTGGTCACCGTGCTGGGCAATCTGGTCGACAACGCCCTGGACGCCCTGACCGGCGGCACGGTCGAAGTCACCCTGCGGGCCTCGGGCGCCACCCTGCTGATCGAGGTCTCGGACAGCGGCCCCGGTATCCCGCCCGAACTGCGCGAGCGGATCTTCGAGGAGGGCTGGACCAGCAAGGACGCGCCGTCGCACCGGCCGCGCGGCCTCGGTCTCGCCATGGTCCGCCGCCTGGTGGAGCGGGCCGGCGGGCGGATCACGGTCGAGGACGGCCCGCTCGGCGGTGCCCGCTTCTCCGTGGAGCTGCCCGAGGCGCTGCACCCCGCGGCACTTGTGGAGGCATCATGATCGACGTACTGGTGGTGGACGACGACTTCCGGGTGGCCGAGGTGCATGCCGCCTACGTGGCCAAGGTCCCCGGCTTCCGAGTGACGGGCAAGGCGCACAGCGCGGCCGAGGCGCTGGCCGCCCTCGAGCGCCGCCCGGTCGACCTGGTGCTGCTGGACCACCACCTTCCGGACGAGACCGGTCTGGTGCTGGTCCGCCGGATGCGCGAGGCCGGGATCAGCTGCGACGTGATGATGGTGACGGCCGCGCGGGACGTGTCGACCGTGCACGCGGCGATGCAGCACGGCGCCCTGCAGTACCTGGTCAAGCCGTTCACCTTCGCCGGGCTGCGCGAAAAGCTGGTCGCGTACGCGGACCTGCGGCACGCCCTCGCCGGGCCGGCCGCGCGGGAGGCCTGCCAGGACGAGGTGGACCGGATGTTCGCCACCATGCGCAGCGCCGCCTCCCCGGTGGCGACCCTGCCGAAGGGTCACTCGGCACCCACCACCGATCTGGTGCTCGGCGTGCTCCGGCGTGCCGGGCGGCCGCTCTCCGCCCAGGAGGTGGCCGAGCAGACCGGCCTCAGCCGCTCCACCGCACAGCGCTACCTCAAGCAGCTGGAGCGCGACAGCCGGCTGCGGCTCAGCCTGCGCTACGGCGACACCGGCCGCCCCGAGCACCGGTACGTGCTGCCCGCGCGCGGCTGATTCCCTCACCCTGCGTACATCATGCGCATGCCAAACGTGACATGACCCATAGTGACTGCTGCGTTACTCTCATGGAATAGTCGCCATCGAAAGCATCCCGGCTCTGATTCAAAGGAGAACAGCAGCCATGATTTCGCGTATCGCAGGTCTGGCAGTGGCAGCCGCGGCTACCCTGGCGGCGACGACCGGCTCGGCCGTGGCAACGCCGGAAGCCTCCCAACCCCTGTGCTCAGCCACGGTGAACAGGCCCTGCGCGTGGCAGCAGTCGAGCGGCGGCGGCATCGTCGGAGCGGCCCGCATCGACGCGGCCGACCATCAGCAGATGACCATGCTGCGGGTGGAGGTGAAGATCCAGCGAGCCTGGGGCAGCCCCTGGGAGACGGTCGCCTCCGCCACCCGGATCCGGTCCGGCTCGATCCGGGTGACCACCCCGGCGGTCGTGACCGACTACCGCACCCTCGTGTGCGCAACGGGCGGCCCGGCGGGCAGCATCGAGCAGCAGTCCACGACCTGTACGTACTGACCCGCGCCGGTGCCGGCGCTGCCTCAGACGGCGCCGGCACCCGTCAGCGAACGGACCTCCAGCTCGGCGTACCTGTCCGGGTCGGCGGCCTCGCGCGAGATCAGGGTGCAGATCCAGCCGGCCAGGAAGCCGAGCGGGATGGAGACCAGACCCGGGTTCTCCAACGGGAACCAGTGGAAGTCGACGCCCGGGAAGAGGGCCGACGGGCTGCCGGAGACCACCGGGGAGAACGCCACCAGGACGACGGCCGGCACCAGCCCCCCGTACACCGACCAGATCGCGCCCCTGGTGGTGAAGCGACGCCAGAACAGGCTGTAGAGCAGGGTCGGCAGGTTGGCCGAGGCGGCGACGGCGAAGGCCAGGCCGACCAGGAAGGCCACATTGAGCTTCTGCGCGAACAGGCTCAACACGATGGCCAGTGCCCCGATCGCCACAGCGGCGATCCTGGCCGCCCCCACCTCCTGCCCCTCCGTCACCTCGCGCACGCCGTCTTCGCCCGTTCGCCTCCAGGCGCTCCGACCCGACGCCGACGCTCCTGGCTCCTGCGCTCCTTCGTCGCTTGTCGCTCCTCGCTTTCGGCGTCGGCGCGTCCTTCGGCTCAGGGCGGGCAACCCACGCCAGGCCCCCGCATAGAGGTCGTGCGCGAAGGCGGCCGAGGAGGCGAGGGTGAGCCCGGCGACCACGGCCAGGATGGTGGCGAAGGCGATCGCCGAGATCACCGCGAACAGCACCACTCCCCCGGTACTGCCGGCCCCGCCGCCCAGATCGAGCGCGAGCAGCGGTACGGCAGTGTTCCCTGCGGGGTTGGCGGCCCGGACGGCCTTGGCGCCGACCAGCGCGGCGGCGCCGAGGCCGAGGACGATCGCCATCAGGTAGAAGCCGCCGATCAGCCCGATCGCCCACATCGTGGAGCGGCGCGCGGCCCGCGCCGTGGGCACGGTGTAGAAGCGGGAGAGGATGTGCGGCAGCCCGGCCGTGCCGAGTACCAGGGCGAGCCCGAGGCTGAAGAAGTCGAGCCTGCTGGTGGTGCTCGCACCGTACTTGAGGCCCGGCTGCAGGTACGCCTGCCCGGCGCCGCCGCTGCCGTGCGCGGCGGCGCGCATCAGCTGGGCGAGGTCGCCGTGGAAGCGGGCCAGCACCAGCACGGTGAGCAGCACCGCACCGGCCACCAGCAGGAAGGCCTTGACGATCTGGATCCAGGTGGTGGCCTTCATTCCGCCGATCGTCACGTAAATGATCATCAGGGTGCCGACGCCGACGATGGTCCAGCTCTTCGCCTGGCCACTGGTGGTGCCGAGCAGCAGCGCGACCAGACTGCCCGCCCCGACCATCTGGGCGATCAGGTAGAGCAGGCTGACGACGACGCTGGCGCTGCCGGTGGCGGCCCGGACCGGGCGTTGGCGCAGCCGTACCGCGAGCACGTCGGCGAGGGTGTAGCGCCCGGAGTTGCGGACCAGCTCGGCGACCAGCATCAGCACCACCAGCCAGGCGACCAGGAAGCCGATGCTGTACAGCACGCCGTCGTAGCCGTAGAGCGCGATCAGGCCCGTGACGCCGAGGAAGGAGGCGGCGGAGAGGTAGTCGCCGGACAAGGCGAAACCGTTCTGCAGGGGGCTGAAGCCACGCCCGCCCGCATAGAACTCCTCGGCGGCCTGGCCGCGCCGGCCGACCCAGAAGGTGATGGCGAGGGTGACCAGGACGACCACCGCGAAGAGGGCGACGGCGAGGCCGTGGTGCTGCCCGGTCGTGAGCGGGGCGATCTGCTCGGCCGGTGCCGGAGCCGGTCGCGGCGTGACCACCGGGTGCGGGGAGGGCAGGTGCGGAGCCAGGTACGGCGCCGGGCGCGGGCTCGGGGTCATCGCAGCTGGTCCTGGGTGTCCCAGCGCAGGTCCAGTGCGGCGCGGTCGCGCTTGGTCCGGGCGTTGCGGGCGTACAGCCAGGTCAGCAGGAACGTCGACGCGAACTGCCCCAGTGCGAGCAGCCAGGCGAGGTTGAGCGGCCCGGCCACCGGGCGGCGCATCAGGGCGGGGGCGGCGGCCTGCGCGCCGAGGTAGAGCAGGTACCAGCCGAGGAAGACGGCGGTGGCGGGGAAGACGAAGCCGCGGTAGCCGCGCCGGATCTCCCGGAACGCCTCACTGCCCTGCACCGACCGGTACACCTGGGCGGCGTCCACCGGGCCGGGCGCCTCCACCGGATGCGTCGCACCGGCGGGATGTGCCACGGCCACCGGGCGCACCTCGGCCTCGGGACACGCCTCGGCCACCGGGCGGACCTTGGCGGTCTGGCGGGCCGCCGTACGCCGCGTGGGCTGTGCGGCCCACCAGTCGAACCTCTCCTGCTGTGCCAATGCTGCTCCCGGAGCGGGACGCCCTACGGGTGGCGGCGGGCGTCGGTGTCGGCGGCCGGAGGGTTCGGTTCCGGTCGCACGCTGACCGCTCCAGAATGGGCTGCTGCGTACATCCTTGCGGGCGGTTGCAGAAGCGTTCACTCAATCAGGTGAGGGCCGGTCAGATCACGAACTGCGCCTGATTCCGTGCCGGAACGCGTACGCCACGGCCTGTGCGCGGTCGCGGACGGCGGTCTTGGCGAAGAGGTTGTTGATGTGGGTCTTCACGGTGGCCGGGCTGACGAAGAGCTGCTCGGCGATCTCGGCGTTCGACAGGCCGTCGGCGATCAGGGCCAGTACCTCCGCCTCGCGTGCGGTGAGCCCGTCGGGCAGTTGCTGCGGGCGGGCCGGGGTGGCCGACAGCCGTTCCAGCAAGCGCCGTTGGACCTGCGGAGAGAGACCGGCCGCACCCGAGCGGACGTCTGCGATGGCCCGGGCGATCTCCTCACCGCCCGCGTCCTTGGTGAGGTAGCCGCGCGCGCCGGCCTCCAGGGCGGGGAAGAGCGAGTCGTCGTCGGCGTAGGTGGTGAGCACCACCACCTCGGTGGCGGGGTGCGAGCTCCGGATCCGCCGGGTGGCCTCGACACCGTCGCAGCGCGGCATCCGAAGGTCCATCAGGACGACGTCCGGCGCGTACCGCTCGACCAGCCGGACGGCCTCCTCGCCGTCGGCCGCAGCGCCGACCACCTCGATGTCGGGCAGCAGCCCCAGCAGCATCACGATCCCCTCGCGCACCACCGTCTGGTCGTCGGCCACCAGGACCCTCGTCGGCCGACCGGTCATCGCGGCACCCGCAGCAGCACGCGCCACCCTCCCTCGTCCGGGCCCGCCAGCAGCTCGCCGCCGAGCAGTTCCGCGCGTTCGCGCATCCCCAGCAGACCGTACCCGCTGCCACTGTCCGCCAACTCGCCGGGCGCCTCGCCACGCGGGGCCCCGGAGTTGCGGACCTCCAGCTCGACCGTGCCCTCCAGATACGCCAGCCGCAGCGTCACCCGCCCGCCCGGAGCGTGCTTGCGGACATTGGTGAGCGACTCCTGCGCGGTCCGGCGGACGGCGAGCCCGGCCTCGGCGTTGAGCGGCCTGGCCGTTCCCTCGACCACGAACGCGGCTTCCTCGCGCTGTGTCAGCTCGGCCAGGAACTCGCCCACCGGCGTGAACTCGCCCCGCAGCGCCGAAAGCGCCTGGCGGGTCTCGGCCAGCCCGTCCTGCGCCATCCGCCGCGCGGCCACCACCCGTTCCCGTACCTGCTCCCGGTCGGCCCCGCCGTCCAGCATCAACCGCGCCGCCTCCAGATGGACGAGCTGCGCGGAAAGGCTGTGGGCGAGGACGTCGTGGATCTCCCGGGCGATCCTGGCCCGTTCGGCCAGCGCGGCGGACTCCGCCTCGGCGGCCCTGGCGGCCCGTTCCTGCTCCAGCAGCCGGGCCGCGGTGGAGCGGGCCTCGACGTCCAGGCGCAGCAGGTACCCGAGGAGCAGAAGGCCGCAGACGGTGGCCACCACGGCCAGGAAGCTGTCACCACTGGCTGCCGCGTACGAGCCGAGGGCAGCCGCACAGGCCGGCAGGGCGGCGGCCAACGGAAGCCGCAGCAGGGAGATCACGGCAAGGCCGCACCAGGTGGCGTTGGCCAGCAGCGTGGCCTGGCCGTGGCGGGCCAGCATCGCGGTGACCAGCAGCCCGGCCACCACAGCGAGGGCCGGCCTGATCCGGTTCTCCTCCGTGGTGCGGTGCAGGCCGTAGAACAGACAGCCGGTGACCAGGAGGCGCAGCCCCACGACGAACGCGGACCACCCGGTGAAGCGGCCGCCGGCATAAGTGCCCGAGACGATGACACCGATGACGAGCAGCCGGCCCAGCACGGTGAGCACCTGCCGGGGACGGCTGGTCCGCTCGCGTGGCGGGTCCACCCGGGAGGGCCAGCGGGTCAAGGTCTCCAGCCGCACGTGCGGTCCTTCCATGGTGGGAGGTGTCAGCCCGCGACGGGGGCGGCGGGCGAGGTCTCCAGGTTCCGGGCCCTCCAGTTCACCACGAGGCCCCGGACCAGCAGCAACGCGCCCAGGGAGAGCAGCAGCACGCTGGTGCTCTGGCGCAGGTGGAGTGCCGCGCCGAGGCCGTAGAGGCCGAGCCTGACGGCGATCATCCCGCTCCAGGCGGCGATGGTGGCCTTGGTGCCCTTGGTCCAGACCGTGCCGTCGGGCTTGCGCCAGACCTTGCCGGTCCAGCCCCAGACCGCGCCCATCGCGAGCGTGACGAGCAGGGAGGCGGACAACAGGGCGATCGACACCGTCCGGTGGGCGGTGTCGACGAGATGCGGGTCGCGAAGCGCCAGGACGGCCAGGACCAGCGGGATCAGCCAGAAGCGGCGTTCGGTGTCGAGCCGCCGCGGCTTGAGCTGACGACGCACCACGATCACGATCACCGAGAGCAGCACGAGGAGGTTGACGAGGCCGGTCATCGGTTCGCTCCGTCTTGGCAGGAGGGGTTCTTGACCTCTCCGACGCTACGGATCGGCGGCCTCGCCGTGATCGGAGCCGGGGTTGACCTCGAGCGCGAGGGGCTCTCCACCTGTGGGTGGAGAGCCCCTCGCCGCGATCCGGTGCCGAGCGGTGCTAGGCGTCGATGCGCGAGCGGTCCAGGGTGGCCGCGGAGTCGACGATGAACTCCTTGCGGGGCGCCACGTCGTTGCCCATCAGCAGGTCGAAGACCTTCTCGGCCTGCTCCAGGTCGCCGAGGTTGATCCGGCGCAGGGTGCGGTGGCGCGGATCCATCGTGGTCTCGGCCAGCTGGTCGGCATCCATCTCACCGAGGCCCTTGTAGCGCTGGACCGGCTCCTTCCACCGCTGGCCCTTGCGCTGGAACTCCAGCAGCGTGCTGCGCAGCTCGGCGTCGGAGTAGGTGTAGTGGTACTTCTCCTGGCCGCGCTTGGGGTTGGTGAGCTCGATCCGGTGCAGCGGCGGGACGGCCGCGAACACCCGGCCCTGCTCGACCATCGGCCGCATGTAGCGCTGAAACAGCGTCAGCAGCAGACAGCGGATGTGCGAGCCGTCGACATCGGCGTCGGCCATGAAGATGACCCGGCCGTAGCGGGCCTGGTCGATGTCGAAGGTACGGCCCGAACCCGCCCCTATCACCTGGATGATCGAGGCGCACTCGGCGTTCTTGAGCATGTCGGCGACGGACGCCTTCTGCACGTTCAGGATCTTGCCGCGGATCGGCAGCAGCGCCTGGAACTCGGAGTTGCGGGCCAGCTTGGCGGTACCGAGCGCGGAGTCGCCCTCTACGATGAAGAGTTCGCTGCGCTCGACGTCGTCGCTGCGGCAGTCGGCCAGCTTGGCGGGCAGCGAGGAGGTCTCCAGCGCGGTCTTCCGGCGCTGGGCCTCCTTGTGCTGGCGAGCGGCGACCCGGGTACGGGCGGCGGCGGCGACCTTCTCCAGGACGGCGCGGGCCTGGAGCTTCTCGTCCTTCTTGGCGGAGGTGAGGAAGTGCTTGAGCTCCTTGGCGACGACCGCCGCGACGATCCGGTTGGCGGCCGAGGTGCCGAGCACCTCCTTGGTCTGGCCCTCGAACTGCGGCTCGGCGAGGCGGACGGTGACCACGGCGGTGAGGCCCTCGGTGGCGTCGTCCTTGGTGATGTCGTCCTCGGCGACGCGCAGCACCTTGGTCGCGCGCAGCGCCTCGTTGACCGTCTTGGCGAGCGAGCGCTCGAAGCCGGTGACGTGGGTTCCGCCCTTGGGGGTGGCGATGATGTTCACGAAGGAGCGCAGGGTGGTGTCGTAGCCGGCGCCCCAGCGCAGCGCGATGTCGACGCCGAGCTCGCGGGTGACCTCGGTGGGGGTCATGTGGCCGAGCTCGTCCAGAACGGGGACGGTCTCCTTGAAGCTGCCCTCGCCGCGCAGCCGCAGCACGTCGCAGACCGGCTTGTCGGGGGCCAGGAACTCGCAGAACTCGCCGATGCCGCCGTCGAAGCGGAAGGTCTCGGTCTCGACCTTGTCGCTCTCCGTCAGTCGCTCGTCACGGACGATGATGGTGAGGCCGGGGACGAGGAAGGCGGTCTGGCGGGCGCGGTTGTGCAGGTTCTCCAGGGAGAGCTTGGCCTCCTTGAGGAAGATCTGCCGGTCGGCCCAGTAGCGGATCCGGGTGCCGGTCCTGCCCCGAGAGGCCTTGCCCTTCCTGGTGAGCCCGTTGGCCGGCTCGAAGGGGGCGTCCGGGCTGAGCTCGGTGAAGATGCCGGGGGTGCCGCGGCGGAAGCTGATGGCATGGGTGTGGCCGCTACGGTCCACCTCGACGTCCAGGCGGGCGGAGAGCGCGTTGACCACGGAGGCACCGACGCCGTGCAGACCGCCGGAGGCCGCGTACGAGCCGCCGCCGAACTTGCCGCCGGCGTGCAGCTTGGTCATCACGACCTCGACGCCGGAGAGTCCGGTCTTCGGCTCGACGTCGACCGGGATGCCGCGGCCGTTGTCCCGGACCTCCACCGAGGAGTCGTCGTGCAGGACGACCTCGATGCGGTCGCAGTGGCCACCCAGGGCCTCGTCCACCGAGTTGTCGATGATCTCCCACAGGCAGTGCATCAGGCCGCGGCTGTCGGTCGAGCCGATGTACATGCCGGGGCGCTTACGGACGGCCTCCAGGCCCTCCAGGACGAGCAGATGCCGAGCGGTGTAGTTGGAACCGTCGTCTCCGGCCAGCAATGCGGACGGCACGGTCGTATCGGCACTCACGCGGTGCACTCCCTCAATGACGTTCTGACTCGTCTGACTTCCGACTCGGCCTGTCCGGCCGACCCCCAACAGTGTTCCCAATGCCTGAGACACAGGCGGTTCGGCCCGTTCGGCTTGTACGCGCTGCGCGAACAAGACCTTCACCGGAGCCGGAGGCCCGGGAGCGCCATCTCCACCTTCAACCATGGGTCCTGGCGGACCGTAGCGAGCGGTGCAGGCGGCGGAACTGCTGTGATGCAGGCTACCGGTGTCAGGGACGGGGCTTATGCTCCAACCCAGCAGAGGATTATGCTACGCGGACCTCGGACATCGCTTCGATCGGTCGTTCGAGCCCGCCGGACGGATCCTGGGAATCGGTACGCATGAACCGCCGACGCCCTGGGCACGTCCTCAGCAACACCACAGCAGAATCCTCAGAGAAGAAAAGCCACGAGCGGGAACGTTTTCGGCCTGGTTGGATGTTGACCCTGGTACGACAGCTCGTCGAGCTAGAGAAGAGGCGACGTGACTACTGTTCTGACACCTGCGAGCCCGCTCACCGCGGCTGACCGCTGCGACCGCTGCGGCGCCCAGGCCTACCTGCGCGTCGTACTCGCAAGCGGCGGAGAGCTGCTGTTCTGCGCCCACCACGGGCGGAAGTTCGAGCCGGAGCTCAAGAAGATCGCCGTCGAGATACAGGACGAGAGCGGCCGTCTCACCACGACCAACGCGACGGCCACCGACGACGAACGCTGATCTCGACGCTCATCCGGCGAGCTGTGTCGAGCTAGGCCGTCGAGCCGGGCGGCAGACCCCACGGGGCCTGCCGCCCGGCTCTGTCGTTCCCTGCCCCGTCTCGGCACTTCAGACCTGACGGGACGTCGGAGAGTAGCCGTCAGAGTACGGAGCGCACCGAGTCGGACACCGCCGAGATCCGGGTGTAGACGCCGGGGTGGGCGGCCTCGGCGCAGCCCGTACCCCAGGAGACCAGCCCGGCCAGCCGACCGGCCACCACGAGCGGGCCGCCGCTGTCGCCCTGGCAGGCGTCCTTGCCGCCGGACTCCTCACCCGCGCACACCATCGCCCGGGCGTCGAACCCGCCGTCGGCACCGCCCGGATACGCGTGAGCACAGACCGCATCCGAGATGACCGGCACGTCCACGCCCCGCAGCGTCGAGGAGTAACTGCCGTCGCCCCGCGTGTCACCCCAGCCGTAGACCTGCGCCCGGGTGCCCGCCGCGTACGGCTCGGACTCGCCCTGGCCCACCAACTCGATGACGGGGGTGTCGTCCTGCGGCTCGGCGAGCGTGAGAACCGCCACATCCTGCATGTTGGCGGTGAAGGAGTAGTCCGGGTGGATCCAGATGTCCCGGACGTCCACCTCCCGGCCCGCATGGCCGGTGAGGTCGTCACGGCCGACGACCACCCGCAGGCCGGGGCGGTCCACCCGCCGCCCGCGGGACTCGTCGTAGAAGCAGTGCGCCGCCGTCACCACCTTGGTCGGCGAGATCAGCGCACCACCGCAGAACTGCCCCGAGCGGGCGTTGCCGAACTGCTGGCGGCTGGCCAGCGCCACCACCCAGGGATGATCGGCGGTACCGGCGGGGCGGCCGCCCACGATGCGCCGCTGCGCCTGAGCGGGAGCGGCCGCACTCAGCGCGACCAGCGGGGCCGGCAGAGTGGCCAGCAACGCCAGGGCCATCGCCCGGCGGCGGCGCCTGCGGTGCGGCGGGGCCGGGCGAGCGTCCAGGATGGGCAGCACCGGATGTCTCCAAGGTGGTTCGGCAGCAGGCAACCGCCACAGCGTAGTCGACCGATTACCCAAAGTGCCGTCAACTCCCTGCCGGAGCACCCGGACGAGGGACCCGGGAGGCCGCCGAATGACCTGCCATCTCCGGGATGTTCCTGGATGCGGAGGATCCGGAGGAACGCCGAAGGGCCCCTCGCTGCTGCGAGGGGCCCTTCGGCGTGTGCTCGGACTCAGTCCAGGTAGTCGCGCAGCACCTGGGAGCGCGACGGGTGGCGCAGCTTGGACATGGTCTTCGACTCGATCTGGCGGATGCGCTCACGGGTGACCCCGTAGACCTTGCCGATCTCGTCCAGCGTCTTCGGCTGACCGTCCGTCAGGCCGAAGCGCATCGAGACCACGCCGGCCTCGCGCTCGCTCAGGGTGTCGAGCACCGAGTGCAGCTGCTCCTGGAGCAGGGTGAAGGAGACCGCGTCGGCCGGGACGACCGCCTCGGAGTCCTCGATCAGGTCACCGAACTCGCTGTCGCCGTCCTCGCCGAGCGGCGTGTGCAGCGAGATCGGCTCGCGGCCGTACTTCTGGACCTCGATGACCTTCTCGGGGGTCATGTCGAGTTCCTTGGCCAGCTCCTCCGGGGTGGGCTCGCGGCCCAGGTCCTGGAGCATCTGGCGCTGGACGCGGGCCAGCTTGTTGATGACCTCGACCATGTGCACCGGGATACGGATGGTGCGGGCCTGGTCGGCCATCGCGCGGGTGATCGCCTGACGGATCCACCAGGTGGCGTACGTGGAGAACTTGTAGCCCTTGGTGTAGTCGAACTTCTCGACCGCGCGGATCAGACCGAGGTTGCCCTCCTGGATCAGGTCCAGGAAGAGCATGCCGCGGCCGGTGTAGCGCTTGGCGAGGGAGACCACGAGGCGGAGGTTGGCCTCCAGCAGGTGGTTCTTGGCGCGACGGCCGTCCTCGGCGATGATCTCCAGCTCGCGCTTGAGCTTGGGGGCGAGCTTGTCGGCGGCCGAGAGCTTGTCCTCGGCGAACAGGCCGGCCTCGATGCGCTTGGCGAGCTCGACCTCCTGCTCGGCGTTGAGCAGCGGGACCTTGCCGATCTGCTTGAGGTAGTCCTTGACCGGGTCGGCGGTGGCACCCGCGACGGCGACCTGCTGGGCAGGGGCGTCGTCCTCGTCGTCGTCGGAGAGCACGAAGCCCTCCGACTCCTCCTCCGGGGCGTCACCCTCGGCGGCGGGCTTGTCACCGGGCAGCGCGACGTCCTCGAGCAGCTCCTCTTCGCCGACCAGCTCCTCGTCGCCCTTGGCGGCCTTGGCGGTGGTCTTCTTGGCCACGGCCTTCTTGGCCGGGGCGGCAGCCTTCTTGGCCACGGCCTTCTTGGCGGGGGCAGCGGCCTTCTTGGCCGCGGCCTTCGCCTCGGCCGTCTCGATGGTCTCCACGACCGTCACCTCGGGGGTGGTCACGGCGGCGGCGACGGCCGGCGCGGCCGGGGTCGCCGCAGGGGCGATCCGCACCGGGGGCTTGGTGGGCGCCGCCGGAGTCCGCGTGGTGACCGCCTTGGTAGCCGTGCGCTTGGTGGTGCTCTTGGCCGCAACGCTCTTGCGCTTGGAGCCGGCGGGTTCCGCCGCGCTGACCATGAGGTCCACCCCTTCCTCAATCAGCACCTGGTTGAGGCTGCGCATGACGTTCTTCCACTTGGTGACCGGGATCTGGTCCGCCTCGAAAGCCTGACGCACGTCGTCACCGGCGATCTGCCCCTGGGCCTTGCCCCGCTCGATGAGCGCGAGCAGAGCTGCGGACTCGGCGATCTCGGGGGGGAGCGAACGGGATGTGCTGGCCGACACGAACAACCTCTCGGACGATGAGTGAACTCGAACCCGTACCGGGCCGCCCGAGGGGGCGGGGAAGGATCACGCGCACAGCGCGCGGTGTCGATTCCGACCGGCTCGGGCTTGAGGACTGGGTTTGCAGGACGGCAGCAGCGCCGCAGACCAACACAGCATTCTGACACGGTGGTGGTATTCCGGAGTACTTCCGCTCCGTACACATCGCTGCCACCCCTCAAGTGTTACGCATGGCCTTCGTGGCGCCGGTCACACCGGCGCCCGCGGCGTGTGCGCGGCGACCGTCCGGATGCGGCCATGGCCCTCCAGCTGCTCCGGAAGGTGCAGCTGGAGGGCCATGGGTGCCTCGGTTCCGTCGTCTCGGGAGGTCGGTTCTCGGGAGTTCGGCTTCTCTGGATCTCGGTTCGCGGGATCTCGGTTCGCGGGATCCCGGTCCGTGGATCTCGATCCTCGGAGCTCGTCCTCGGATCTCGGTCCTCGGGATTTCGGTTCGTCGCCCGCTCTGCGCCTGACGCTCCGGTCAGTGCTCGCGGGGCGCCGGGACCGAGTGCTCGATCTCGGGGTGGACGGTGAGCAGGGCGCGGACGGCGGCCTCGGCGGCGGTGCCGTCGCCGGTGCCGAGCGCGTCGACCAGCCGGGAGTGCAGGCTCACCGAGGAGTCGGAGGGGCGCTCGCACGAGATGGCCGGGCCGCCGGAGACCTGCAGGGCGCAGGAGACGATCCCGGAGAGGTGCTCGAGCATCCGGTTGCCCGCCATCTGCAGGACCAGCGAGTGCAGCTCGACATCGGCCCGGCCGTAGCTGACCAGGTCTCCCTGGGCGCCGGCGTGGCCCATGATCTCGGTCAGCTCGACCAGTCGCTGCTGGACGTCGTCCCGGCCGTGGCCGGCCGCGAGACGGGCGGCCAGCGGCTCGATCGCCCAGCGCAGCTCGAACAGCTCGCGGCGCTGCTCGTCACGCTGCGGACCGAAGGCCCGCCACTCGATGATGTCGGGGTCGAGCAGGTTCCAGTCGCTGACCGGCCGGACCCGGGTGCCGACGTTCGGCCGGGCACTCACCAGGCCCTTGGCCTCCAGCACACGGAGGGACTCGCGGACGACGGTGCGGGAGACCTCGAACCGCTGCCCGATCTCCTCGGGGACGAGCGGGCGGTCGGCGCCGAGGTCGCCGGAGACGATCATCTGGCCGAGCTGCTGGACGAGCTGGCCGTGGAGGCCGCGGCCGCGGCTGCTGGTGGTCTTGCGGCCGACCCGGGAGAGGTCGGTCTCGGCGCCCTCCCAGCGGGGCGCGGGCGGAGTCGGCCGATCGGCGTAGGAGAAACGGTCCAGCTCTCCGGGGCCGACTGCGTCGGCCGAGCGAGCTGCGGTCATGGTGGGGTGCGCAAGGGTACTCACACGTCCTTTGTCGGCGATCGGCGGGCCCGGCTTGAGAATTCTCGTGAAAAGCACACGAAAGGGTGATCGCCCGTGACCGGATAATTGACTTCTTATCAGGCAGAAGCGGTTGTTTCGATCCCGGTACAACGTTCCACATGACTGGGTGTCACCGGAGGGCCGTCGACGGTGGTTCAGAGCGCCCGGCGACGGGCCTGGACCAGCACGCAGGCGACCAGGAGCAGAGCCGCCGGGGTCAGCACGCCGGCCAGCAGCACCGGGTCCAGGGGCGCCGCCGCGCCCTGTGGGTCGGCGCCACGCACCCAGTCCAGGCCGTACTGGAACGGCAGCACCTCCCGCACCTGAGCCGGCCAGACCCGTCCGGCCTGGCGCAGGATCAGCGAGAGCCCGGGCTCCAGCAGCGGCGGGAGCGCGCAGAGGATGAGGAGCCCCGCCGCCGCACTGCGGACCAGCGAGGTGGTGAGCAGACCCGTCCACCCGGCCAGCACGACCAGCCCCGCGAACACCGCGAGCGGCTGCCCGGCGGCGGCCAGCGCCTGGGCGTCCGCGCCGAACACCGGCCCGGGCTCCACCGCCGGTGCCAGGGCCAGGCGCAGGACCAGCGTGTCCAGCAGAACGGTGGCGAGGGCCAGCAGCGCCGAGAGCAGGCCGATCACCGTGAGCTTCCCGGCCAGCAGGCCGAGCCGGCGTCCGTACGAGACGTGGGACGCGGCCAGGCCGGGGTGGCGGACCTCGTGCCCGTACGAGAGGGCGCCGAGCGCGCCGGTGCCCAGGGCGGCGATGGGGAGCGGGAGCAGCGGGACGACGGCGGTGACGGAGCGGACGGCGGCCCCCACCGAGAGCGTCCCGGCGGGCAGCTGACGGGCCAGAACGGCCGCCACTGCGGCGTCGCACAGCAGGGCCGCACCGAGGATGAACCAGGTCGAGCGCAGGCCGCGCAGGCGGCGCACCTCGTAGGCAAGAACGCGCACGGGTCACTCGCTCCGGTGGTCGGGCCCGGTGACGGGCTGGTGGTTGAGGGACGTCGGGGCGGCGGGCTCCGCGTGTGATGGCTGGGCCTGCGGGCGTTGGGCTTGCGGGGGTTGGTCCTGGAGGGGCTGAGCCTGCGGGGGCCGGCCGGCCACGGGTGCGGGTTCGTCCTGGAAGAGCTGAGGGGCGGTCGGGGCGGTGGCCTGCAGGATGCGGTCGGGCGGGGTGGACTGGCCGACCACGGCCGGCCTGCCCGGTTCCGCCTGCCCGGCGGGCCTGAGCTGGACGTGGCCGGAGCGGCCCGAGGCGGCGGGGAGGGCGGGGTGCGGGACGGGCTGCTCGACCACCCGGTCGGCGAGCTCATGGAGCAGGATGCCGTGCCGGTAGGCGAGTTCGCCGATCTCGGTGCGGCCGATGCCGCTCACCGCGATGCCGGCCCCACCGTCCCGGCGGACCTCTACGCCCTGACTGAGGAGCAGGTCGGCGAGCCGGGCCATCTGCGGGCCGCGGACCGAGACCTCCGGGTGAAGCCGGGTGCGGCGGAACTCGGCGACCGGCTGGTCCGCGAGCAGTTGGCCCCGGTCGAGGGTGATGACCCGGTCGGCCAGGACTGACGCTTCCTGCATCGTCCGGGTGGTGACCAGGACAGTCCCGCCGGAGACGGAGAACGAGCGCAGGAAGGAGTGGAACCACTCGATGTTGCGCGGCGACAGGCCCTCGGTGGGGGCGTCCAGCAGCAGAGTGCCCGGGGATCCGAGCAGGGCGGCGGCGAGGGAGAGCCGGCGGTGCATGCCGGGCGAGAAGGAGCGCAGCCGATGCCCTGCCACGCCCGCCAGCCGGGTCTGCTCCAGCAGTTCGTCCGCTCGCCGGGCCGGCACCCCGACCGCCCCTGCCAGCATGCGCAGGTGACTGCGGGCGCGGCGCCCCGGGTGGCCGGCCACCGGGCGACCGGTGGGGAGCAGCACTCCGATCTCGCGTTCGGGACGGCGCAGCCTGCGGTAGGTCCGGCCGTCGAACAGGGTGATGCCCTGGCCCTGTTCGAGTTCCAGCATGAGCCGGAGTGCGGTGGTCTTGCCCGCGCCCTCGGCGCCCAGCAGGGCGGTGACCATGCCGGGGCGGGCGTCGAAGGTGAGGTCGAGCAGGGCCGGCGGGCGGCCCCGGCGGTAGACCTTGGTCAGTCCGGTGATCTGGATCATCGCTGCCTGCTCCCATGTCCTCGTCCGACCGGGTCTGCGAGGCGTGGGTGGTCCCATGTGCCCGCGCCAGCACACTAGGACGCATCGATGGAGAATTCGGGCATTACGGATGCGTGGTGGGTGGCGTGGCCACGCAGCTCACCCGATCAGGGGACAGGTGCCGCGGGTCTCGGCGCCGACGCCGGAGCTGGGTGAGGCAGCGGGGAAGCCAGAAGGGCTGATCGATTGCCCACCTCTACGAGTCGGGGCGGAGCATCGGGGGGTTGAGGACGGTGGCCCCGCCGGCCTTGAAGAGCTGGGCCGGGCGCCCGCCCTGACGGGTCGTGGTGCCGCCTGAGGGCACCAGGAAGCCGGGGGTGCCGGTCACCTTGCGGTGGAAGTTGCGCGGGTCCAGGGCCACGCCCCAGACCGCCTCGTAGACCTGCCGCAGCTCTCCCACGGTGAACTCCGGCGGACAGAAGGCCGTCGCGAGCGAGGAGTACTCGATCTTGGAGCGGGCCCGCTCGACCCCGTCCGCGAGGATCTTCCCGTGGTCGAACGCGAGCGGCACTCCGTCGGCCGGAGTCTGGCCGAGCAGCTCCCCGACCGGCGCCCAGCGGGCGCTGCTGGCGTCACCGCCAGGGCGGGGGGTCGGCAGGTCGGGGGCCAGCGCGAGGTGCGCCACGCTGACCACCCGCATGCGCGGGTCACGCTGGGGGTGCCCGTACGTTGCGAGCTGTTCGAGGTGGGCTCCCGCCGCGCCCTGGCCGGGCGTGGAGTGAGCCCGTAGGCCGGTCTCCTCAGCGAGCTCTCTGGAGGCCGCCTCGGCGAGGCCTTCGTCCGGACGGACGAAGCCACCGGGCAGGGCCCAGTACCCCTGGAACGGCGGCTCGCCCCGTCGGACCAGCAGTGCGCAGAGCGCGTGCTCGCGCACCGTCAGCACCACCAGGTCGACCGTGACAGCGAACGGGGGGAAGGCCGACGGGTCATAACGCGACATGGTGACGATCATAGTCGTCTCTCTGACGATAAGCACAGGGGCGAGGCGGGCCGCCCGCTGGGCCCGGCCGGGCCGCTCAACGCGCGCCCAGCTGAAGCTCGGGCGGCGCCTCCTCCACCACGGCCACGCCGATCCGGCTGACCCGGACCGAGAACGGCTCACCGGCCACCCGCAGACCGGAGAGCTGGAGCTCACCCAGCGGAGCGGTGCTGGCCGGGCGGACCAGCACCCGACCGGCCGGGATGTCCGGGCGGACCCCGGCGAGCGCGAGGACCAGGTGCACCGCGGCTGCCGCCGACACCGCCGCCGGGCGGCAGGCCGCCGGGTGCGGCACGGGCGGGCAGCCCGTCACCCGCTGCTCACCCGCATACATCTCGGGCAGCCGCCCCTCGAAGTGTGTGGAGGCGTCCAGCAGCCCCTCCAGCAGTGCCCCGGCCTCCCGCTCGAATCCGGCCTCGGCCAGGCCCACCACGGCGAGCGCGGTCTCATGGACCCGGACGGCCCCACTCCGGTGGCCCAGTGGGTTGAAGCGGGGGGACTTGGCACTCAGCGTCCGCAGCCCCCACCCGCAGTCGAACTCCGGCGTGACCAGCCGCTGCGCGAGGATCCTGGTCTGCTCGCGATCGAGCAGCCCCTCGTGATGAGCACCGTCGGCGGCCAGCCCGAGGTCGAGCAGGTGCACGAAGGAGGAGGCGACGGCGGGCAGTGGACGGCCTGGCCCCGCCAGCGCGGCAGCGGGCCGGCCGCCCGACAGGTCGTCGATCCAGAACTGTTCTCGGAAGCGCTCACGCAGACCGGCCGCCCAGCCACGCCACTCTTCGGCTCCCCGCCTGCCGAAGGCCTCCAGCAGCTCCGCCCCGTGCAGCGCCGCCCGGTGAGCCTGGGCCTGCACCTCGCAGCGGGCGGCCACCGGACGGGCGGCGCGCTCCTCGGCCGAGCGGCCGAGATCGGTCACAAAGCTGTTCGGACCGTCGGTCGCGAAGCCGCCGGAGCCGTCGCTGACGTTGCTGCGCAGCGCCGCGAGGGCCCGCTCCGCGGCGGGCAGCAGGTCGGCGACCTCGCTGCGGGGCATCCCCCACCGCCATGCCTCGGCGAGCACGGTGACGAACAGGAGGGTGGCCTCGGTAGCCGTGCACGACGGCGGAAGCTCGGGCCCGGCGTGCCGCAGCGCACCCGGAATCAGGCCTTCGGGGCGTGAGCCGGCCGCCTGGGCCGTAGCCGTCGGGCCGCCCGCTGTGCCGGCACCGGCTGTCGCGGCGGACGCGCCGGCGGGGGTCGCCGAGGCGGGGGCGCTGCCACCGCCCGGGTGCTGACGGCGTGCCAGGGCGCGCAGGGTTCCGCCCGCCAGGCGGGTACCCAGGGGCAGCGTCAGCCTGGCCGCCCAGAGTGCGTCGGCCGAGGTCAGACCGAAGCGCCACGGCACACCCGAAGCCGCGTAGAGGTCGGTCGGACGGTCGGCGTCGGCGAGCAGCAGCCCGCCGAGCGCGTCGAGCGAGCGGGGCAGGAGCACCTCGACGCGTGAGTCGTCGCACCGCACCTCGGGCGCCGACCACGGCAGTGGCACGCCCAGACCCCGACCGCTCGGCGGGCGGACCCCCACCGGGGAGGAGTGCTCCAGCTCCGTGCGCAGCTCGACCGACCAGCGGGCCCCGGGCTGCACCTCCAGATCCCAGCGCAGCACACCCGCGCCGGCCAGGACGGCGTGCGGCGACGGCCTGGCGGTGACCGTGGCGCTGTGGCTCTGTCCGGCCCAGCGCAGTCCGGCCGACTGCACCTGGCCCGGCAGGTCCGCCGACCGCTGACCGGCGGCGATGTCCGACAGCTGGCCGAGATCCGTGCCGAGCGCGATCTCCAGCGGGAGACGGGCCGGGCGGCTGCCGGTGTTCCGCACGGTGATGGTCTCCACTCCGTCGGCGTGCCGCAGCCGTTCGACGGTCAGCGCCGGGTCCGGATCCAGGTCGCCCGGAATGCGTACGGCGCCGAGGAAGCGTGCCTCGGCCGCCGAGGTCAGAGTGCCCTGGAGAGGGAGCGGCTCGATGCCGCCGAGCCGTACCTCCATCCTCGCCAGGGTGCGGACGCCCGCTCGGTAGAAGCCGTGCAGGCTCTGGCCGCGGAGCTGCCCGTCCGGACCTGAGGCGGCCATCGCCGGGGCGTTCACGCAGAGGATCGTGTTGTGCGCGGCGGCGGGCTGCGGACGGGCCTGGGTCTGCGGACGTGGCTGGCCCGAGGCAGGCTGGTCGGACCGCGCAGGGCTCGTCGGCGGCGGGTACAGCGGAGCGGCAGGCGCCGCGGACGGTGACGCTGCGGACGGTGCGGTCGGTGCGATCGGTGGAGCCGAAGGGTACGGCGGCACCGAGTACGGCCCGGCGGTCGGCGCCCCGGCAACCGGCGGCGCGGGTGGTGCGGTCGGTACAGGCGGTGCGGTCGGCGGCGCTGCCTGTGGCACTGCCTGTGGCGGCCTCATGGCGGTCACCTGGCTCTCCTCCCTCGGCCGACCGACGACGGCGATGCCGGTCGGCCGCGAGCGTGCTCGATCGCGATTGCTGCTGATGGGCCGGTGGGACATGCGGGCTGCCCGGGCGGACTGCCTCCGCCAGGGTCAGCCCCCGGAAACCTCGCGGCTCCGTGGGCCTGTCTGGTCGGCTCGGACGACTCCGGGCGCCGCTGCGGCTCGTCCGAGGACGGCTCGCCGGCTGCTGCGCGGAACCGTCCCGACCGGTCGGTGTCGCGCCCCGCAGGTTGAACGCACCGTACCTCCCCCAGGTCACGCCGAAGGTGCGATCCGCAGTCTCCGTCAGGGGCCGGCCGAACGCCCGCCGGTCGAACGGACGGCGCCACCTGAACCCGTCTGACACCGCCGCACACCCCGACCGGCCGTCCCCCACGACCGCCCGCCCGTACCGGCTCACACGCGCCGCCAGGATACGGTGCGAAGGCGGCGGCGGTCGCACCGGGAACCCCGTGGGCATCCGCCATGCCGCGCTTGTGACCAGCACGTACCGAGGAGTTGTATGTCCACCGCCAGCCGGCTGCCCGGGATCGTCACGACCGACCACTACTTCCAGGTGCCGCTCGACCACCATGCGGCCGACGGCGAGCAGATCGAGGTGTACGGCCGCGAGGTGGTGGCCTCGGGCCGCGAGCACGACGACCTGCCGTGGCTGCTGTTCCTGCAGGGCGGCCCCGGGGGCAAGGCCGGGCGCCCGCTGGGCCGGGACACCTGGCTGGAGCGTGCCCTGGACGACTACCGGGTGCTGCTGCTCGACCAGCGGGGCACCGGGCGGTCCACCCCGGCGAACCGGCAGACGCTCGCCCGCCGCGGCGGGCCGCACCAGCAGGCGGACTACCTGGCGCTGTTCCGCGCCGACTCGATCGTCCGGGATGCGGAGCTGATCCGCCGGAGGCTGCTCGGCGACGAGGGGCGGTGGAGCCTGCTGGGGCAGAGCTTCGGCGGGTTCTGCACCCTGACCTACCTCTCGCTGGCTCCCGAGGGGCTGCGCGAGGCCTTCGTGACGGGCGGCCTGGCCGGCCTGCGCAGCTCGGCGGACGACGTCTACCGCGCCGCGTACCCACGAGTGGCCCGCAAGAACGCGGCGCACTACGCGCGCTACCCGCACGACGTCGCCGCGGTGCGGCGGATCGCCTCCCACCTGGTCAAGGCCCCCGCCCGGCTGCCGGACGGCGGTCTGCTGACCGTCCAGGCCTTCCAGGGCCTTGGCATGCTTCTCGGTTCGGGGACCGGCTCGCACTCCCTGCACTACCTGCTCGAGGAGGCCTGGGTCGAGGGCGTGCACGGCCCCGAGCTCTCGGACACCTTCCTCGCGGGTGTGCAGGCCCAGCTGTCCTTTGCGCAGGGGCCGCTCTACGCCGTGCTGCACGAGTCGATCTACGGCCAGCGCTCGGTGGAGCCGGCGGCGACGGCCTGGGCGGCGGAGCGCGTCCGCAAGGAGTTCCCGGAGTTCGACGCCGAGCAGGCGCTGGAGTCGGACCGGCCGGTGCTGTTCACCGGCGAGATGATCTACCCCTGGCTGTTCGAGACCGACCCGGCCCTGCAGCCGCTGCGTGACACCGCGCAGCTGCTCGCCGAGCGAGCCGACTGGCCCGACCTGTACGAGCCTGAGCGGCTCGCCGCCAACGAGGTGCCGGTGGTGGCGGCGGTGTACCACGACGACATGTACGTGGACACCGACGACTCTCTGGAGACCGCGCGCGCCGTCAAGGGCCTGCGGACCTGGGTGACCAACGAGTGGGAACACGACGGTCTGCGGGTGAGCGGCGGTGCGGTCCTCGACCGCCTGATCAAGATGGCGCGCGGAGAGCTTTAGCCGCATGTCAGCTCCCGACGGGGGTGTCGCGGTCCCAGCCCTCGGTGGCCCGTCGGCCAGGCCCGGCCCTGAGCCGCCGTCGGGCCCGGCGGGCCTGTCTGCGCAGCAGGCCCTGCCCGGGGCTGCTGCGCCCGCCCGGACCGGTCTCGCACGGGTGCTCGTCCGACCCGCCCTCCCCCTCTTCGCCTGACGGACCGCCCGGCGACTCGCCCGGCCTCGGTCGCTCGCCCGCCCCGGCCGGGCGAGTTGCCGACGGGTCGGCGGGCGAACCATCGGGGTGCGGGTTCGGGGGCCGCCCGGGACGCCTCGGGCCCGGCACCTGCCCCGGAGAGCGCCGCCCGGCTCGCTCCTCGCGCACGCTCGCCAGCAGCTGCTGCGGCAGCAGCCCGCCGTTGAGCGACTCGTAGAGAAGTTGGGCGAGGGTGTACTCGGGGTCGAGGTCGAGCGCCCTCGCCAGCACCACCCGGGCGGTGGCGTTGTCGCCCGCGAGCCAGGACGTCCAGGCGAGCAGGGTCAGCGGGGCCGCCGCGAAGTGCTCGTACGGGGCGACACAGCGCTGGGCGAGGAAGCGCCAGAGGTGCTGGGCCGGGACGAGCTCGTGCGGCTCGGCGTACTCCGCGCCGCGGTCGCGGCCGAGCTTGTCCTGCAGACCGACCAGCAGCCGGGCCGCGCGCTCGGGGTCGGTCTCCCGCGCGCCGCCCTGGAACTCGGCCATCACCTCGGCGAGCAGCACGCCCGTGCGCTCCAGCACCGCGGGGCGACCGCCGAGGCCGGCCAGCTCGTGGACCAGCTGTGGCCCGACACGGTCGATGGCCTCCCGGTAGGTGCCGTCCTCGGGCGGGCCGACCGGTGCCAGCCCCGCCACGATCGCCTTGCGGCTGCCTCTCGGGGCGAGGCCGGCGAAGGTGGCCGCCGCAGCCACCGGGCTCGGGAGATGGGCCGAGCGGATCTGCACGCCCGCCGGGTCACAGCAGTCCGTCCCCTCGCACAGGAACGACCACCATCGCCCTGCGGAGACACAGAGCGACTCCTTCACCGTGACGCCTTCGGCCCGGAACGCGTCGGCCAGGTGCGAGGCCAGCGGACGGAGCCTGGCGGCCACGCCCCTGCCGCCACCGCGGTCGCCCTCGCCGCGGTCGCTGCCGCTGTCGCCGTCACGGTCTGACGGATCTCGGCACACGTACAGCAGCACCTGCTCGGGGCGACGGTCGCGCTGCTCGGAGAGCTCGATGAGCAGCCGGGCCGTGTCGGCGGCGATCGGCTGCCAGTGCGCGGGGTTGTCGGGGATGTCGAGGCGGATCACCCCGCCCTGCTGGAGCGCGGGGCCCTGCAGCCCGACCGCGACGATGCTGTCGTCGGGGAAGAAGCCCAGCAGGTAGGGGAGCATCTCGGCCATGTCGGCCGGGCCGCGCATCCTGACCGGCAGCTGGCCGGGGAGCGGGCCGGGAGGCAAGGTGGTGCGGTCCTCGTTCATGCCGGGAAGAGTGCCGCACCGCCGACCCCGCCGACGGAAACTGCTTCCGCCCTGTGGATAAAGCCGGGGGGTCAGCATTTCCTCCCCCATTCGGCTCAGTCGTGACTTGCCCACATAACAGGACAAATGACACCGGCTCAGATGATTTCCAGATCATCGACCCGCGTCCCCGAATCCTGGCTGTTCGCCCTCTGTCGGTCCCACGGGGTATTCATTGAGCCATGGACCAGCCCACACCCCACCCTGACCAGGCAGTCGACCGCGCCGCCGTCCGGGTACGCGCCGAGGCCGTGCTCCGCGAGCTGGCCGGCCCCTCGGCCGTGCTGCGTGAGGACCAGTGGCTGGCGATCGAGGCCCTGGTCATCGACCATCGCCGCGCCCTCGTCGTCCAGCGCACCGGCTGGGGGAAGTCTGCCGTCTACTTCATCGCCACCGCGCTGCTGCGCGCCCGAGGAGCGGGCCCGACGGTGATCGTCTCCCCCCTGCTCGCCCTGATGCGCAACCAGGTCGACTCGGCCGCCCGCGCCGGGATCCACGCCCGCACCATCAACTCCGCCAATCCGGAGGAGTGGGACGAGATCCAGGCCGAGGTCGCCGCCGGCGCGGTCGACGTCCTGCTGGTCAGCCCGGAGCGGCTGAACAACCCCGACTTCCGCGACCAGGTGCTCCCCAAGCTGGCCGCCTCGACCGGCCTGCTCGTGGTCGACGAGGCGCACTGCATCTCCGACTGGGGTCACGACTTCCGCCCCGACTACCGCCGCCTTCGCACCATGCTGGCCGAGCTGTCGCCCGGTGTCCCCGTACTCGCCACCACGGCCACCGCCAACGCCCGGGTCACCGCCGACGTCGCCGAGCAGCTCGGGACGGGCGGAACAGGTGGAACAGGAGGCGGGACAGAAACCACCGGCCGCCCGAGCGCCGGCGACGAGCGCGCCCTGGTCCTGCGTGGCCCGCTCGACCGCGAGAGCCTGAGCCTCGGCGTCCTCGCCCTTCCCGACCCGGCCCATCGCCTCGCCTGGCTGGCCGACCACCTCGCGGAGCTCCCGGGGTCCGGCATCATCTACACCCTCACCGTGGCCGCCGCCGACGAGGTCACGGCCTTCCTGCGCCAGCGCGGGTACCCGGTCGCCTCGTACTCCGGCCGGACCGAGGACGCCGAGCGGCGCAGTGCCGAGGCCGATCTGCTGGCCAACCGCGTCAAGGCCCTCGTCGCGACCTCCGCCCTGGGCATGGGCTTCGACAAACCCGACCTCGGCTTTGTGGTGCACCTGGGCTCCCCGAGCTCCCCGATCGCCTACTACCAGCAGGTCGGCCGCGCCGGGCGCGGTGTGGCGCGTGCCGAGGTGCTGCTGCTCCCCGGCCGCGAGGACGAGGCGATCTGGCGGTATTTCGCCTCGCTCGGATTCCCCGCCGAGGAGCAGGTCCGCCGGACGATCGGCGCCCTCGCCGAGGTCGACCGGCCGCTCTCCACGGCCGCCCTGGAGGCCCGGGTCGACCTCCGGCGGGCCCGCCTGGAGACCATGCTCAAGGTTCTCGACGTGGACGGCGCGGTCCGCCGAGTCCGCGGCGGCTGGACGGCGACCGGCAACGCGTGGACGTACGACGCGGCGCGCTACGCGAAGGTCGCCGAGTCCCGCGAGGCCGAGCAGCGGGCCATGCGCGAGTACGCGGCCACGACGGGCTGCCGGATGGAGTTCCTGCGGCGGCAGCTCGACGACGAGGAAGCCGTGCCGTGCGGACGCTGTGACAACTGCGCCGGCGCCCGCCACACCGCGGAGGTCTCGGCCGAGGCTCTGGACGCGGCCCGGGCGGCACTCGGGCGGCCCGGCGTCACGTTCGAGCCGCGCCGGCTCTGGCCGACCGGCATGGACGCCCTCGGCGTGGCGCTCAAGGGCCGGATTCCGGCCGGCGAGCAGGCCGAGACCGGCCGGGCGCTGGGGCGGCTCTCCGACATCGGCTGGGGCAACCGCCTGCGCACCATGCTCGCCGAGCACGCACCGGACGGTCCCGCCCCCACCGAGGTGGTGGACGCCCTGGTCAGCGTGCTGGCCGACTGGGCTCGCGGCCCCGGCGGCTGGGCCGGCCCCGAGGGCTCCGACGGCAGCCGGCCCGCCCGGCCGGTCGGGGTGGTGACGATGGCCTCGGGCACCCGTCCGGTGCTGGTGGAGAGCCTGGGCGCCCAGATCGCCGCGATCGGCCGACTGCCGCTGCTCGGGCGGATCGAGTACGCGGCCGGCCGGCCACCCCATGGGCCCAGGAGCAACAGCGCCCAGCGGCTGCACTCGCTCGCCGGGACGCTGCTGGTGCCGGACGAGCTCAGGTCCGCGCTGGCCGCCGCCTCCGGTCCGGTGCTGCTGGTCGACGACCTGGTGGACTCCGGCTGGACGGTCACGGTGGCGGCGCGGCTGCTGAGGAAAGCCGGGGCGAGCGCGGTCCTGCCGCTGGTTCTCGCGGTCCAGGCGTGACGGTCCAGGCGTGAGCGTGGCCTCCGGATCCGATCCGATGCACCGTCAGCCGAATGGCACCCGCGCCGGAGTGGAATATATCCGGCAGAACACCGAGTTTCGGGCGCCGTTCATCATTTCATCGTTGCCGGTCGGGCCCATCTGACCTGAGAATTGGACCGTACCCAGCCTCCGGTCCCGACGGACCCGGCCTTCGGCGTACGTTCGTACCCGCACGCCTGCGGGTCGGGGAAGGAGGATCGTGATCAACGGTATCGACCGAGGTCAGCTCTCCTCCGCCCGGAAACGGATGCTCGACCTCGAGACCTGGTCGAACTCCGGGATCCCCCTGCTGCGGGCCCCGCGCGAGTTCGTGGCCGAGCTGCACCAGCGGCACCTGCCTCAGCCGGGCACCACCGTGGTGGCCGTGCTGGACGCCCAGCACCATGTGACGGCATCGGCCTCGTTCGCCGCCCGGGCGCACATCCTCGACGGTTGGCACCATCGGAACGCGATCCTCACCCAGCTGCGCCAGGTCACTCCGCACGACCTGCGGCTCGCCAGTCCCACCCGTACGGCGGTGCTGCTGCGCTGCCGCGAGGGCTCGGCCGACTGGACGGAGCAGGACGGCGCCTGGATGTGGGCGCTGCGCGACGCCTCGGCCCTGCACGGCCTGCGCTGCGGCTCGTACATCGCGCTCACACCGACCGGCTGGCAGTCACTGGGGGACGGCCGCCGGGGACGCAACCCGCACTCGGGCTCCTGGGCGGACGGCCCGGTACACACCGTCACCGAGTTCGCGCCGCGCGCCGCGCGCGAGCCGGCCCCTGAACGCCCCTGGAGACCGGCGGCGATCACCTCGATCGACACCGTCCGCCGCGCGGCGACCAGCTGACGAGCGGCGACCCGGAACGCCGGGGCCATCCCGGGCCGCCGCATCACAGGTCAGGCCGGTACGGGCCTGCTCACCCCGGGGAACAGCGGCGCGACCAGCGCGGACTCACCACACACCACCAGCAGCTTGCCGGCGTGACCGAGAGCCTTCCGGGCCGCCTGCTCCACCCGCCCGGCAGCACCGTCGTTGACGACCAGCACCACGACGTCCCGGCGCAGCGGCCGCGTGGTCGCGGCGTCCGCGTAGAACACGTCGCCCGCCTCGGCGAGCTGGGCCCAGTAGCGGTCCTCGCCGAAGGAGAGTTCGTGCTGCTGCCACGGGTGCGGCTCACCGACCGTCAGCACCAGAATGTCGGCGGGCCCGCGACCCGACTCCAGCAGGGTGTCCACCGCCTCGTCGGCCCGCTCGACCGCGTCCCGCGCGGCCGCGGGCACCAGCTGCACGGTCGGGACGGCCCGACGGGGCCCGGGACCGGGCTTGGGGATCTGCGCAGAACGGGCCGCAGGCCCCGGCCGGTCGCCCATGGGCGAGGCAGGACGGGGCACCGCCGGTCGCGGCGCCGCGGGGCGCGGGACAACGGGGGACGTGGGGACAGGGGACGCGCTGCCGACGGCAGGCGTACGGGGGGCATGTGCGTCCGACTCGCGGGGGAAGGGAACGCCGGCGCCCGGGATGCTCTCGTGAATCTCCGGCTCCTCGGGGAAGACTGGCATACCCGGATATCTATCAAATGCCGGTCGGATGCGCACGGGCGCCCCACCCTTTGGACACACGCACAGCCGCTACCGACCGCTCCGGGAGAGCGGACGAATCGTCAGAAATCCAGCGCGAGCTGCTCGTCCTGCTCGGCCACGGCCCGGACCCGCTTCAGGTGGCTCCACCTGGGCAGCCCGTCCAGGTACGCCCAGGAGAGCCGGTGGTACTCGGTAGGCCCGTACTCCTCCAGCGCCGCGCGGTGCACCGGCGAGGGATAACCGGCGTTGTCGGCGAACCCGAACGCCGGGTGATCGTCCCCGATCTCCGCCATCAGGCTGTCGCGCTGCACCTTGGCCAGCACCGACGCGGCCGAGACACAGATGCAGGACTGGTCGCCCTTGATCACCGTCCGCACCCGCCAGGGCCCGCCGAGATAGTCGTGCTTGCCGTCGAGGATGATCGCGTCCGGCTGGACCGGGAGCGCCTCCAACGCACGCTGCGCCGCGAGCCGCAGAGCGGCGGTCATCCCGAGCTCGTCGCACTCCTCCGGCGAGGCGTGACCGAGCGCGTACGCGTGGACCCAGTCCGCCAGCAGCGGTGCGAGCTCGTTGCGGCGGCGCTCGGTGAGCAGCTTGGAGTCGGTGAGCCCCTCCGGCGGCTTGCGCAGTCCGGTCACCGCCGCGCCCACCGTCACGGGCCCGGCCCAGGCTCCGCGGCCGACCTCGTCCAACCCCGCCACGAGCCGGGCACCGGCCCGGCGCAGCGAGCGCTCGACCGAATGGGTCGGGGGGTCGTACGGCATCGGGGGGTCCATTCGGCTGCTTCCTGGGCGAGTCCAGCCTACGTCCTGCACGCCGGCCCGAGGCCCACCCCCAGGACACCACCCGCCCACCCACCCGACCGCTCACCGCCCGCCCGAGGGCTGCTCACCGGCAGTCGGCAGGGCTCACCATCGGGATCAGCACCTCGTCGACCAGCGCCGTGCAGAAGCCGGGGTCGAAGGGGCCCTCGCAGACCTTGGCCCGGTACATGAGCATGGCCGGCCCGACATCCGCGACCAGTGAGTTGGCCGCCCCGGGCCGGACGTCGCCCCGGAGTTCGCCCCTGCGGAGGATCTCCAGCATGGCGAGGGTCGCCGGCTGCACGACCCGGGCCAGCACGAAGTCCTTGAAGACCCGCGCCCGTTCGTGGTCCAGCTCGGCCATCAGCGCGCGCATCGCGGTACCGGCCCGGGACTCCATCACCTCACCGAAACGCCCCATGAGCTGCATCAACTCGCTACGCACGGACCCGAGGTCGGGGATGTCGGTAGGGGGTGGGAGAGTGGACCCGAGGGCATCGATGACCAGATCGGCCTTGGATGCCCAGCGTCGGTACAGCGCGGCCTTCCCGGTCTGCGCCGCACCGGCGACACCTTCCATCGTCATCCGAGCAAACCCGCCGGAGGTGAGTTGGTCGAGGGCCGCTTCGAAGATCGCGGCCTCCAGCGCCTTGCCTCGCTTCCGCGACGGCGCGACCGCCGCACCACTCACCTCGCCCGCCAGCACACACCTGGGCGACGCTCCGGCCGGGGGGCCGTCGGCCCTCTGCCGCCGCACCATCTGATCCATCGTCACCAACCCTAGAGAACGCTTGCGTTCACAATCATCCACCGGATATTGTCCACCATAGTGAACGCATCCGTTCCTTCATAGCGCGCAGCTGGGCTACAGGGCAGTCATAGCAGCGGGGGCAGCCCTGGTACTACCCGCAGTTCAGGCACTACGCGCTGAACCGCCGGCACGCCGTCAACCGCGGCCGGTAACCGCAGATTCGACTGCGGAAGACAACTGCAACCAGAAGCAGTAGCCAGCAGGGGGCATTACATGGCTATCTCGGACACACTAAGCAAGGCTGCACCATCGCAAGCCAGCCGCGGCCAGCACAAGGGCATCGCCCTGGCGGTCATCGCGGCCACCCAGCTCATGGTCGTGCTCGACGCCACGATCGTGAACATCGCACTCCCCCACATCCAGGACGCGCTGGAGTTCTCCAACACCAGCCTGTCTTGGGTCATCAACGCCTACACCCTGACCTTCGGCGGGCTGCTGCTGCTCGGCGGCCGGGCCGGCGACATTCTCGGCAGGCGCAGGGTCTTCATCTTCGGCGCTCTGCTCTTCGGCCTGGCCTCGCTGCTCGGCGGTTTCGCGCAGGACTCCGGCATGCTGCTGGCCGCCCGTGCGCTCCAGGGCATCGGTGGTGCGATCTGCTCACCGACCGCGTTCGCCCTGATCGCCACCAACTTCGAGGAGGGGCCCGAGCGAAATCGGGCCTTCGGGGTGTTCTCCGCGGTCGCGGGCTCCGGTGCCGCCATCGGCCTGCTGGCCGGCGGTCTGCTCACCGAGTACCTGAACTGGCGCTGGGTGTTCTTCGTGAACGTGCCGATCGCCGTCCTCATCGCGGTTGCCGCACCGCTCTACATCAACGAGTCCGAGCGCCACGAGGGCCGCTTCGACCTCCCGGGTGCGCTCACATCCACGCTCGGTCTGGTCAGCCTGGTGTACGGCTTCATCCGGGCCGCCTCGGAGGGCTGGAGCGACTCGCTGACGCTGGGTTCCTTCGCCGTCGGCGTGGTGCTGCTCGCGCTCTTCCTGGTGATCGAGCGGCGCACGGCACAGCCCATCACGCCACTGCACCTGCTCGCCAACCGCAACCGTACGGGCGGCCTGGTGATGATGCTCTGCCTGGCGGCCGCCATGTTCGGCATCTTCTTCTACATCACGATCTTCGTACAGCGGGTGCTCGGCTACAGCCCGCTGAAGGCCGGTGTGGCCTTCCTGCCGATCAGCGTCGCGATCATCATCGCCGCGCAGATCGCCTCCGTCTTCCAGGCCAAGTACGGGCCCAAGCCCTTCATGGCCGGCGGGGCCGTGCTGGTGACCGGCGGTCTCACCTGGCTGACGCAGACCAGCGCGGACAGCAGCTACGTCACCGGGGTGCTCGGCCCCACGGTCGTCTTCGGCTTCGGAATGGGTCTGATCTTCGTCCCGGTGATGCTGCTCTCGGTGGCGGGTGTACCCGGCCACGAGACCGGTGCGGCGTCCGGCCTGCTCAACTCCATGCAGCAGATCGGCGGTTCCCTGGGTCTCTCGATCCTGACCACGGTGTTCGCCACGGCGGCCCGTAACGAGGGCAAGCTGCAGGCGCCGGACTTCATGGCCAACGCGACACCCGCGCAGAAGGCGGAGTTCGCCGCCCAGGGGCAGTTCCCGGTGGGCACCAGCTGGTACAACGAGGTGCTGGCGCACGGCATCGCGCAGGCCTTCATCATCGGCGCCGCGCTGGCCGCGGTCGCCCTGCTGGTGTCCGTCTTCGTGATCAAGGCCAAGCCGGGCGACCTGCCCACCGAGGGCGTCGCGGCCGCGGTTCACTGACCGTAGCCCGCGTTTCACTGATACACCGTCAACACCGACCGACAGACGGGCCGTACGGTCGCGGGTGTGCCCCCCGGCACACCCGCGGCCGGCTCGCCGCCCGTCGCTACGGCAGGTAGTCCTCGCGGAATCCGGCCCGCAGGCAGGCGTTTCCGCCGTCCGGTGCCACCGGGTTCTTCCGAAGTATGTCCCTGGCGCGGGCCTCGGCCAGGCTGGTCGAGTACCAGCTCGACCTCGCCTCTGAGAGGTCCTGGCTGATCAGCTGCAGCGCGCAGGTCCGCCGGTCGTCCGGCAGCCGGTCGAGGGCCGGCACGGCGTCCGCCGACAGCTCCCTCAGGTACCCGACATCGAGCTTGCCGGACTTCTCGTACCGCGCGACGTTCTGCTCCGCGATCAGCGCGTCCGGCCCCAGCAGCCCGAACACCCCGACAGCGAGAGCCGCGCTGAGCACCACGGCCCGGGGCAGCCAGCGCCGCGAGCTCAGCACTCCCCCGGCGATGACCAGCAGGAACACCACGCCGAGCCACAGCTCCACCGCCGCCACCGAGATCCGCAGCCTGGTCAGCCCGAAGGCGTCCACGTAGAGCTGCATCCGGTAGAGCGCCGAGGCCACCACGACCAGGGTCAGCGCGCAGAGCAGCCCGAGCAGGCCCTTGACCAGCAGCCGGTCGCCGGCCGTGCGCCGGGGTGCCCAGCGCTTCGCCAGCGCGACCACCACGAGCGTGAGCACCGTGACCCACAGCAGCTGCCAGAAGCCCTGCCGCGCGTACTCGGACGGGATCAGCCCGGGCTTGCGCAGGATCGCCTGGTAACCGTCGACGAACACCACCAGCTGGACGGCCGCAAAGGCTCCGAAGAGCAGGTTCAGGGCGATCAGCGGCAGTGCCCACTCCACCCGGCCGCGCTCCCGCCCGGGCGCGACGGGCAACCGGTCCCAACGCCTGGGGGAGGCCGCCGTGTGCGCGGCACCGAGCGCCACCACCAGGCCGACCGCGAACATCAGGACCCGCAGCGGCAGATCGCCCACATCGGCGCTCGGCATCAGGTCGCCGAACAACTCACCCATGGCCGCATCCGCACTGGCGAACAGCGCACCGAAGACCACCAGCAGGCCGAGCGCCACGGCGGAGGCCTTTAGCACGGGCAGGATCCGCTCCCGCGCCGGGTACTGACGATCACGCAGCGTCATCGCCGCCCACGGCACCGACGGTACGAGATGCGCCCAGAAGCCCAGAGGACCGAGCAGCACCCCGGCCCACCTGGACCCGCCGTGCAGCGCGAGCGAGCCGATGCCGAGCGCCGTCACGATCGCCAGGAAGGTCGGCCAGCCGGCGTCGGTGAGCACCGGAACGACCAGCAGCAGCAGCGCCACGACACCCCAGAGGACCGTCCACGGCCGTACCTGCCGCCCGGCGGAGCGCCCTGCCAACCCGGCCGCCACGGCGGCGATCAGCGCGCAGATCAGCAGGTTCACCCCGATCCCGTCCGCCAGCACGGCCGCCGACACCAGTCCGGCGGCGAGGCCGGCCGCCACTACCCGCACCCCGGGCACCGGGGTCGGCTTGCGCGGCTCGGTGGCCTTCATCCAGGCGGGCGGCTGCAACGGGCTCGGCACCACCGGCGGGCGGTACGGGTCGTTCGGCACGCGCGGCGGCGGGGCGGCAGCGGACGGACTGGACATGAGTCCCCCTCAGGGATCGGTGAGCACGCGGTCCGCTCCCTCGGGCGCCGCGGCATGACCGTGACTGTAGGGTCCCTGCGATCATTCTGAACAGGTTCAAAACATGCCTGGGGCGCTTGTGTCGCAGACTTGTGACACAAGCGCCCCACGGACGGAGGGTCAGTACGACCCGTACAGCGAGTACATCAGCGTGTCCTTGGTGGCCGGCCCGAAGCTCGCCGGCCAGGTCCCGAAGGGCACCCCGGTGCTGCTGTAGGCGCCCTGCCCGGCCGCTCCGGTGCTGAAGTTCATGTTGTTGACGGCCGCGCTCGTCCCGTTGCTGTTGTAGACGAACCAGTACGTGGTGTTGGCACTCAGCGTGGCGCTCACCGGCAGCGAGTTCCAGGCGTTGGCGGTCAGGGTGCCGCTCGCCGTGGAGACCACCAGGGTGCCCGGCGAGCCGCCGCTGTCGGTGTACACCGCCAGCTGGTACTGGTTGTTGGGCGCCGCGCTCACCGAGCCCACGTGCACGCTCAGCGAGGTCAGCGGCACCGGGCTCGCACCCGTCGTCACCTTGCTGCCGTTCAGGTGGTTGGAGTCGGTGTCGTCGATCAGCGTGCCGACGGCGGTGTTCCCGATCGTCTGCGGCGGCGCTCCTCCGGTGGTGAAGGAGACGCTGTACGGGCTCGCCAGCACGTTCCCCGCGATGTCCTTCACCCCCTGCACGGTGGCCGTGTAACCGGTCGTCAGTGCCAGCGCCGAGCCGGGCGTGAAGACCGCGCTGCTGGTCGTGCTGTCGTACGCGACCGAGCCGGCCACCGCAGCACCGCCGCTCACCCGCAGCGTCACCGTCGAGGCCGTCACCGTCGCCGGGTCGAGCGGCTCACCGAAGGAGAACCGCACCGCCGCGGAGGGCGCCACCCCCGTGGCCCCGTTCGCCGGGGAGGTCCCGGTCACCGTGGGCGCCGTGGTGTCCTGGCCGTAGGTCGCGACGTACGAGCCCACCGTCCCGTCGAAGAAGGCGTAGGACACGCCCTTGATCGTCTCGATCCGGTACGGCACGGACTGCCCCTGCCGGCTCAGACCGGCGAGGCT